>NZ_LT703003.1:1329023-1661279 GCF_900149695.1 Anderseniella sp. Alg231-50 | reverse complement strand
GGCAGCCGGTGCGAATTCGGTTTTCACGTCTGAAAGCTCGATATCAAGCTCTTCCGCCACCAGGGCGGCCATGGTGGTCACGACACCCTGGCCCATCTCGGCCCGCGGCACGATAATGGTCACCGAATTGTCGGCGGCTATCTTGACGAACGGGTTGAAGACACTTTCACCCTTGTCAGCGTCAGCCGTGAGCGGGTTCGGATACGGCGTCTTGTACATGTAGAACCCGACAGCCACCCCGCCGGCAACTGCCGCGGAACCGATGAGGAATGTTCGCCTGAGCAGTTTTCCCATGTGCCTAGGCCCCCGCCAGTTTCCTGGCAGCCGCATGGATGGCTGCCCGGATGCGCGGATAGGTGCCACAGCGGCACAGATTGCCCGACATGGCGTCGTCTATGTCGGCATCGGTTGGAGAGGAATTGCCGGCCAGAAGCGCCACTGCCGACATGATCTGGCCGGACTGGCAATAACCGCATTGCGCGACCTGAAGCTCGATCCAGGCTTCCTGCACCGCATGCAGTGCACCGTCGTCGCCTTCCAGCGCCTCTACCGTCGTCACCTCGCCCGACACGTCTTCCAGCGCAATGGAACACGACCGGGTCGGTTCGCCGTCGATCAGCACGGTACAGGCTCCGCACATGGCGATGCCGCAGCCGAACTTGGTACCGGTCAGCCCCGCAACATCGCGCAGTGCCCACAGCAGGGGCATTTCAGGGTCGGTTTCAATCGAAACCGTCTTGCCGTTGATCTTGATGTCCATGCGCGTCGCCTAAACCTCCGATGCAGCAAAATTGTGAAGCCGCAGAATCGACTTTGCCATTGCTGGCTACATTTGGCACATTGTGATTACAACTGTTTAGTTCAATCCACGAGTCTTCATGACATCCAGCAAAGACAATACCGCAAGGGCCTGTGCCGACGCCCTTTGGGCCAACGACAATGCCTCTCAGGCACTCGGCATGCGACTCGTGTCGGTTTCGCCCGGCAACGCCGAACTGTCGATGACGGTAAGGCCCGACATGACCAACGGCCACGGCACCTGCCACGGCGGATTCATATTTACCCTCGCCGATTCAGCCTTCGCCTTTGCCTGCAACACCTATGATGAAAGAACGGTCGCACAACACGCCCAGATCACTTTCATTGCGCCGGCAAAAGCCGGAGACAGGCTGGTCGCCACGGCCGTCGAGCGCTCACGCACCGGCCGGTCCGGCATCTATGATATCACAGTGACCCTCGAAAGCGGCCAGCAGATCGCCGAGTTCCGGGGCCACTCCAGAACCGTCGGAGGCTCGATTATCGAGGCCTCCTGACCGTAGCTTTCACCTAACCAGGAAAAACCAATGCTTGACCCGGCAACCTACACCCCCATGACAGACGCCATAGAAACCGCATCGCGCGATGAAATCTCGGCGCTGCAGCTGCATCGGCTGAAAACGACGCTGGCGCAGGCTTATGAAAATGTTGCCCACTACAAGCAGGCATTTGACAAGGCCGGCGTCAAACCAGGTGACTTGAAGGAACTGTCGGACCTGGCGAAATTTCCCTTCACCGTCAAATCCGACCTGCGTGACAACTACCCGTTCGGCATGTTTGCCGTGCCGCAGGATCAGGTTGCCCGCATTCACGCCTCATCCGGCACCACCGGAAAACCCACCGTCGTGGGCTATACCCAGGCCGATGTCGACATGTGGGCCGATGTGATGGCTCGTTCAATCCGCGCCGCCGGCGGCCGGCCAGGCATGAAATGCCACATATCCTATGGCTATGGACTGTTCACCGGCGGGCTCGGCGCGCATTATGGCGCAGAGCGCCTCGGGCTTTCGGTTATCCCGATTTCCGGCGGCATGACCGAACGCCAGGTCCAGCTCATCCAGGATTTCAAGCCCGAGGTCATCATGATCACCCCCAGCTACATGCTGGCAGTGCTCGACGAATTCCGCAGGCAGGGCATTGATCCGCGCAAGTCATCGTTGAAAATCGGCATATTCGGTGCCGAACCATGGACCAATTCCATGCGCGAAGAAATCGAACAGGCTTTTGATATGGACGCCATAGACATCTACGGCCTGTCGGAGGTGATCGGCCCCGGCGTCGCGCAGGAATGCGTTGAGACCAAGGACGGCCTGCACATCTGGGAAGACCATTTCTACCCCGAGATCGTCAATCCGGAGACCGGTGAAGTGCTGCCGGACGGCGAACAGGGCGAACTGGTGTTTACCTCGCTGACCAAACAGGCCTTGCCGATCATCCGCTATCGCACCCGCGACCTGACCAGGCTGTTGCCGGGAACGGCGCGCAGTATGCGGCGCATGGAAAAGGTGACCGGGCGCTCAGACGACATGATGATCATTCGCGGTGTCAACGTGTTCCCCACCCAGATCGAGGAACTGATCCTGCGTACGGAAGGCTTGAGCCCGCACTTCTACATCGAACTGACCAAGTCGGACCGTATGGACGCCATGACCATCAACGTCGAGGCCCTGCCCGGGTCAGCCGCCGAAGAGGTCCGTATCGGCCTGGCGGCGGAACTGCAGACCTTGATCAAGAACAATATCGGTGTGACGTCGATCGTTCATGTTGTCGAACCCGAAACAATCGAGCGCTCCATGGGCAAGGCAAAACGCATTATAGACAACCGCGTCAAGTAACTCAGCCGAACCGTTCGGGGTCAGGCGTTTTCGTTCAGGATGTCCAGCGCCCGCAAAACGCCGAGCCGGGGTGAGCTGAGAACCGGCAGGCCGGTATCGGCCAGCAACGGCTCGGCGACCGCCATGGATCCCTGCGCCAGGACTATGCAGTCTACACTATCATTGCCGAGGCCTGCCTTGACGGTTTCGGCAATCGACCGGGCATAGGCGTCCATATCACCTGCCTCAAAATGCTGCCATGCCGGTTGGCACATGACGACAACCGGTGCCGCATCCATGCCTTGCCCTCCGGCAACATCGCCCAGCAAGTCCAGCGTGGGCGCCTTTGTGCTTTCAAGGCACATGGCCACCAGCGGACGGAGCCCATGTGAAAGGGCCGCCTGCATCAGGGCGCGGTCAATTCTGATCGTCGGTGCGCCGTGGATGCCAGCGGCTTCGGCAACCCCGCCGATCGTCGAGCACGTGCAAACCCCTACCCCGCCGGCTGCCAGCTGGCGCATCGCATCGGTAATCGTATCGGACAGTTCCGGCGACATGCCATTGTCGCGAGCGGTCTCAAGCCAGCTTTCCTCGACCCGGTGCTGGCGCGGCATGCCGGGTGACAATTCATCCAGCAACGCATCAAAGGTCGCCACGTGAACCGGGCTGGTGTGCAGAAACGAAATCATGCCCGCGGGCGTATCACGGAATGCGCGATGAAAGATACTGCGCAAAGTCATAATTCGGGCGTTCCAGATGGGACAGGTGTCCCGGCCTGGCAAAACCGGAACACAGGCCCTTGTAGACCTTTTCCGTGCAGCCGCGATCCTCGACGTTTACATCGTCCAGCAGTTCTTTCAATTGCCCGAAGTGCGCTTGTGCTTCCGGATCATTGACGAATTCCGGCGACATGCCGCCGCCAAAAATGATGCTGACCTGACCGGTTCCCTTCGGATGCAGGGACAGGTACCAGAAATATCCCGGTGTCAGCGTGATCAGCAGGCTCGGGTATATGGCCAGCAGTGTCGTGGTACGCCGCCAATGGCCTTCAAGGCGGGTATTGGACGGATGCGCCAGGGCGATTTTCAGGCTGTCGTCCTTCAGGATGAAATGATAGTTGAAGGCCTCCTTGCCGGGCGGGCAGTCCATCTCCTCCAGCTTCGACAAGCCGCCGATTGTGCCGGCATGGCAGACGGGAAGATGATAGCTCTCCATGAAATTCTCGGCCAGGACCTTCCAGTTGGTGTCCCAGACGTGGGTTTCATGGAACGTTTCGGTATAGTGCTCCATGCCGTACTGGCCGACCAGGTCTTCAACTTCCACCAGACCCTCCGAAGCCGGCTTCGCATCCGGATTCAGCGACATCATGATCCATCCCAGCCATTCCTCGCACCGGACCTGGGGCAGGCAGTAGCCGTCTTTCTTGAACCCCTCGTTCAGGGTCATGGCCGGTGCGCCACGCAGGCTGCCGTCCAGATTATAGGTCCAGGCATGATAGGGGCACACGATGGACCGGGTATTGCCGGCCCCTTCAAGCAGCGTCGACATGCGGTGCAGGCAGACATTCGACTGGGCCCGCAGCTTGCCTTCCGCATCCCGCACAACCATGACCGGCTGGCCTGCCAGTTCAAGCGTGATGTAATCGCCGGGCTGTTTCAGGGAGCTGGCGCGGCCGGCGCAAAACCAGTCTTTCGCGAACACATGCTCGATTTCCTCGGCCAGGAACTCTTCGGATGTGTAGACGCTTTTCGGCATCGCGCGCGCGCGTTCAAACGGCAGCGATGCATTGGCTTTAAGCTCGGCGGTGGCGGATACCGGTTTGCTGTGAACATTCATGGTACATGTCTCTATTGTGTATGACCCAAAGTCTGCTAGATCGTGGGCTCACTTGCAATGTTGATTAGCTGAACCAAATCCTAACCTCATCCGATCCAACAGGAAATCCCATGCCGACTGACACAGGCGAAAGCCCGCTCAGACAACCGTTTCTGGATGCCATGAGCCAGCTTACCAATTCGGTATGCGTGGTCACAACCGATGGCGGGGGCGGCCGTGCCGGCACCACAGTTACCGCCATGTCGCCGGTATCGGCTGACAGCGAAACACCATCACTGCTGGTATGCCTGCATGCCGACAGCCTGACAGCCAAGGCCATAGCGCAAAATGCCGTGTTCGCGGTCAATGTGCTGGCTGAAGGCCAATCCGGCCTCGCGGACGGGTTTGCGGGCCGGCACGGGGCAACGGGCCCGGACAAGTATGACAGTGTGACACATTCATCGGGCGCAACTGGCTCTGCGCACCTGGATGGCGCAGTGGCCATATTCGACTGCCGGTTAAAACTGCAGCAGGCTTGGGGAACCCACATCATTTTTATTGGCGAGGTAGCCGATGTTGTGCTCAATGCGCCGTCGCAAGTTTTGACATACACAAAAAGAAGATATCTGGGCTGAGCACAGCCTGACTGAGGAAATGGCAATGAACTGGACTGCTGAGAAAACCACCGTCAACAGCTGGAATGAATGGGATCCCCTGAAACACGTCATTGTCGGTCTGGCAACCGATTGCCACATCCCGCCGGCAGAGCCTGCCCTGGATGCCAAGGTGCCGGAAGATTCCGATATGCGCGGCCAGTGGGGCAAGCGCCCGCAGGAGATGATCGATCGCGGCAACGAGTTGCTGGACAATTTTGCCCTCCAGTTGCAAAAGCGCGGCATCAGGGTGGACCGCCCGACCCCGACGGATTTCTCACTGCCTGCAACAACACCCGACTTTCACACCGACAGCCAGTTTGGCTGCATGCCGCCGCGCGATGTGCTGCTCACTGTCGGCAGCGAAATCCTCGAAGCAACCATGTCCTATCGCTGCCGCTGGTTTGAATACCTGTGCTACCGGCCATTGATGCAGCAATACTTCAACGAAGACCCCAACTTCAGGCACGAGGCCGCACCCAAGCCGCGGCTTACCGATGCCGATTACCGGGCCGATTACCTGTCGGAGAAAATCGGCATTGAAAAACGGCTTGAATGGACGGCGGACAAGTTCTTCGTCACCACCGAGGAAGAGCCGTTGTTTGATGCAGCGGACGTCCTGCGCATGGGCAAGGACCTTGTCGTGCAGCATGGTTTCACCACCAACCTCAAGGGCATTGAGTGGCTGCGCCGGCATTTCCCCGACCACCGGGTCCATGCGGTGAACTTTCCCGGCGACCCGTACCCGATCCACATCGACGCCACCTTCACCCCGGTTCGACCCGGCCTGATCCTCAACAATCCGAACCGGCGCCTGCCCGATGACCAGCGCGAGTTCTTCCACCGCAATGGCTGGGAAATTGTCGATGCAGCGCAACCGGCACACAATTCGCCGCCACCGCTTTGTTACTCCTCGACGTGGCTCAGCATGAATGTACTGGTGCTCGATCCCAAGACCGTGTGCGTCGAAAAATCCGAAGTCTACCAGGCCGAGCAGTTCGACAAGCTGGGTATCGAAGTCGTCGAAGTGGAATTGCGCGATGCCTATGCCTTTGGCGGCGGCCTGCACTGCTGCACCGCGGACGTCTATCGTGAGAGCAGTTTTGAGGACTACTTCCCGAAAGGCTGATTGCCGGCTCAGTCCGGCGAAAGCCGGGCAATTTCACGCCGGAACGGTATCTCATCACCGGTATCCGGCATGTCCAGCTCACGCGCATAGCGGTGCCCGGCATAGGTGGCCCAGGCTATGGGACCGGGCGCCTGTGCATCTCCGATCACCTTGACGGACGCGATGCCGGCGTCCGCCCAGTCCGGCTCGCGCGCCTGCAGGTCACGCCACAGGCCGTCATTCGCCACCTGTGATGCGACCATCACAACACTGCTTGCCGGCAGCGCCTCTGTCTGCCCGGCATAAACGCAATCGGTCACAACATGATCTGCGGCTATCGACTGCAGACCGCGATTGAGCTGGATTTTCACGCCCAATTCCACCAGACGTTTGTGAATACTGGCCTGCTCCAGCGTGTTGTTGGTCCAGTCCGACACATAAGCCGACGGTGTCACCAGGGTCACTGCGGCCCCGGCCCGCACCAGCAGTTCTGCCAGCACACCGCCCATATAGTAGTGGTCATCGTCATACACGACGACATCACCCGCGGGCACGTTTCCAGCCATCAGGTCATCCGGAGTATAAACCGGCATGTTGTCATCAATCGGCATCGGCACCACGTGCTGGCGCGCAACACCGTCCCTGCGCCAGGTCGAACCGGTTGCGATGGCGATAGTGTCAAAACCAAACTCCAGCACATCCTGAAGCCCCAGTTCACTGTTCAGGTAGGTTTCGACATTGCCCATCTGTGACAACTGGTATTCACGGTAGTCGCGTACCCTGCCCCACGCAGACAGGCCCGGCAGCTTGCATTCCAGGGCAACCCGGCCACCCAGTTCAGTGCCTGCCTCGGCCAGTGCAACATCATAACCGCGTTTAGCCAGTGCATGGGCTGCCTCCAGCCCGGCCGGACCCGCGCCGACCACAAGCACATTCTGCGATTGCCCCTTCTCCTGCATGCGCTCGGGATGCCATCCCTTTCGCCATTCCTCCATGAATGTCGGGTTCTGCGTGCAGCGCGATATCGACATTGTCATGTCACCGGTGATGCAGATATTGCATCCGATACACTCTCGAATGTCCTCTATGCGGCCTTCTTCCACTTTTTTCGGCAGGAACGGGTCGGCTATCGACGGCCTGGCGCAGCCGATCAGGTCCAGCAGCCCGGAATTGATCTGCCTGACCATCACGTCGGGCGACGTGAACCGGCCAACGCCGACCACAGGCCTGGACGTCAATGACTTGATCCCCTGCACCAGGTCCTGCTGCGCTGCCTCCTCCTTGAAGCGCGACGGGCCTGAACAGTCCTCCCAGGCCCCGTGCGCCAGGTCCCACAGGTCGGGCAGGTCCTTGTGCATTTCGACAAAGTCACGCACTTCCGAATTGGCAAACCCGAGATCACCGATCATCTCGTCCAGCGACAGCCGCAGGGTGATGCCCATGCTGTCACCAATGGTGTTGTGCGCATCTTCGACCACTTCACGAACGAACCGGGCCCGGTTTTCCAGGCTGCCGCCATATTCGTCTGTGCGCTGGTTGGTGGCGCGAGACAGGAAGTGCTGGAAAATCCCGAAACCATGTGCGCCATACAGGCATACCAGGTCAAACCCGGCCGTGCGCGATCGCTTCATGGCATTGACGAACCAGCGCCGCAGGTCACGGATGTCCTGCTTGTCCATTGCCCGCGCCTGGACCGGGTCGTTGGTGAAGGTACGGATTGGCAGGGCGGACGGTGCCAGCGGAACTTCTTTGGTATAAAGATTGGGTCCGTTTATGCCGGAATAGGCAAGCTGTATGCCGGCAAGCCCGCCATACTCCTTCATCCGCCCGGCCATTTTGGCCAGCTGCGGAATGTCCTCGTCATCCCACAATCGCAGTTCGATATAGGGCGTAATCTCCGAGCTGTGGTGCATCTCGCACTGTTCGGTAAAGATGACGCCCCAGCCGCCTTCGGCCTTGCTGCCGCGCATGGCGGCAACGGCAGACGGGTCCCGGTAACCGCCGCCATTGCAGTGCGGCACCTGGTAAAATCGGTTCTTCGCTGTCACGGGACCGATTTTCACCGGCTCGAACAGAACATCGTAGCGCGGGTCACGTGCCATCTTTTTCTCCCACGGTCATGCCGGGAATGCCTGTATCGGTAATCAGGGTCCGGCAGTGCTGTTCGAAAACCGTCAGGATCATCGGCTTGCGTTCCTGGGCCAGTGTCGAAATGCCAATCCGCATTGGCTTGTGGTCTCCGGCCAGCTTCACCGGCACCAGCTTGCGGCCATCCAGTGCCGCAGGATTTCGTGGCCGGACATTTGCTATGGTGAAGCCGTAATTGTTGGCAACCATCGTACGCACCACTTCCTGATTGGCCGCACGCGCAATGATGTTCGGTTGCAGACCTTTGCTCTCAAACAGCGAGATGAAGTATTCCCGGCTTCTGGGCAGGTCCAGCAAGACCATCGGTTCACCGGTGAGCTCTTCAAGATCAACCGACGTCTGGCGGGCGAAACGATGGTTCCGGGACACCAGCACATGCGGCGGCAGGGTTGCCAGTGGTTCAAACTGGATGTCGTCGGGCACCTGAAGGTCGTAGGAAATTGCAACATCGATTTCGACCTGGCGCAGTTTGTCCAGCAGGTCCTGATGACTGCCGTCTGTCATTCTCAAGGTCACGCCGGGGTGCTGGCTGCTGAATGCATGTGCCAGTTCCGGTGCAATCATTGGCGCCAGGGTGACCATGCAGCCGACCGACAGGCGGCCCCGCATCTCGTTGTTCAGTTCGCCCGCCATCGTGTACAGGCCCTGGGCCTGCCTGAGCATGAGCTTGGCCTCGCGCAGCATTGTCTTGCCGGCAGATGTCAACGCCAGGCCCTGGGCATGATGGCGCACGAACAGCTGCACGCCGAATTCCCGCTCGAGATGCGAAATGGCCGACGAGATCGACGGCTGGGAAATGTTGATGCGTGATGCGGCAAGTTTGATGCTGCCCATTTCACCGGCGGCAACAAAATACTCCAGCTGCTTCAAGGTGATGCGCATCTGCTTACCGACAACAGCCGCGCAGGCCCCGGCGGCCGGCAAGGGTCTGGAAGTTGTACTCACTCATCGCCGGGCACACCGTAACTTGGCGCTTCACGCGGATCGATCGCGCGCTGCAGATAGGCGTCAAGCTGTGGCTTGTAAACCTGCCACGCGGTTGCAATGTTCTCGATCGGGCAGTCTTCACTCCAGTCACAGCGCAATTCAGCCACCGGCCAGGCGACCTTGTCGACAATCTTCATACCGGCCGAATGGACCGGGCCCTCCTCGCCGCCTTCTGCGACCCCTGCCCGCATCGCCGCGATCAGACGATCACCAATATGGCCCGACGTATTCAGAAAACCGTCGACAATGGCCTGCGGCACCTGTTTGCTTGCCAGCAGGTTGCCGCCACTGGCCACATTTGTCGTCTTGGCTTCGGCCCAGGAACCCAGCGTGTTGGGCCCGGAGTGGATGGCGGTCTCTCCGTTTGTATCGACCGCCAGAACCTGACGGTACTCGATAAAGGCGCTTGAGTTTCTCAGGACCTCGATGGCCTGCGCAGCGCTCGCTCCGGTTTCCATCAGCGTGAGCGCGCGCGTGCCCAGTTGCGGGTCGGTGACATTCTGACTGGCAACGGCACCGACGCCTGCCTGCGCATAAGCGCACCTGGCGGCAACCGCCGGTGACGAAGATGAGACGGCCACACCAAACATGCCGGTTTCAGCACAACGTGCCACCAATGAAAATGTCATTTCCTGCTCCTGTAAGTCCCGCGGGACAATCTTGTTTCCTGGCCAAACGAACGATCGCCAACAGATTGCTCTTGCTTTGTCTGTCAGTCCATATCCAGCCCGAAAATTTGCACGCAGTGCCAGACAAAGGCTTCCGCGGACTTGGTAAGCTCAACATCACGCCGTTGCGACAGCACCAGGCGGCTGGTTTCAACCCTGTCCACCAGCGGTCGCGTCACCAGCGCCTTGCCGTCATAACTCATCGCCGATGCAGGCTTGGTTGCGAGCAGGCTGTAACCCAGGCCGTGCGCCACCATGCCTCTGACCATTTCAAATGTACCGGTGCGATAAGCCACGTGCGGGTCGCCGATACCAGCAAACAGGGACAGGAAATAATCCCGGCTCGGCGATGCATCCAGCAGCACCATGGGCCTGGCAACCAGGTCTGCCAGCGCAACCGCGCCTTGCGCGGCAAGCGGGTCATTTTCCGCCAGCAGCACATAGGTCGGCAGTTCGGAAACCGTCAATGCCGTGACATCTGACCCGAGATCGAAATCATAAACGAACGCAAGGTCGATGGTGCCGGCACGCAGCAGTTCCAGAAGCTCGCGCTGGTCGCCTTCATGCAGGTCCAGATCAATCGGCCCCACTTCATCTTCCAGCTTGCGAATGATGCTTGGCAGCAGGTAGGGACCAAACGTGTGCAGCGTCCCGATCCTGAGGGTGTCCGTTTCGGCGCGCTGCTTGCGCGGTGGCGAGATCGTCACCGGCGAACCGTACATGCGGTTGGCAAAAATCAGCGGGCTGCCGCCCGTCGCCACAAAGATGTCCTGCACTTCACCGATGAACACAAAATGTGTGCCGACGCGCTCGCTGCTTTTCACCGTGCAGTCAAAGGCCGTCAGCGGATCCCTGACCCGCGGTGCGCCGGTTTTCATCGCCACCCAGTCGACGCAGGAAAACTTGTCGCCGTCTTCCGTTTTCAGCCGCCCCGCGAACGTATCGGATATGAAGGACTGGTCATCGCGCAGGATATTGGTGCAAAAACAGCCGTTGTCCAGAATGGTCTGGGCCGCAGCCGACAGGTGGTGCACACACACCAGCATGGTCGGTGCGTCGCCGTCAGCCGAGACGGACGCCATTGCGGAAACGGTCACCCCGGCGCGCCCGGCGGCGCCATCGGTCGTCACCACGTTGACCGTATTGGCGGCGCAGCTCATGGCTTGCAGGAACTGCCCCCTGATATCCATGTCGGCACCGGCTTCCATCAAGGCCTACTCGGCTGCCTTGAGAACGGCGTTGTCCGAGTACCATTTGTTGACCGCGCCATCACCGGCGGCACGGCCGGTTTCCGGCCGCACCCGGTCAGACAGATCAGCCGCTTTCTTCACGAAGTCCAGCGGACCGTCCCAGTCAAAATTACGGTAAATCGCACCCATCTGGTTAAAGCGCGGACTTTGCGCGAACATCTGGAAGGCAAGCCGGTGACCTGCATAATCCGAAGAAATCAGGTCGCGCGCGAAGGCCAGCAGCTTGCGCCGGTCTTCCGCCAGCCAGTCGTCGTTGAGCGTGTAGTATTTTTCCAGCCACGGCTTTGTTTCAGGCGCTTCGAACGCCGCCACATCCGGGGTTACGCAAATCTGGCCGCCGCACAGGTCACGGGTGGTGTTGATGGCCTCATAAAGGTTGGAACAGGCATGCACCCGGCCCGTCATCAGCAATGACTGATTCGGCATCATCAGGCCTGCCGGAGACCGTTCGCCGAGCGTAATGGCAGCGGTCAGGTGCGCGTTGATGGTCTCGCGGTACATGGCAATCTCGGCCAGCTTTTCCTGGACGGCGGGCTGTTTGTCGAGACCGGTCTGGCGCGTATTGTAAAGAGCCGCACCGATCAGCATGTCGGCAAACTTGAGATTGCGCTGTACGAAGGCAAACGCCGAATAGCGGTGCAGGGTCGCGCGAATGAAGGCTGCCGCCTTGGTGTGCCGATAGAACAGCACGTTTTCCCAGGGGATCAGCACATTATCGAAAATCACCAGTGTGTCGACTTCGTCGAACTTGTTGGCCAGCGGATAGTCGCGCGCATCGGCCCGGCCGGAAAACCCGGTCCGGCAGATGAATTTCAGGTTCGGTGATCCAAGGTCGCATATGAAGCCGACCGCATAATCGGAATAGGCGTCGTTGCCCCAGTTGGCGATGGTCGGCTTGGTGAAGGCCTGGTTGGCATAGGCAGCCGCCGTTTCATATTTGGCACCGCGAACAATAATGCCGGCATCGGTCTCCTTGACCACATGCAGCAGCATGTCGGGATCCTGGTCCTGCGGGGCCTTGGAACGGTCTCCTTTCGGGTCGGTGTTGGCCGACACATGGAACGGATCACGGGCCAGGACCGAGTGGATATGGGTTTCGATGTTCTTGGCCCATTGCGGGTCAATCTCAGACAGCACGTCCTGGCCATCGTACAAGGACCACATCTCGCCGACGGTTTCATCACCGACACGGGTTGCAATGCCGCCTATATCTTCCAGGATCGTGTCGGTGGCCCGGCGTTTGGCCCACCAGTCGTCCTGGGTATAGGGCAGTGCGTTGCCGATTGCCTGGCGCTCACCGTCCTTCTCGACGGTCATGATATCGCTGAAGGCCGCGTCGTGCTGCATGTCGTAGATGCGCGCCCTTACATCCACAATCGCCTTGAAGCTCGGATGAGAGGTGACGTCGGCAACCTTTTCGCCATCAATATACACCTCGCGGGTGTCGCGAATTGAGTCCTTGTACTGTTCGCCGGTGCGGATCATGGGCAATATCCTCTGTGGGTTTCGCAGGACAAAACTGTACCCGACTCACCGTCATGAGCCGACCAACCTCATCCCGCCAAGCTGGAACGGAGCATTATCTTGCCCATCAATCCAAGTTTGGCAAATTATTGTTTGTTGAGTTTTTGATTCAAAAAAACCGAATTCACGTTGAATTCGACAGTTTGTCGACGAGCGCCGCAGCAAACAGCCTCGACATGCTCCGCCGCCGGTCTTTGCGGCAGTCTGAGCAATGGTGTCTGCAAGCGATATTGTGTACCTAGGGAATCATCTCGGTAATCCAGTTTTGAGTCGCTTTTTCCACCGCCAGCACGGACCTTGTGATTTGACCCAGACAGCAGCAGCAATTCTCCGGGACGTGTTCGGATTTGATGGTTTCCGACCCGACCAGGAAGCCGTCATTGATCTGTTGTCTCGCGGTGAAAACGCCCTTGTGGTCATGCCCACCGGAGCCGGCAAGTCGCTGTGCTACCAGGTGCCGGCGCTGTTGCTGGATCGTCCCACCATTGTTGTGTCGCCGCTGATCGCGCTGATGGACAACCAGATTGCCGGCCTGCGCGTCAACGGTGTTGCGGCGGCTGCCATCCATTCAGGGCTGTCGCGCGCCCAGCAGGTCGAGAACTGGCGGGCTTTCGCATCTGGTGCCTGCCGGTTGCTTTACCTGTCGCCCGAACGCCTGATGACGGAGCGCATGCTGGAGGCAATCGAGAAACTTGACCCAGCCCTGATTGTTGTCGACGAAGCCCACTGCATTTCCAAATGGGGGGTGAGTTTCCGGCCCGAATACGAGCAGTTGTCGGTCTTGTGCGAGCGCTTTCCGAATGCCGCCATCGGCGCCTTTACCGCAACCGCAGACGATGCAACCCGCAAGGACATTGCACAGAAACTGTTTCGCGGCCGGGGAAAAATCCTGGTGCAGGGCTTCGACCGCCCCAACCTGACGCTGGCGGTTTCCTCCAAGCGCAACTGGAAAACGCAATTGCTGGAGTTTCTCGAGGACAAGAAGGATGCATCCGGCATTGTCTACTGCCTGTCGCGCAAGTTCTGTGAGGAGGTCGCCGAGTTCCTGAGCCAGGACGGGTTCAAGGCCATCGCCTATCACGCCGGGCAGGACGCCGACCTGCGGGTGGCCAACCAGAACAGGTTCATGAGCGAGGAAGCCGTCATCATGGTGGCCACCATCGCGTTCGGGATGGGTATCGACAAGCCCGATATCCGGTATGTATGCCACCTCAACCTGCCGGCTAATATGGAGTCCTATTATCAGGAGATCGGCCGCGCCGGCCGTGACGGCATGCCGGCCGAAACCCTGATGCTCTACGACCTGTCGGACATGCGGATGCGGCGGCAGTTTGTCGAGCAGGATGGTGAGGACGAGGCTCACAAGGTACGCGAGCACAAGCGCCTTGATGCGCTGCTGGCCTACTGCGAGGCTTCCCAGTGCCGACGCCAGGCGCTGCTGTCATACTTCGACGAACCTGCCAGTGCATGCGGCAACTGCGACAATTGCCTGCAGCCTCCCGAACTGGAGGATGGCACAGCCGATGCAAAGCTGCTGTTTACGGCCATCAGGCAGACCGGCCAGATGTTCGGCGGCGCCCACATCATTGATGTGCTGCGCGGTGCCGGGACCCAGAAGATTGCCGATCGCGCTCATGACGCGCTGGATTGCTATGGTGCGGGGTCAGGCCACTCCAAGGAATACTGGAATGCCTTTATCCGGCAAGCCGTTGCCGGCACGTATCTCACCATCAACATCCAGAAATACGGAGCGCTGCAATTGACGCGCCGCGCCGAAGACATTGCAGCAGGTGCCGGAAGGTTCTCCTTGCGCCGGATCGAAGCGCTCAAACCGGCGCGATCAAAAAAACCGGCCAAAGCCAAGGCCGGGGCGATAGAAGTGGCGGATGCGGACCGGGACCTGCTGACGTCGCTGAAGGCCCTGCGGCTCACCCTTGCCCAGGAACGCAAGGTGCCGGCCTTCGTCATACTGCACGATGCCACACTGAACGAAATCGCCCGGACCCGGCCCACGACGCTCGACCAGATGGCAACCATCGGCGGCATCGGGCCACGCAAGCTCGAACAGTTTGGCCAGGCCTTCATGGAGATCGTGACGACCCATTGACTGCACAGGTCAGCGGCACGTTCAGGGCGCTATGGGGTTCCTGCTGTCCGCCAGTATCTTGCCGCCTATGGCGACGAAGCAGACACCGGCTGCCCGCTCAATCCAGTGCTGGGCATTGCGGAAACGCGATATCACCGGGCGCGACGACATGAACACGGCAACGATGGTGTACCATGTCAGCGCACTTGCCATCACCAGACCTATCGTCACCATCATGCCCCACACGGGCATTGTGTCGGTGATCGCGGTGGCAAATACGCTGGTGAACAGAACGATTGCCTTGGGATTTGTGAGGGTAACAAGGAACCCGAAGACAAGCGGATTGCCGCCGTCTTTCACCACTGTGTCATCAATGGCGACAGCCACCGGCCTGGTCAGAATGAGTTTCAGTCCCAGATAGGCCAGGTACAGCCCGCCGCACACCCGGACCGCCCACGCCAGCCATTGGTATTCAAGCAGGATGGCGGACAGGCCGAGCAGGCTTAGGGCGGCATACAAGCCCAGTCCGATTGTCACGCCGACGGTTGTCAGCAGTCCGGCCGCGGTACCTCGCGATATGGACGAGCGCACGACCGCCACAAAATCAGGGCCCGGCAACATCAAGGCGGGAATGAAAATCGCAAACACGCCCACCAGTATTATCGTCCACTCCATCGATACGCCTTTCTGATTGCCAAAAGGTCAGCATGGATCATTTTTGCAGTAGGGGTAAAGTGCGGATGTACGCAGGCGGACAAATCGTATAGACAGGTTCACAATATGTGCATGCCAGACTGGTACAGCGTCGCCTGCAGTGTTCACGGCAGAATATCTTTTTGCGGAATGGGCACCGGCGGAATTCAAAACAAGAGACGCTGGAACAAATGTTTGCAGGGGCTGTAAACCCGCAGAGTCAGGGGGGACTGGGTCAATGAAGGTTATCAAGTCCAGCCAGTTGCTCGAAATCTTTTTCAACGCTCCTGGCGCGAAACCCTGGTCCGTCACGACGTGCATGATGATCGCCGGTGTGCTGGACATGATGAGCATGGGCGCAATCCTGCCGGCCATTGGACAGCTTGGCGGTGAAGGTGTCGCCAGTGATTCAAAACTCAACGAAATCATCACCGGACTTGTGACCTCGATAGGTATTTCGCCGACACTTACCAACTTCATCATGTTGGTCGCAGCCCTGCTGACTCTGAAATCCCTCATCTCCCTGACAGCCATGGGGTATGTCGCCTCGTCTGTGGCGCAGGTGCAGGCTGAAATCCGGCGCAGGCTGTTGTTCGGAGTCATGCGGGCGCGTTGGAACTACTTTGTTGACCTGCGCCCGGGTCACATCGCCAATTCAATCTCCGGGCAAACACTCCATGCAGGCGAAGCCTACTATGCCAGCGCCATGGTGATCGTATCCAGCATTAAGGCAATTGCCCTTATGCTGGCAGCCACGCTGGTATCAGGTTACATGGTGATCCTGACGATAATTGCCGCGATCATCATCTCAATCCCGATGTACAAGCTTATCATGTTCGCGCGCGAGAGCGGCAAACAGCAATGGGAACGCGCCGGTCTTTTGGGATCGAAAGTCCAGGATGCTGTAGGCAACATGAAGGCCATCAAATCGATGAACCGGAGCGACACGTTCTCGACCCTGTTCGACGGACTGGTCGGCGAACTGCGCAAAGCCTATTTCGCCCTGGTATTGTCCCGGCATGCGTTGGGTTACGGGCAGGACATCATGGTGGCAGTCAGTGTCACGGCGGGATTTTATGTCGGCACCCAGATTGTCAAGGTGCCGTTGTCCGACATGCTGGTTCTGGGCATCATCTACTATCAGGTCATCACCCTGGTTAAAAAAATCCAGGAACAGTTGCAGCAACAAGCCATCATGCAAACGGCATATTTCGGGCTGATGGAGATGATCGAGAAGGCAGAGGGCAATCAAGAGCGTGTTGCCGGCGGCAGCGCACCGGGTCTCACTCAGGGCTGCAGGTTCGAACAGGTAGATTTTGCCTATGACAACAAGGCCGTCCTCGAGCAGGTTGACATTGAGATTCCAGCCGGCGGAATTACCGTACTGCTTGGCCCGTCCGGCGCTGGCAAGACCACGATAATTGATCTGCTGACGGGACTGCTGACCCCGAACAATGGCACGATGACAATAGACGGCATTCCTCTCACGGATATTGACGTCAGCAAATGGCGCGACGATATCGGGTATGTACCGCAGGAACTAACCCTGCTGCATGGTACGGTCTATGACAATGTGACACTGGGCGATGACAGTATTCCGCGTGAAGATGTGTGGCAGGCGCTGAAGGCTGCCGGGGCGGACGGCTTTATTGGCGAGTTGCCAAAACAGCTGGACACGGAAGTCGGCAATATGGGCGCAAGGCTCTCCGGCGGCCAGCGCCAGCGCCTGTCACTGGCCCGCGCCCTGGCAAGCAAGCCGAAATTGCTGATTCTCGATGAAGTAACCAGTGCGCTGGACGAAGAGACGGAGGCCGAGATCTGCCGAAACATCACCGGTCTTGGCGGCGACTATACCATTGTAGCTATTACACACCGTCCGGCGTGGAAGGAAATTGCGTCGAAACTGTATCTGGTGAAAGAGGGACATGCAGAACTCGTGGAACCGCCTGTATCCGATGCAGCACAATAGCCTCGTGAACCGAGGTTGTTCTCGTTGTCCAAAAACATCCGTCGGCAAATCCGGGAGCAACAAACTCCTCGCCTCAGTTTGAGAATTAAAGTAAAGTACACGGAACATCTGGCACGTTAACATTCAATATATTTCGGGAAGTTGTGAGTATGAAGACTGCATTGGTTATGGGCGCAGGCGGGTTCATTGGAAGTCATCTGGTGACCCGCCTGAAAGAAGAGGGGTTTTGGGTTCGAGGCGTCGATAGAAAGTATCCCGAGTTCAGCCCTACAACAGCCGATGAATTCATGATCGCTGATCTCAGGCTGCCCGAGCAGGTCGACGCCTGCTTTGACAGGGATATCGATGAAGTCTACCAGCTCGCGGCCGAAATGGGCGGTGCCGGGTACATCTTCACCGGCGAGAACGATTTCGACATCATGTCGAACTCTGCACTGATAAACCTCAACACTGCCCGCTCAGCATCCCGCGGCAGTATCGGGCGGCTGTTCTACACATCGTCGGCCTGCGTCTACAATCAGGATACCCAGAACGATACGGAAAATTACACCTGCAGGGAGAGCACCGCATATCCCGCAAATCCCGACAGCGACTATGGTTGGGAAAAGCTGTTCTCGGAACGATTGTTCCAGGCGGTATCACGCAACAACAAGATACCGACCAGAATAGGTCGGCTTCACAATGTCTTCGGTCCGCAGGGCTCCTGGTGTTGCGGACGGGAAAAGGCACCGGCTGCAATCTGCAGGAAGGTCGCCGAAGCCGTTGATGGCGGTGAAATCGAAATGTGGGGTGACGGCAAGCAGGTGCGTTCATTCCTGTATGTTGATGAATGCCTTGACGGCATACTGCGTCTGATGCGCTCAGATTGTGAGCAACCGCTGAATATCGGATCGGATTTTCCGGTCAGCATTCGCGAACTTGCCGAAATGGTGATCAGCCTTTCAAACAAGCGCCTGACCATCAAGGCGATCCCCGGCCCGCAAGGCGTCCGCGCCCGCAGTTCAGACAATGATCTCATCGAGCAGCAACTGGGCTGGCGACCCACACAACCCCTGCAGGACGGCCTTGAAAAGACCTATGCCTGGATATCCGATCAGGTCCAGGCAACCATGCAGTCCAGGGCATCTGCGTAGGCACGACTTTTCAGTCCGTGATTACGTGTCTACTTACCGGCTGGCGGTGTATGCGAAATTTTCAAAATCCTTGGCAAATATGTCATTTACCAGCTGTCGCGTCGTGGCGTTGTAATACTGGTCCAACTTTGACTGGGCACCCGTAGCTGCGAAACCAACGTCCTTTTGCGACGGAAACTCTCTGTCGCAACCTATCTCTTTTAGAATTCGTGCTGCATCCACGGCCAGGTTTTCGAAGCGACCAATAAAGTCGAAACTGACCTCCGGTTGGTGCAGCAGCACGGATTGCGATGTCCAGTGTTCGTCTTGCGTGTAGACTGACCCCCCTTGCTGCAACCAACGCAAGAACACCTCGAAGTCGATTCGGGGAAACTGCCTTGCGCCCAGTTTCTTGCGTCTGAATGCATCAATGTCCCGAACCACTGTATGAAAATGGTCCTCAAACGGCGCCTCGATTCGGGGCGCTAACCGGCTTTCCACCTTGTTCAGATAAGCTGACAGGACGCGACTGTAGGGATCCCGCACCATCGCGTACTTGCGAATATTCGGGCACGACAGCAGATCGGCATCCGCGCCAGTCAGGTCCAGATAACGCAAACCTCCAGCAACCTTGTCGTGAACGAGTTTTTGGTTCAACCAGTCTTGATGCCCGGCCATGTAACGCAAGAGCGATTTCCAATTGGTGCACGCGACTTTGGGCACGTAGGCAAAGATGATTTCGCTATCTTCGTTGTAGATGAAATTTCTATGGATTATCGCCACCCTACCTAGAAATCCTTCCCACTCATTTCGACCTCTATATTCTGTGCAGACAACCGAATGGCCAATTCCGAAAAAGAACTCCATGTTGAACCCAGCAACAATGGTGCCCTGCCAAGCAGCAACGCATCAGCCAAGGCATACATAAGTTGCTCAGAGGAACGGTCATACAGCTCGCGCGGGAGAAACGCGACACGGCCCCCATATCGCTCCTGAAACTCGACATACGTTTCCAGCTGGTCTGCTGCAAGAAAGATGCGCTCCGCCTGCTTTTCACTTGCCAATCTATCAATGCGCTTCATGAAATTGGAAAAATGGCTTTTTTGCCTCCAGTGGCCAATTTTCTTGTGGCTGCGCTTGTTCCAGTTGTCGCTTGTTTCATACGCAAGGTGTTCGAAACCAGCACCGCCGGTCATGCGCACATGGGCGGCCACGTCATTTGGACTACGGACGCTCGACACAAGATCCAGAACAGCTTCCACAGGCTGCAAACGTTGCAGGAATACGTTTTCTGCTTCATCACTGGTGTAAGGTGAATTCAGCACATAGGCTGTTCGGGCATAAAAATCCGCACCTTCCCTCAGGCGTATGGGTTTATGTTTCCTGGCATTTGCCTCCAGTTCCATGTACGTCACAAAGTTCACTCCACGCGCAGCAGCTTCATCGGCAAAACTCCTGCCCATTACAGCCCCTTCATAGTCGTACAGGTCACCGAATTGACACTCACAGTGCGAATCGGACTCCCAGACTATGACCAGTTCCCGCTCAGTTGCCTCAGCAATGGCGGCACCGGATGCAATCGCCCTCAAACGGTTTCCAAGGCCATGTTGTGCATCAATGTACAGTTTCGGCCTGGGCACGCTGATAGATGGTTTGCCAAGCCTCGCGTTTGCGACTGTCGGCTGCAACCACCGCCACTGAAACTTGTGGTACAGCCAAGCCTTGACCGATTGTTTCGACAGAGTTTCGACAAACGCTTCCAGGTCGCTGAAACTGCCGGACATCAATGAAAAGAATGTGGTGCGGTCAGTGCTTGCCGAAAGTCCATGATTCCAGTTGACCATGTCCTTGAGCGCAAAGTAATCAGCCTCGTCCTTGACGGTTTGCGGAACTTCGTTGCCGCCGGCATCGAGCCGTTTCATCGTTTGATGACCATCTTGTTGGTCAACGACAGAAAAGCTGGCCATCTGGTGGTGCCGGGACCATGCTGGCATCAAAGCGGCAATGTAGTAATTGCGCCGGATTCCAAACTGCGGCGATTTGCGAATTAGTTCA
Organism: Anderseniella sp. Alg231-50; assembly: GCF_900149695.1. Taxonomy (NCBI): domain Bacteria; kingdom Pseudomonadati; phylum Pseudomonadota; class Alphaproteobacteria; order Hyphomicrobiales; family Parvibaculaceae; genus Anderseniella; species Anderseniella sp. Alg231-50. Next base: position 1,640,581 of record NZ_LT703003.1, on the reverse strand, counting down.
CCAACCGTCGCAACCTTATCGGCTTCATCGCTTTTGAAAACCTGTGACCTGGCTTCATCATCGTGAGGAAGGTGATGTATGGTGTCCGGATCAATGTCGCGTCGTTTTAGTCCATTTGCAGTCAAACGGTCGTACAGATCATCATCATCCCAACCATAGGCTGTGATGAACTCATTGAAACCGCCCGCATCTGCCAGATCCGATTTGCGGGTAAGAAAAAAGCCGTTTATGTGGGCCTGATCTTCCGGCACAATTCGCCAGTTTCCCGCCAGGAACTCACCTTTGCGCAGTTTGTTTGTCTGGAAGAAATCCGGGTTCAGCACAATATCGGCGTCAGCTTTCAATATGCATTCATGCGATGCGCAGCGAAATCCGGTATTGTAGGCGTAAGTCAGGATCCAGGATTTTTCTTCTTCGACACGGACAACCCTTATCCGCTCGTCAACGTCGATAAAGTCCTCGAGATCGCGTCTCAACGGAACATCCGACGACCAATCGACAATCACTATTTCACTGATGTCTTCATGCTTCAGCCAGCTTGACAGCGCTGTTTTCAGGTTGTCCGACCTGTTCCGGCAGCATGTGACCAGGCTGACCCCAGGTTCACCATCTCCGGTTAGGCTTTTCAGCGTTGTTTTTAACGGCCTCACCCAATTCGCTCCCGACTATGGCCACGTGGCGACGTCAGACATCCGGGCAAGACATGAAACTTGTCGGCACGGTGAAACCGATAAACAGGTTTCCCCGAAATTGTAACAGGTTCAACAAGCCGGGTTCTGCTACCTGTCGCCGGTCTTCGCAGGTTTGTCCGCGATCGCGCGGTGGAAGGGTCCGGCATGCAAGCGCAATGGAACTGCCCCCCCGTTGGCGGTGATGCATTTTCGTTCGGTTTGCGTTCAGAGCTGTCTGGCGACCGGACCGTGCTGTTGCGATCACTGGTCTGACCTGCTGCAAACCCTGCCTTGCACCAACAATCTGCCGCACAGACAACATCGACACGCCTAACTGCCACAGGTCACTCCCCCAAACACTTCTTGAGCATTATTCGGTATACAAACTTGTAAGTCGAGATAATTTGCTCACACTCTCAATAATTCAACCTTTTCAGCTTTGAATATGCCAAGAGCGATACAACAATCCGGGCAGGTTGAACTCCCACGAACCCACAAGCCTGTCAGGGTAGCGGTAATGCGAATTGTCATAGTCGTTTGTACCCACAATCAGCCTGACAATATGGTTGCAACTCTGGCGTCAGTGGGGCGCCTCACCGTGACATCATCAGTAGCTTGTAGTTTTACTGTCGTAAACAATGCTGCCGCAAACATGTGTTCAAGCGAACTTGAAGCGCATGTCAAAACACTGCCGACCAGCGTGCTGCATGAACCGACACCAGGCCTCTCGATCGCCCGCAACACAGGCGTCTCTCAAATTGACGCCGACTACGTGATCTTCACCGACGACGACGTGACGGTTCCGGCGGACTGGCTTGCCAGATACGCAGCGGCGTTCCGGCGTTATCCGGACGCCGTGTTTTTCGGGTCTGATGTTGTGCCCGTGTTTGCTGATGCGGATGCATCATGGGCCCGGGCGCTGTCCAGGTCGGCCGGAAGCTGCTTCGCCCGCTTCAGGGTCGGTGCGCGGGACCGGAAGATAGACACGCAGACCAATCCCAGGTTCTACCCGTTCGGCGCCAACATGGCATTCCGGCTTGATATGCTCAGGCAGTTCCGGTTTGACGAAAGCCTGGGCCGCCAGCCCGACGGCCTGGTGCTCAGTGGCGAGGAAACCAAGCTGATCGGTGAAATGGTTGCTGCCGGACACCGTGGCTACCTGATAGCGGACAACCCGGTCAACCACTGCATCGCGCCGTCCAGGCAGACCCTGGAGTATGTAAGGCGGTACTATTATGGCCAGGGCTGGCTGCAGGCTTCGATTGCCGTGAGGACACAGGGCTGGACCATGAAGGCCGACCGGGTGTTGTCACCGGTAGTTGCGTACCTGTTCCGGCAGGCCCAGACTGTCGCCGGCAACCTGCCCGGCAAGAACCTGCGCATATGGATTGAGCGCCAGCACGGCCATTTCAGCGGCCGGACCGCGGTGTTTCGCGATCTGCCGCGAACCTAGGTTTCAGCCAGCACGGCAATTTCAGCTGCATGGAAAACCTGAAATTTGCGCTGTGGATACAACGCCTTGCGTCCAGCAGAGCATCACTCCGGAAACCTGCTGGCTCTATCGACATCTTTCAGAGGAAAAATTGGTTGCGGGGGCAGGATTTGCTCAAGCTCCTAGCTGTCCGAAAATAAGAATAAAGGTGTAGATTTTCGGTTAATCTAACAATGTCTGAACTGTCACAAAGACGGGCAACAACTCTCGCAGAAGCTGGATGGTGTTAAAGTTTGATGCTACTCCACTTTGACAAGGCAACTCACCCGAGCCCGGCGTTCGGCGCTCTAAACCGTAAGAAGTTAGGGGGTCATTAAATGAAGGTACTCGTTTGTGGTGGCCGAGATTACGCGGATGCGCGGTTTCTTTTCGACCACTTGGATCGCGTGCATCGTCAAATTGGCATTGCCGAAATCATACATGTAGCCGCGCGAGGTGCCGACACTCTTGTTGGTAATTTGGAAGTGCAAGAAAGATTGCCGTACGCAAATTTCCTGCAGATTGGGAAACACATGGACGAGCTGCGGGGTCCATCAGAAACAAGCAGATGCTAGATGAAGGAAGGCCAGACCTGATAATCGCCTTTCCAGGTGGTCGAGGAACTGCGAACATGGTCCCAAAGGCAAAACAAGCTAACGTTACGGTTGAAGTGGTTCATGCAACCGGTGAAAGCGGCGAGAATTCAAATAAAGCCGGCTGGATTGAAGGCCATAGATTCGCTTGCTGATACCCTAGCCAACGGTATCCAGGTCTCCAAAACTGTAGCCGGACAGTTCAGAAACAACCGCTGAAACGCCTGAAATCACGGGTGCGGCTGAGTTTCGGAAAGCCAAATTTTTCCCATGGGCGCCACAAGCGCTCGTGCAGCCAGCTTATTGGATCGGGCCCAATTGCTCATAGGTTGGAAGGTCGAGGTTTTCAGCTAGCGAATTCCACCCATATGGGATTTTATTTTTGGCATATAGAGGGAACCGACAGCTATGCATCACCAGATGCTGAAGGCTTCAGATATATCGCGGGGTATAATCCGAATGGCGAGTCGCAAGTCGCCGTAATGCCAAGAAACAGTCTCAGCGAACGTACAAATTCGGCATTGCATGTTCGATTGATAGAAGATCAGATCGCGACGCAATTTGGACTGTAATAGCTACCCGCACTTAATCACGTAGCGCTAACTCGTGCCGTTGTTTCCCTGAGAACGAAGATCTTAAAATTTACGGGTGACTGGAATCAGACAATATTATTGAAAACAAATAATCATTGTAATATTTTTTGAGAAAATCACATACTCAATTTTCTTTGCTTTAGGAGTGTATTTCATATGTCACGATCACCAGATCTCAAATAAAAAATTTCATGCCACAATTTTGTAGCGTGGGATATTATTGTTTTTGTATGCATTGCGAACCTTTAGAACTAAAAAGGAGAAAATTGAAAAAATGAAGATTGACCTTGCAACTCTTGAACATGCGAAAGCCGACAACGTCAACGCAGAGCTTGCACACCTGTGGTCGCTACTTCGAAATGATGAAATCACTCGTGAAATCGCCCGTAAAGAGGGCATAGACCTCAGGTCGATTGACGAGATTGGCGATCTGCCATTCGCGGCGACACCCTTGCAGGACGGCAATCGCGCGGATGTCGTGACAACAATTCTTGTTGGCTTAGCGATCAGCTTTGGAACGGACGCCCTAACGGCGGCGGCTAAAGCCGCATGGGCACACATCCTCAAGCCTGAGATTGAGAAGAGGTTCGGAAAAAGCAAAGATTCCTGTGCCGAGGGCACCTGAGCACATGCCCACAGTTGCTTTTGATCCAACCAAACAGCTCGACCTTCCGGCGCGCAAGCTCTTGGCAGCGCGTCTTCTCCGCCTCGTTCATCACGCCAGTATGGAAGCCGAACGTAACGAGTTGAGCAAAGACGATAGGAACTATTTGGATACTGTGAACAATCAAATCGCCGCCACGGTCGAAGAAGACGACGAGACCGACGATTTTTGGAGTCTGCACTCCTTTCTAGAGAAATTTGGGCGCCGCGTTAACAGATTTACAAAGCCCTACAATCATTCGCATATTGTTCGCACTCGAGCTGCCATGATTGGGGAGTTTCGACGCTTCGACTGCGAATCGTGTGGAAATCGGGACGTGATCTGCAAAAACGGGCCTGGTGATAGGTTACTCTTCGGCCACCCAGAGGGTGCACGTTGCCTGCTATTTCTTGCCGAAATGATGAAGATCTTCGTGGATCTCGCCGATGAGCAGTATCGAATGATCGCCGGTGATCGCGCGCCTAAAACTGTCGTGCCCGATATCTCTCTTGAGACACATCGAAAAATTCGCTCGGACGGCACACTGCCCATAGATGGTGAGTTCGTGCAGCCGCCGAACAACGGTAGCGCAGTTGTTCGCGTCTTTTGGCCCATGAACGAGGAGCTCGACCAAGCGATCCTTTCGCTACCCTACCTGGTTTTTCATGAGGTTTTTGTTCACGGGGCACAAGGCGCAGCGCGCAGTGGAGTTCGCTTTTCTGTGGAACCGGACTGCGCGTTCACTGAGGGGACGGTTGATGCAGTGGCCTGCGGGGTTCTCCTCGACAAAGTTCTGCCAAATGATCAAAATTTGCCGGAGGTATTGAGGCCCCTTGCCGAAGGTTTCTATCGCGAGTGCAAAAACTATCACCACGAGCGATTCGATCCACCCGATCCAAAAACCGACGAACCCGGCGACGACATCCGCCGCGCCCGTGCGCGTGGCAGGGATATTGTTGAACGCTTAATGAAGGGTATTGCCGTAAAGGCCAAGAAAGATGACCAATGGGCGCAGCGTGTTGTCTTGTTGCTGAATCTCTATCTTGATGCGCCTTCTCGAATGGAGCTCTACCAGTTGTTCAACCGTGTAAAAGGGCGTTCAGCCATGCATTTGGTCCTTGCTGATCCCTTGAATCAGTTCACACATGACCACGATGCAGACGCCTTAATGGCCCGTTTGCGGTGTTTTGTTAATAATAAAAATGCAAATGACTTAAAAATAATTGACTTTTGATGCAAGTGAATTTATAAATTATGTGTGGGCAGATTTATATGTGAATTGTGAGACGCGTTATGAGCGGTGAAAAATTTAAAATAATAGCGGGAATGCTAGCTCTGCAGCGCTTCACCGGCGCTGAATTGGCTGAAGCATCAGGCGTTAATCCACACACAGTCAACTCGTGGCTTCGACGCAAGGCGCGTGATGGAAAGTTCATATGCGAGGAAAGCAGGCAAGCGATAAAAAAGGGGCGGCCACGAATTGTCTGGAAAGTGCGTGAAGAACATTTGGAAATGTTGCGCGATGAGATCGCGATCCTCAGCGCAATGCCGCACACTCAAAGGGAAGCCTCCACACAAGAAGAAGCCGCCGCCGCATTCGAGGATAACGAGATAAGGGACGGCATCCGCTATCATTTAAAGCGGGCGGCCAAGGCGGAAGATGCTAGCGAACGGGAACGCGAACTGAAAAAGGCATCACTGTGGTATCGGCACGAGAAGGAGCGTTTGCTGGACTGGATCAACATGGGTTTTAACTGCCCCGACGACATTCGGGAGGATATGATTGAGCTTCGCCAAGTGTTGCAGGGTCTAAGCGTGAATGTTGACAAGCTGGGGCTTGACCACAAATTCAGGCGAGCTGAAGGTTTTGCCAAGTGACTCGACGCTGCCATTAACAATTGGTTCACTGCTGAATATCCATCTAGCGAGGCATTTGCGCCTCTAAGTGTCGAACTTACAGAGGGTGGTGATCGGCGCTTATGTTTTGTCCGAAATCTTCTCATTTTGTTGGAAACCGCTGAGAACGTAGCGACCTTGCCGCGCGATCAGCTGCTTTGCGCGCTTCTGATTGTCATACCTCGGCTGAGGGAGCCCGAGGCATTTCAGTCGATCTGCGATGTTTTCGACGAGATTGGTTATGACGCTTTGGCAGCGGCCATCGAATATCGCATGGCCAATACACGCGACGCGAAACGCCAGAAAGCGTTCATCTATCAGGCTTTGGCAGGGCTAAATCAGTATCCCGCTCTGTTGCGAAACCACAGAATTGGGTCTTGGGTCGACAGCCTTTTCACCCATCGATTGTATTCGCCGTTGCACATCGTGCCGCTGCTAGGTTGCCTTGAGCATCGACCCCACTCCGATCCTGAACGAATTTCCACTGAGAAGATCTCCGATTTGAAGCATGCCAAAGACCTCATTGCAACAAACGATGAGAGCTGGCAGCGGGCAATTGATGGGTTCGAACACGCTACCGAGGCCATCAAAACTGATACCGACAAGCTGATTGAGCGGGCAACTATGTTCTCCCGAGTTAGTGAAGAAAGTGCGCATGGCGATCCCGTCGGATGGTTTTCCGCAATGTTTGTACCTTCATTGAGAGCAGCGTGAACCAGCAACACGAACTTGCGGAAGCGCCCGCTTCGGATCCTCATAAGGAGGAACAGGTGCGACAGCGCACAGGGCGATATCTGAGCGGCGCGATCGACCTTCAAAATTCCATTCATTTCAATCGAGAAGACCACATTTTCGCTAACGAACGACATGGCGAGATTCGATACATATTTGATGCCAACGTGGTTAGGTTCTTTTTGAATCCGTTCCGACCTGAGGAGTATGGAAAAGTCGCGCCTTTTGATCGGAACGAACATGAGACATTGCAAGCCCTAGCGGCTGTAACAGCCGAATATCTCATGTCGCGAGAGCTACCTGGTCAATGGGGCGCAGCGCCGCTCATCTCCGAGGGACACGCTCACGAAGTGGCAGCCCGCGGGCGGGCGTTGGGAGATCGGACGCGCGCCGCGTTCGAGAACGATCGCGAGGAGCAGTTGGAGCAGTTTGTCGCCAAGCTGATCGCAGGTGCGAAGAATGTTCGGCGGCTTCGCACGGCAATTGATGAAGTCGCGCAGCCGCTTGCAGGACTAGGCGATCTGCTAAAAGACGAAACCTTCGAGGTTAGCGAATTCGCTCGCATGATCAACGAGAACCTGGTGCGCCCAATGCATCTTGACCCGTTGGCGATGCCAGCCGTCTTGAAGGTACCAGAGCAGGACATGGACGAAATCATGTTTTGGTTGAAACTGCACCGAAATGAAGCGGACCCGACCGATCCGCACAGGTTGAAATCGATCAGACGTGACGCTGAAACGCTGAGCCAGGTCGTTAGATTGAATGAGGCAACCGCAGAGTACAGAAATCGACACAGAACGCTTCGGGAGATTCGATATGTTTTAGTAACGGCCGACAAGAACATCTTCAACGGCGCAATTGATTGGTTAAACAGGGAGGCCAAGGGCAGGTTAGATTTTTTTCCGGTGCGGCGTCTTGGACAGTTTATTCCATATCTAAATATGGTTGACACACCGAACCCAATCAAACCGGAGCAAGTTTTCAAAGATATCCGTGCTACGGTTGCGGCCTTTCTGTCAACTGTGGGAGGCACGTCAAATGCGCCGCCTCCACGTCCTCTCCCTGCCTGGGACCGCAAACTTACTGGCGATACAAACTCCCCTTTCCACGAGCAGATGAGCCATTTTGCAGCCCGGATGTTCGAGCATGCGACTAAGGATGACAACTATCGCATGACGATCGATGAGCTAAACAATTTGTGGTTTCAGCTTTGTCGCGAAACAGTGTTCGTTAATGCGCGGCTCCTTGGCCGCAGAATCAACGCGTTCACATCGCTTTCAACATTCCTAACTGAAGCGCGAGATATCCGCGCTGCAGTGCTTGATATCATTGAGCGCACAGTCGCGAGCGTCGATCGTGCCCATGTCAAGTTCAGTATTCAACACCACCTGGCGGCAATGATCAGAGATTTCGAGGCGCGCGAAGGAGCCCCTGCGCCGCGTCGCGGTATGGCCGTACCTATTACCCGGTTTAGAGATTTGATCGAAGCGCCCCTATCCGAATTTCTAACCGGGCTGGTGAACAATCCCAATAGCATCGAAATGAGCGAACTTCTAAAGAGGATTGAAAAATGCGAAGCCCATAGGGCATTTTATTTTTCGGCTGCCGTAGCTTTCTGGGCATCGCGTTGGGAGAATGCTCAATTTTTCATCGAGCGGGCACTGGAAACATTTCCGCAAGGCAGCGACTCAACGCAGAAGCACGAGAAACCTGATCTGGAGTATTTTTCGGCCGTTGTGAACCGGTACGTTGCAGCAGATCTAAATGTCAAGGGAGCTGAGCGGATTAATGCACTCTGCAACCTCATTGAGCCGGCTCGGAATCTACTTTCTCACGCCCAGAATGCCCGCGTCCCGTTTCTAATCTGCCGTGCTGAGATGGAGCAATGTCTTGTTCATATCCACATTGCTTATTGTAGGCATATTGTCGATGACGAAGTGGACGAAGCTGCGGCCCAGCAGGACTTTCGCCGAGCAAAAGAACACATAATACGTTCATTCGAAGCATTGGTGGATCTTCGTGGAAATCTCGATCCTGATGTGGAGCGGCTGTTGATGATAGAAGCAATGGTAGCTGTGTCAGCATGCCTATTTTATGGCCTATTCTATGTTGAAGAACTCCCCGACGACGAGTTCGACGACTTGCGCCCTTTCACTGCAAATGTGGAAGTGCTCTTTGAAAATACAGGTGATATGCTCCCCAAGATTTACAGACTCGTACCTGATCTTCTCAAAATTGTGTTCACTGAATCTCCAACCGAGAAGAGAGATATCTTCAAAAAGGTCATTGGTAAGATGAACACCTTTACCGGTGAGAGTGAACATACAACCCGCATGGACAATCAAGGCATAGTGGTATTTCAGCGCAAACTCCGCGATTTCGTCAAACGGTCTGAGTTCTCTGTCCGTCCTTCGTTTCATCTGGACTAGGCGATCCAATCCATCCTAATCGAACGGTTGTAAGTAATAATGACGAGAGCGTTGGGACCTGCACCTGAGGGGCAACACAATCTCGCATCGGTATCCGCTAATATAAGACTCATTCAACTGGCGCCGCTGTAGAATTTCGGCACTGCAGACAGTACTCAGCATCTACGAGATTCTTTAACCTATCGCAATTGTTGGTTTTTTGGAAGATCGGCGTACTTATTGGTAGTGCGAGGGTTTGCTTTGGACATATACCTTGAATCAGTTAAACGCAATGAAGCGACTTCTAGAGGTTAAATTGAGCCACAACATCGAAGATGAACTTAGATTTTCACGTGAGCCAGATTTGGCAAATCTTGCACCATCTGCAATTTAGAAAATCCGTTCGATTTCGATCGGTGCTTTAATTCAATCAGCATAATATTCTTTACTTGCAATTCATCGAGGCAGATAGATAATAATTATGATCATATATATTGAATAGATATTTTTGTTTTAAATTTGCGTCAAGTGCCGTCTACGAAGCCAACACGCGATTTGAAGGGAGAAATCATAATGGATAGACAAGACGTCCACCAACTTGGACCAGGGTGGAACAGCACAATGCACCATTTTGCCATGGCAATGGGCGCACTCGATCAACTCGAGGTTTCTAATCGCAACAGTTGGCGGTTTCTCGCGGGAGTTCATGGATGTGATGCTGATAGTTGGGTCAGTGCCGGGGTGGTTTCAAGCGCGGACGAAATTCCGAACGAGATCAAACGCACCGACGGGCCCTATGGCCGCCAGTGCCAGCACGGCAGTTGGCACTTTCTTTCCTGGCATCGGGGCTATCTCTTCGCCTTTGAAGCGATTGTTGCCGCCAAGGTCCGGGAATTGACTGGGGAGGACTGGGCCCTGCCCTATTGGAACTATCTCGACGAGGAGAATCCAAACGCGCGCAAAGTGCCTGACGCCCTGTTGGCACCTTTGCAGCCGGATGGAACACCCAACCCGCTGATTAGGTATCGGAATACGAGTGTAAATGAATTGCCCAGTCCGCCAACGGGAGGCATCAATCTCGAGGCTATGACTGAGGATGACTTTCTTGTTGGAGGTGACGGAACTATCGGTTTTGGAGGATACATCGTCGACGGGTTCGCACATTTTGATCGCTGGCCCGGAGATTTGGAGTTTAACCCTCACAACACCGTGCACCGACAGATTGGTGGCGCTATGGCAGACCCGAATTTTGCGGCGCTCGACCCGATTTTCTGGATGCACCATTGCAACATTGACCGCCTCTGGGAGGCGTGGATGCAGACACCAGGTAAAACGATGGTGAGCGATCCACGCTGGCTTGAGGGGCCCTTTGATCGCACGTTCTTGATGCCAAAGGTGGGCGGGGATGATCCCGGTGAGTCATTTGTGGCGCGTGACACGTTAGCAGGGGGAAAATTCCATCCGAGTTATGATAATCTAACACGAGGAACAGGAGTTACTCCGGGAGTAGTCGACGTGGCACGTGTGAACATGGGTCCGGCATCGCGGCAGAAAGTCGACCCTATTGGCGACAACGGTGCAGAACTGACGCTCGCCGACGCATCGGTTGGGACCCAAGTATCGCTTAACCCTGCAGCAACCCGCGACGCTGTCAGAACAATGGGCGCTGCCCAACCCGGAGAAGATGTGTCTCGGGTCTATGTGGCGCTTGAGGGCGTCCGCGGGAAAGACCCATCCCCTGCAATTGGCGTCTATCTGGGCTTGGGTGAAGACGAGAAGCCTGAAGATCATCCTGAGGCATTTGCCGGCGAGTTGGTGTTCTTTGGGCTGAATGTCGCCAGCGATCCTGAGGGTGTCGAGGCTGGTAACGGCTTAAGTGGCCGGCTTGATGTTACAGATTTGGTTCAGCGGCTGCAGGCTGGCGGTGGGCTTGATAGTGATAGAGTCTCGGTCAAACTATTGCGCGAGGCCGGTGACAACGACCCGCAGCCAATCCAAATTCGAGCAGTGGTATTCTACCGACGTTCCGGCGTCGTAGGGTAAACACGCCTTGCTACGCGCGACGTTTTCTATAAGCAGCACGAGGCTGGCGCTTGCTTGCGCCAGCATCTCGGCGTTTGTTGTCTGGGTTAATGAAGATGGTGCAACACGTCTTGCCGTCCTTTGTTCCGACGCGTCCGCTTATGGTCCGTTTCTAAGAGATCCGGTTGGTGTATTCGCGTGGATTGTGCAGACGATGTCCCCCAGCGCCCTGCTTCTCAATTGGATGCTTATGCTAGGAGTGATGATGCCAATCTTGATCATCGCTCCGGTCCGATATGTCTGGCGTGCGTCTGCACCGCATCGACGCTTCATCCACGCGCTGCTGTTCGTGCTCGGGTATGGCGCGATGTGGGTGGCAACCGCACCCCTTTTCCTCGCACTTGCACTAGCCATCCGCGCGGCATTTCAAATGGACTATCCAGTCCTGATGGCTCTCGTCATCGCCCTTCTTTGGAGCGCATCACCCTTACAAAGACGAACGCTTAACGCGGCCCACCGCGCCCCTAGGCTTGCTCTTACCGGCTTGCGTGGGGCGCGCGACTGCTTTTCCTTCGGGGTTTGCCATTCAGTACTCTGTGTGACCACGTGTTGGGCCTGGATGCTTGTACCCATGATGGTCGCACCAGGCACGCCGCATATCGTGACGATGGTGTTAGTCGGTGCCGTTCTAGTTACTGAACGGGTGGCACCCACTGCCCCGGCTCTTTGGCGCGCTCCTGAAGTCCTTGCCGTCTCTCCTTGGTTGCGCAGCTTTTCTATCCTACGCTTTGGGGTGCGTTATGGGTAGGCGCGTATGTCTTTCTATCGGCGTCGGGTTCGTGAAACCGATTGGCCCAACATCGGCCAAATTTGCTTACCTGGACGGCGCGATCATCTCCGCACAGGCAATTGGACAATGGGCACTGAAATCCGGTTTTGGGGACGATAACGTACGAATTCTATCTGATGACAAAGGTGGCGTCGTGACCGGTGACGCAATCGCTCAAGCTGTTGCCGAACTCTTTCCGGCCGGAGCCGAACAGGTCGACCATATGATCCTTGCTTTCTGCGGCCATGGGCTCACAGACGACCAGGTGGGAGCCGTGTCATGGCTTATGACGGACACGTTCGAAAACAAATACCGCATCAAAGCGGACGCGTTCTACGACGAAATCATGCGCCACGGAATCGAGCGCTTGACAGTGATTTCAGATGCGTGCCGGGAGGCGCCTGTTGACTTTGACATGACGCGTTGGGAGGGACGTCGCGGGATCGCGGTCCATGGCGAAAAAGTTGATTTCCCCAAGATTGACCTTCTGATGTCCTGTCAGGATGGGATGCTTGGCTACATGGTTGGCGACCCGACCACAGCGCTTCCCGGTAAATGCGTGTTCTCCGGTGTTGTCAGCGATGTGCTGTGGGGGCGCGAACCCGACGCAATTAAAGATGGCGAAATCACCGTCGCAGGCTTTGGGAGTTATGTGCGCAAGCGAACTCACCAGCGCGCTAAGGGCTATAAGCTAGATCTACGCCCGGAAGTCAGTGTCGATCCTGAAACAGCCATCATTTACGACGCAGATAGCCCGCCGGAGGGACTCCCTCCGCATCATCCATGGCCCGATGTTGCGACGGCTACGAACTTGGGACCGGAGGATGGGACGCGCGGGCGAGAGCCCCGTGACGCGGTAAGAGGACTCGTGGAGAACGATCAGTTCAGGCGTGCGATGGAGCGTGTTGGATCTGACGCGATCAATTCCATTTCCCCGACCCTTGAAGGTATTGAGCTGATTCCGGAGCCCATTCAGAACACGATTCGTGAAATCGTAGACCTCAAAACCGCGCAGCCTGATGGTCCACTTTTAGATGACACAGCCAAGACACGCGAGGCTCACATCCAACATCGCGTTAGCCAACTAGAAACGGCCGCCTATCAAATGGAACGGCAATCCGAAGCGACTCGCATGCGCCGCTCGTTGAGTCAGGTCGACACAACCAGTGCAGGTTTGAACCTTCACATCATGGATCCAAAAGCCCGGATCTGGTCGCTCGGTGAAGAGGTTACAATGGACGACGGTACGCGGGCACGTGCGAGTTTTTCCGTGCCGCCGAACCCGTCAGGCCGTCCTCTCCTCATCGAATTCAGTGATGGGTACTTTGCGCCGTTCGTGCCTTACGAACAGAGTGTTGCTGTGGTGCGACGCGATGAACAGGGACGTGTTTTCCAGGTCTACGGATCGCGCGCCGATCAGGAAGCCTTCCGAACCACGCTGGAGATGATCTCGAAATACGCTGAGGGCAAACTTGGTCCGGAAGACCTGCAAAGCGTAGGGGCGATATTGCGCTCCGGCAAGAGCGCGGACCCCACACGGGGTGTGCTATCGGCATATCTCTATCAAGTTCTGGCAGATACGGCTTCTGTCCAGCGCACAGCGTTTTTCTACGCGCAAGTGGGGCAACCTGTTCCCTACGACATCGTGCTGCTGGGCGACATGGCCGTCACCGACGACGGAACGGGTCAACTAAGCGTCGAAATTCCTGCGGTCCGCGCTCGACCCGATCATGGGCAATCTGAATTGCCTGATTATGTGACCCAGGCAACCAATGCGACGACAGCAGCCGTTGGGGGGCGTTGCCCGTGGATTGGCTTGGGATGGGACTATGTCAACCTTGTCAGAGAGATTGCGCAACCGCTTATATCGGATCTTGAAGAGATAAGTCGACGGGTGCGTCGCGACGGCTTCACATTGCTTACCCGAGAGGATGGACGTCGTTTGGCTGATGTGTGGGGCCTTTCAAGTCCTCAAGAATGAAGATGCATTGCGGATAACGAAGTAAATTTTGCTTCAACAATAGATAGGGATGGATTTGCAACATGGGCACAATTAGGACGGTTGGCGTAGTGGTATTTGACGGAATCGAGCGATTGGATTTCGAGGGTCCACTGGGTGTCCTGGGATGGGCTGCAAGACACTCTAGGGATCCCACCACGGTGTTGCTGATGTCCAAAGATGGTCAACCGGTGAAAGATCATTTAGCCGGCACAACGATCGAGGCTGAGGGAAGCCTGGTCGACTCCCACAGGTTCGACTTGCTGGTGGTCCCTGGGGGAGATTCACGCCAATTCGCAGACGACGAAGAGCTGATCGCCGGGGTGGGCAAGCAAGGCGCAGACAGCCGAATTGTGGCGAGCGTTTGTACAGGCGCATTCCTTGTGGCTGGAGCGGGCCTTGCAAATGGCAAGTCAATCGCGACACATTGGATGGCACACGCAGGGTTTGAGACCAGATATCCAAATGTCCACCTGGCCAAAGACAAACGCTACATCCGTGATGGCAACCTTTGGTCTTCGGCGGGTATTTCTGCCGGAATCGACATGACGCTCAACTTGGTCACAGCTGAATACGGCGAGATCGTTTCAAAGAAGTGTCAAGGACTACTCGAATATTTCCCGAAGCCACCGTGGACGCGCGAAGAGGTGCGCAAAGCACTACAAGATTGAGCTGCACAAACAACCTATTTATAGAATTTTGACTTGAATTCAGGTCTATGCAATGTGAATTTGGCCACCTAGAATCGTGTGTTTTGCGTGTTCGGTTTGGCCTATGGCGACCTACACATCCGTCTGTGCAAAATTGTGCAAGGTTTGGGTAAGTCCAAGAGGCCGCGAATCTGCAGTCAAGCTTAGCGCTTATTTCATTGGAATTATTGGTTGCGGGGGCAGGATTTGAACCTGCGACCTTCAGGTTATGAGCCTGACGAGCTACCGGGCTGCTCCACCCCGCGCCAACAAATCGAAAGCGAGGGCACCAGCCCTCGCTTCTTGAGAAGTATGTAGCAATTCGGTGACCGGAATGAAAGGGGAAAATGTCACAAAATCAGCACCGCCAGGCACAATGTCTCCCGGCGATGCCTAAGCCCCTGTTCAGGTTTCCTTGACGACCCTCAGTTGCGGCCTGATCCGTTCGCCGGATGCCGATACTGGCGGCTGTGGCGGGTGAACGCCGCCTCTGGCATTCAACGCCTGGGCATTCTTTATGGACCGCACCAGCCCCAGCAACAGATCCTCTGCTGCATCGGACAAATGGGCATGTTCGGGAGTTTCCAGCAGTGAAGACTGTATTTCCAGCATCAGTCCCACGATCGCATCTGGACTCAATGTCACGGCGGACGAACCGGTCGGAATCAAGCCAATTTCTGTTGCAGTGTCTTCAGCCATAATCGTACGCACCCCCGATCTGCCTTGAAATCTTATTTTTCTCACAATTCAGGCTGACATGCCATCCAAGCTGCTTCTGTGAGAAATGTCACACAAGGCCATATATATTCCGCATTCGTCTGTTTCCCAAACACAGGTTCTGGCAACGCAAAACCGCTCCGGCCCATGACAGGTCGAAGCGGTTTCGAGAAAATTGTGAAAGAAGGGAACTGCACATGCTCCTGTTTCAGGAGCCACTTCATGTTTTTTGCAGGCCTGGCAGCGACCTACTCTCCCGTGCCTTAAGACAAAGTACCATTGGCGCAGAGGCGGTTAACGACCGAGTTCGGAATGGGATCGGGTGGGGTCACCTCGCTATAACCACCAGGCCGGCAAAAAACATAAAGACATAACTGGAACTTTTTAGTCACCTAGAGCGATACAGGTTCTGACGAAGTCAAAACCGCGCTCCACAACTTTACTGTCGCATGTCTTTGGTCGCAAAACCGATTACACTTTTGCGAGACATGCTTAAGGTGAGCATTGATTAATGAGAATAATCAAGCCTATCGAGCGATTAGTATTGGTAAGCTTCATGCATTGCTGCACTTCCACACCCAACCTATCAACGTCGTAGTCTACAACGGCTCTCAAGGGAAAACTGGTTTCGAGGTGGGTTTCCCGCTTAGATGCCTTCAGCGGTTATCCCTTCCGTACATAGCTACCCTGCAATGCTGCTGGCGCAACAACAGGTCCACCAGAGGTACGTCCACCCCGGTCCTCTCGTACTAAGGGCAGATCCTCTCAATTTTCCTACACCCACGGCAGATAGGGACCGAACTGTCTCACGACGTTCTGAACCCAGCTCACGTACCGCTTTAATTGGCGAACAGCCAAACCCTTGGGACCTGCTCCAGCCCCAGGATGCGATGAGCCGACATCGAGGTGCCAAACAACCCCGTCGATATGGACTCTTGGGGGTCATCAGCCTGTTATCCCCGGCGTACCTTTTATCCGTTGAGCGATGGCCCTCCTCACGTGGGACCACCGGATCACTATGACCGACTTTCGTCTCTGCTCGACATGTATGTCTCGCAGTCAGGCAGGCTTATGCCATTGCACTCAACGAGCGATTTCCGACCGCTCTGAGCCCACCATCGCGCGCCTCCGTTACTCTTTGGGAGGCGACCGCCCCAGTCAAACTACCCACCACACACTGTCCCGGATCCGGATAACGGACCGCGGTTAGACATCCATGTAGATAAGGGTGGTATTTCATCTTGCGGCTCCACATCAGCTGGCGCCAACGCTTCAAAGCCTACCACCTATCCTACACATGCCGACACGAATGCCAGTGTGAAGTTGTAGTAAAGGTGCACGGGGTCTTTCCGTCTGACCGCAGGAACCCCGCATCTTCACGGGGAATTCAATTTCACTGAGTCTATGCTGGAGACAGTGGGGAAGTCGTTACGCCATTCGTGCAGGTCGGAACTTACCCGACAAGGAATTTCGCTACCTTAGGACCGTTATAGTTACGGCCGCCGTTTACCGGGGCTTCAATTCAAAGCTCTCACCTCTCCTTTTAACCTTCCGGCACCGGGCAGGCGTCAGACCCTATACGTCGTCTTGCGACTTCGCAGAGCCCTGTGTTTTTGTTAAACAGTCGCCACCCCCTGGTCTGTGCCCCCCACACCTGCTTGCGCAAGCATGGGGCTCCCTTCTCGCGAACTTACGGGAGCAATTTGCCGAGTTCCTTCAGCATAGTTCTCTCAAGCGCCTTGGTATACTCTACCTATCCACCTGTGTCGGTTTCGGGTACGGTCTAATGTGGGAGCTATTTCCTGGAACGTCTTCGCAGCATCTCCAATCCGATAAGGAGATACAACTTACAACATCCGTCACTACCCACTGGTGCAGGAATATTAACCTGCTTCCCATCGACTACGCATTTCTGCCTCGCCTTAGGGGCCGACTAACCCTGCGCAGATTAGCTTTACGCAGGAACCCTTGGATTTTCGGCGACAGTGTTTCTCACACTGTTTATCGTTACTCATGTCAGCATTCGCACTTCTGATATCTCCAGGTGTCCTCACAGATCACCCTTCGCAGACTTACAGAACGCTCCGCTACCGCGCATATTGCTATGCACCCGTAGTTTCGGTGCTTGGCTTTAGCCCCGTTACATTTTCGGCGCAAAGACCCTTATTTAGACCAGTGAGCTGTTACGCTTTCTTTAAAGGATGGCTGCTTCTAAGCCAACCTCCTGGTTGTTTTGGGATCCTCACATCCTTTCCCACTTAGCCAAGACTTGGGGACCTTAACTGACGGTCAGGGTTGTTTCCCTCTCCACGACGGACGTTAGCACCCGCCGTGTGTCTCCCGCGCATTACTTCCAGGTATTCGGAGTTTGGTTAGGTTTGGTAATCCGTTATGGACCCCTAGCCCATCCAGTGCTCTACCCCCTGGAGTATTCACGCGAGGCGCTACCTAAATAGCTTTCGCGGAGAACCAGCTATTTCCAGCCTTGATTGGCCTTTCACCCCTAGCCACAAGTCATCCCCGGCCTTTTCAACGGACGTGGGTTCGGCCCTCCAGTGCATGTTACTGCACCTTCAGCCTGCTCATGGCTAGATCGACTGGTTTCGGGTCTAATCCAACGAACTAAGACGCCCTATTAAGACTCGGTTTCCCTGCGCATACACCTATCGGTTTAAGCTTGCTCGCTAAATTAAGTCGCTGACCCATTATACAAAAGGTACGTGGTCACCATTGCAGGCTCCCACTGTTTGTAGGCATTCGGTTTCAGGTACTATTTCACTCCCCTTGTCGGGGTGCTTTTCACCTTTCCCTCACGGTACTGGTTCACTATCGGTCGCTGAGGAGTACTTAGGCTTGGAAGGTGGTCCTCCCATGTTCGAACAGGATTTCACGTGTCCCGTCCTACTCAAGTCTGCATACGATTTCTACCCATACGGGGCTATCACCCTCTATGGCGTGCCTTCCCAGACACTTCCGGTTTAATCATACACAGCACAGGCCTGGTCCGCGTTCGCTCGCCGCTACTAGCAGAGTCTCGGTTGATGTCCTTTCCTCCGGGTACTTAGATGTTTCAGTTCCCCGGGTTCGCCTCTTACACCTATGTATTCAGTGCAAGATACAGCCGAAGCTGTGGGTTTCCCCATTCGGAAATGCGTGGATCAAAGCTTATTCGCAGCTCCCCACGCCTTATCGCAGCGTATCACGTCCTTCATCGCCTCTCAGCGCCAAGGCATTCACCAAATGCCCTTAAGTCGCTTGATCATTCTCATTATCAATGCTCACCCGTCACGCCAACTCGCTTGGAACTCTTTTGAGCCGGCAGGTAAACATTGAGAAAGACCAGTTATGTGCAAGATTTGTTTGACAGTTTGCGGTCAAGCTCACTGACTTGGGTTACAAGTAGACCGTCCAAGCGTTGATGTATACGCTATGTAGGCAGGACAGCCCAAACAAATCCCTTCTTTACAATGTCAAAAGAACAGAGCCGAACAGCTCGAAGCTGATCGGAAACTTTTATATTCTCTGAGGGTCTTAAGCACCACGCGTGTCGCGCCTGGATGGCGAAACAAAACAAACCGAAAAATGGTGGAGGCGGACGGGATCGAACCGACGACCTGAAGCTTGCAAAGCTACCGCTCTCCCAACTGAGCTACGCCCCCGGTATTTTCCGAAAACCGCTGCTTGTGCTGTGTTGCCGCTAATCGAGCACTTAAATGCCGTTAGTAACCACCAAAACCCATCATGTGAAGCATGGTGGGCCTGGGTAGACTCGAACTACCGACCTTACGCTTATCAGGCGTACGCTCTAACCACCTGAGCTACAGGCCCCTTTAACAAAGGAAAAAGGCTCGTGCTCTCGTGTGCGACCCTCGAGAAAGAGAAACGTAGACGGCGAATGTCCCGCATAATACGAGGCTTGAGACCCCGTTTTTTGTTCTATGACGAACCGATATGAAGTCTGGCGGAATGCCAGGTTCGATGAAGGTTCATCCTTAGAAAGGAGGTGATCCAGCCGCAGGTTCCCCTACGGCTACCTTGTTACGACTTCACCCCAGTCGCTGACCCTACCGTGGCCGGCTGCCTCCCGAAGGTTAGCACACCGTCTTAAGGTAAAACCAACTCCCATGGTGTGACGGGCGGTGTGTACAAGGCCCGGGAACGTATTCACCGTAGCATGCTGTTCTACGATTACTAGCGATTCCAACTTCATGCACTCGAGTTGCAGAGTGCAATCCGAACTGAGACGGTTTTTTGGGATTAGCATCTTCTCGCGAAGTAGCTGCCCACTGTCACCGCCATTGTAGCACGTGTGTAGCCCTACCCGTAAGGGCCATGAGGACTTGACGTCATCCCCACCTTCCTCCGGCTTATCACCGGCAGTCCCTCTAGAGTGCCCAACTAAATGCTGGCAACTAAAGGCGAGGGTTGCGCTCGTTGCGGGACTTAACCCAACATCTCACGACACGAGCTGACGACAGCCATGCAGCACCTGTCACCGATCCAGCCTAACTGAAGGAATTCATCTCTGAAAACCGCGATCGGGATGTCAAGGGTAGGTAAGGTTCTGCGCGTTGCTTCGAATTAAACCACATGCTCCACCGCTTGTGCGGGCCCCCGTCAATTCCTTTGAGTTTTAATCTTGCGACCGTACTCCCCAGGCGGAATGTTTAATGCGTTAGCTGCGCCACCGAACAGTATACTGCCCGACGGCTAACATTCATCGTTTACGGCGTGGACTACCAGGGTATCTAATCCTGTTTGCTCCCCACGCTTTCGCACCTCAGCGTCAGTACCGGACCAGTTAGCCGCCTTCGCCACTGGTGTTCTTCCCAATATCTACGAATTTCACCTCTACACTGGGAATTCCACTAACCTCTTCCGGACTCAAGATCTCCAGTATCAAAGGCAGTTCTGGAGTTGAGCTCCAGGATTTCACCTCTGACTTAAAGACCCGCCTACGCGCGCTTTACGCCCAGTAATTCCGAACAACGCTTGCCCCCTCCGTATTACCGCGGCTGCTGGCACGGAGTTAGCCGGGGCTTCTTCTGTGGTTACCGTCATTATCTTCACCACTGAAAGAGCTTTACAACCCTAGGGCCGTCATCACTCACGCGGCATGGCTGGATCAGGCTTGCGCCCATTGTCCAATATTCCCCACTGCTGCCTCCCGTAGGAGTCTGGGCCGTGTCTAAGTCCCAGTGTGGCTGATCATCCTCTCAGACCAGCTATGGATCGTCGCCTTGGTGAGCCATTACCTCACCAACAAGCTAATCCAACGCGGGCCCCTCTATCGGCGATAAATCTTTCTCCCGAAGGACGTATACGGTATTAGCAGTCGTTTCCAACTGTTGTTCCGTACCGAAAGGTAGGTTCCCACGCGTTACTCACCCGTCTGCCACTCCCCCGAAGGGGCGTTCGACTTGCATGTGTTAAGCCTGCCGCCAGCGTTCGTTCTGAGCCAGGATCAAACTCTCAAGTTTGAAACGTTTTGCTCAGTTAACGATTGCTCGTCGACTGTTCAATTATTTGCGTTTGCGTAATTGACGAGTTACCATGTTTTATCACGCCCAATTGCTTGGACGATCAAAGCTTGGCTTCTCTAAACGCAAGTTTAGCGTCTCTTTTGTGTTCCGCTCCACTCCCTTAGATAGGGTGCTTCATCACGAAACCGCCAGGACACGCGCCGCCTGCGTTTCTCTTTCTCTGTTCAACAATGTCAAAGAGCGACGGAAGACCTTGCGGACCTCCACCCCTGAAAACCGGCGGCAGGCGTCTGCGGTTTGCATTAAACCGCTTAATCTGTCGTTAGTCTCAGGAGACAACAAAGAACGCTCGCCAACGAGTGGCGCCCGCTCTTCAGTGAGGCGGTTTATAGTTGCGAGGCAGCCTGACTGTCAAGCGGATTGTCGCAAAAAGTTCGTAAAAGATTCAACAAAATCGAAAACCGCCCGAAAACCCTCTAAAACAACCGTTTTCCGGTTGCTTCTGCACACCTGCAAACAGGCTGGCCGGCCTGCCCTGCACGCTTGCATTTATTAAAGAAACTATTTAGTATCTTTATTTCGGTTTTCAATAGCCTGCCGGAGCCTAAAATGAACGATAGCCGCCAGCAATTGCTGCACATCCTGAAAACACTCGGTCCGCGATCCACATCAAGCCTGGCAAACCGGCTTGAAATGACCCTGGCAGGTGCTCGCAAGCACCTCAAGCTCCTGGAACAGGAAAAGCTGGTTGCGTCGAGCGGCATTGCCGGTGGGGTCGGCAGGCCTGACATGGTGTGGCGGTTGACAAAGACCGGCCACGACCGGTTTCCCGACACTCATGACAGCCTGACACTCGACCTGATCGGCTCGATCCGCTCCGTCTTCGGCGAGGCCGGCCTGGACAAACTGATCGCTGCCCGCGAAAGCGAAACCACAAAGCGCTATGCCCATGCTCTTGGCTCCGCCGGTTCGCTGCGCCAGAAAGTCGAACGCCTGGCCGAGCTGCGCAGCGAGGAAGGATATATGGCGCAGGCCGAACAGATCGATGACCGGACATGGCGGCTGGCGGAAAATCATTGCCCGGTGTGCGCTGCAGCCAGCGTCTGTCAGGGCCTGTGCCGGTCCGAACTGGCCGTCTTCAGGCAAGTGCTCGGTAAATCGGTCACGGTGGAACGCGACGAGTACCTGCTGGATGGCGCGCGGCGCTGCTCCTATCTCATCCGGTCGCTCGTTGCGGCCCCTGCACGGGCTGCGGGCTCGTGACCAAAGTCAACCGTCAAGGCCCGTCACCGGCACAGGCGTCAACAGCGAAGACACCGGCTGCGCGGCCAAACTGGCGCGCATTGTTGCAGTCCGGGGTGCTGTTGCGGTTTATTTTCCTCGGGCTTGGCATCTGGCTGCACGCTGCCGATGAACTGATCATCTCAACTCTGATCACCGATATCGTCGGTGACATCGGCGGCATTGAACTTTTGGGATGGAACCTGGCTCTATACGAACTCGGATCAATTCTGGCCGGCGCCGCCATGGGCCTGCAGATCGCCCGCACGGGATTGCGCACAGGTTTCGCCATGTCGGCCCTCGCCTATGCGGCCGGCTGCACGATATCGGCGCTGGCTCCTGCCATGGAGGTCATGCTACTTGGCCGGCTCGCCCAGGGCTTTGGCGGCGGCGGGCTCGTGGCGGTGGCGTTCATTGCAGTGGAGAAGCTGTTCGACAGGTCCATCTGGCCGCAATTGTTTGCCCTGCTGTCGGCGATATGGGGGGTATCGGCATTCCTCGGCCCGCTGATCGGCGGCCTGTTCGCGCAGGCGGACTGGTGGCGCGGCGCGTTCTGGTTTTTCGGTATCCAGGCAGCAGCACTGGCTGCCGCCGCCTACATTATAATACCTGCACAACACGTTACCGGCGCACCGGACAACAATGGCAGCGCACCGGGGGCCGGCCTCTCATCCGCTCAAAACGGCTCCGCACCCGGCGTTTTTCCGGCCCGCCGGCTGGCCGTTCTGGCCGTCTCGATCATCGCAATTGCCTGGTCCGGCATCACCGATAATCTGACAGCGGCGATCGTGGCCGGGTGTGCTGGTCTGGCCGGTGTGTTTGCCTTCCTGGCGATCGACCAGAATCGCGCTGCCGGTCATATTCTTCCATCCGCAATCCGGACCCGAGGCAGCACCGCCCGCAACTCGCTTGTGATGGTTTTCTGCCTGGCCGCATCGACGGTCTCATTCGCCGTTTTCGGACCTGTACTGCTGCGCGTCCTGCATCAACTCTCAGCCCTGGAAACAGGTTATGTTATTGCTTTGGAATCAATAGGTTGGTCAGTTGCCGCCATTGCGCTGGCGAACCAGCCCGAGCACCGGGAAAAGCTGATCATCAGAACCGGCGCGAGCCTGGTGCTCATCGCGCTGACGGGATTTGCCGTGACGATGGTTTCAGGCCCCGTCTGGTTGATCTGCATGTTTGCTGTCTTGATGGGCGCGGGCTTCGGCATGTTCTGGAGTTTCATCATCCGGCGGCTGGTCGAGGCCGTTGACGAAGACGAACGCTCCATTGCGGCGGCGTCAATTCCGCTGGTGCAGCGAATCGCGTATGCCCTGGGCGCGGCCGTTGCAGGACTTGTTGCCAACTCTGCGGGCTTTTCCGGCGGGCTTTCGGCCCAGACTTCGCAGATTGTCGCCATCTGGGTTTTTGTCGCGTTTATTCCAGTTGCCATAATTGGGGTTTTTGCAGGCTTCAAAATGTCTGCAAGATGACTGATTTGTGTCATAAAAAAGGCACACCTGCGAAACCATGCCATTTATGGCCAAGTTAACCGCCGATAAACCATATTCTTCCAGTATGAGGTTCTACAAGGTTGTCTAAAATTTGCCTTACAACCTCACAGCCGCCAACGTCAACTCATTGTGCAAGCTCAGGTTTTCAGCTTCACGAGGTCTCGAAAGGTTGACACGAAGCGCACTGACAGGCATTGTCCCGTCAGTTGGTGGGGACGGCTGACCAGCAGTTTTACGACTGCGTTCAGCATAGCGTTTGTCAGGTTTGGGTGACTGCGTGACGACAAAGCAGCGCAGGATGGGTGTGTTCGCATCAATCCGGCGTCCAAAACGGGATTTGCAATCTACCGGGCAGGTGGCGTTTGTGATCCGGTCAGGTCAAGGGGTTCTACGGGTTTGAAGTCATTGTTCAAAAAGATGCGGCCGCACAAGGCAGGCTCTTTGACAGAGACCGCTCGTAAACTAAGCATCGATGATCTGGCTGTCGACAACACCGATTTTTTCCTGGTCCCAAAACAGAAATCCAATAATTTCCAGCTGGTTAGCCTGGTGGCGTTTACACTGTTCGGTGGAGCCGCCGCTGCCGGTCTTGCATTGAGCTGGCCGTCTACCACGCAAGGCGTGATCGCCAACAGCTGGCAGATGCAGGGAGCTCAGTCGGCAAATCATTCAGCCCAGCCTGCAAGCCTCATCCAGACATCCACCAAGGGCGATTTCAACGGTGCCATCGCCAAGGCGGTTTCCGCCAGTCCGATGCAGCCATTGTCGGTGGCCTATATCCAGGGCCAGCCGGACACAAGTGGCATCAACGCAACCGGCGATTTGCTGTCGCAGAACAGCTATCCGGCTCCAGGCAACACTGCGCTGACCTATGGCGAGCCAATCATTCTTGAAAACAGCATCGAGCTTGCCTCTTTGCCCGATGCAAGCAATTCCACCAGCGTCTCCAAGACATTGCCGCCGGAACCGGTGGATGAAGAAGTTGTTCTGCGCCGGGGCGACACGCTGATCGGCCGCATGGTCAATCTCGGTGTTACCATCGAAAGTGCCCGCGCGGTCGCAGCGGCAATCGAACCGGTTTTCCCCGGCCGCCTGGTTCGCACTGGCCAGAGGTTCTCCGTAACGCTCGACAAGCAGCAGGATTTCTACGGCAATGAAGTTATCGCGCCGGTGCGGGTATCGTTTACACCGCCGGGTGGCGAGGAACTGATCGTTGAGTCCGACGATGACGGTCGTTACATCGCAACCATTGGCGGCAAGAAAGCCAAGCCGCTGTCGCGTATCGCCAATGCGCCGCACTATCGCGCCAAGGCAAAGGTATCGTCTTCGGTTTACGCGGCTGCTCGCGACAACGGTGTTCCGGGTTATGTAATCAACGCCGCCATGAAGGTGCTTGGTCACAATATCGACCTGCAGCGCCAGATTCATTCCGGTGATCAGATTGACCTGTTCTACGGAAATCCGCTCAGCGGCTCGTCGACAAAGCGTAAAGTTCTGCATTATGCCAAGTTGCGCACATCCGGCCGCGACCACATCTACTACCGGTTCACCGACGCAAAGGGCCACACGTCGTACTATGACGAAAACGGCGTGGGTTCCAACAAATCACTGATGCGCACACCCATTTCCGGCGGCCGCATAACGTCCGGTTTTGGCATGCGGCGTCATCCGCTGCTCGGCTATAACAAGCTCCACACCGGCATCGATTTTGGCGCTGCCCGCGGCACGCCGATCAAGGCAGCCGGTGATGGTGTCGTGGTACATGCCGGCTGGCGTGGCTCCTATGGCCGTACCGTCGTCATCAAGCACGCCAAGAAGTATTCGACCCTGTATGCCCATATGAGCAAGACCGCCAAGCTGAAAAAGGGCCAGAAGGTCCGCCAGGGTCAGGTTATCGGCTATGTCGGTACAACCGGCCGGTCCACCGGTCCTCACCTGCACTATGAAGTGCGCAAACGCGGGCGCCCGATCAATCCTCGCCGCGTGCAGGTGGCATCATCCGGCCGCAAGTTGAAGGGCAAGGATCTGCGGGCATTCAAGCAGCAGAAGAGGAAAGTCCTGGCTCTCATGCAGGAAGCGCCATCCTCGATCCAGATCGCCCAGGTCAACGGCCAGTAGAGCCCGCACCCTCTGACCCGTCTTCCCGCCTAAGCTGAAAAGCTATTCACCCATGGTCCATTGCAACGGTTTGCCGTCGCGCAGGCCCGACAGCTCAACCTGCTCGCCGGGCCGCCTGCCGGCCATGACCGACAGCCAGTCGTGGGGTTTGCGGATACGCCTGCCATTTGCCAGATAGACGGTATCACCCGCCTTGAGCCCTGACTTGTCGCCGGCCAGTCCCGGCACGATTTTCACCACCAGCGCGCCCTGCCGGCCTGCCTCGCCTTTGCGCGGCACAGCGCGCAGCAGCACGCCCGTCCTGGCCGGGACAAACCGGCCGGTACCGGCAAGAGCGTCGGCAATGACCTCGACCAGTCTCGCATCAACCGCAAAGTTCACCCCTATGTTGGCATCCGCCCGCTTGGTGAAGATGGCAGACAGCATGCCTGTAAAACGGCCCTGCATGTCCACCAGCGCGCCGCCCGACATGCCCGGGTTCACGGCAGCATCCGTCTGGATGAAATCTTCAATGGCGTTGAACCCGACGCCAGCGCGATGCACCGCAGATATCCGGCCGCAACTGAGAGACAGGCCGACGCCGAACGCGTTTCCGATGGCGCATACTTCATCACCCAGGCCCGGTTCGCTGCCGCGTCCGGCAATTGCCGGCAATTTCTGATCGATCCTGAGCACGGCAAGGTCACTTGCCTTGTGGCGTGCAACCACGCGGGCACGATAGCTGGTTCCATCATCATCACGCACCAGCACCGGTACCTGGTCCTGAACCGGCCCCAGCACATGATCCGCGGTCACGATTGTGCTGCCATCGCCAATGACAACACCGCTTCCTTCCGGCTCGTCCATATTGGCTGGCCTTCCCGGCCAGACCGGCAGCACTGTCACCACCGACTTGCGCGCTATCTCCATGGGCGAAAGGTCTCGTGCACCGGCGGTTGGTGCGATCAGGCCCAGCGCAAGCATTGCCAGCATCGGCGCAACAAGCTGTTTCTTCATCTCCAGGACCATGTTCTCAACTCCGCGTAAATTCAGGTTGTCCAAGATCACCGACCCGGGTTGACCGGCCATGCAGGCAGACTTCGCGAAACTGGTACAAAAGCGCTGCGGTTGGCGCATACATGCGGTGTCCTATAGTTGGAAACACCGCCGACATGACCGGCTTGCCGCCGGTCTTGTCAGGAACCATTTCAGGAATTGTCGAAACGTCCAGCTCTTGCAGCGGAACCCGATAAAGTTGCGCCACTTCACCAGGATCCGGTTTGAAACCGGGACCGGACCCCGCCCACGCCACCACCGGCGTGATGACGAAGCCGGAGCGGGTCACCATATCGTCCAGCAACCCCAGGACCGACGTCTTTTCAAGCAGGAGCCCAACTTCCTCGTGGGTTTCGCGCAGGGCCGCGTCGATAACGTTTTCACCTTCGTCAAGCCGCCCGCCCGGCAGCGCATACTGGCCGCCATGCCGGTTCAGCCTGCTTGCCCTCAGCGTCACCACGACGTCGCTTGGCGCATCTTGCGACGCGGCACTGATTACCACGGCCACAGCAGCCTTGCGCAGGGATCCGTCGGTAACGGTAACCCGGTCGTGCATTGCAAGATTTTGAATGATGGCTTCACGCAGACCAGCGTTGAGAGAATAGTTCATTCACGCATGGTAGCGTCATTGCAAGTCTGGAAAAAGCAGATACCGGCATTGATCGCGTCAAAACCCGTTTGGTACGCGACGCCAAAGTCAGGCGTCGCGTACCGGATGTGCAGGTTTGTCAGTGAACACTGGCGGGATTGGCAGCATCGTCGCCCGTATTCGGGGCGATGATGGCAGCCTCCAGATCAGCTGCGGTTTCCCCGTTGAAGGTCAGTCCGAGCTTGCCGGCGTCGATGTTGACGGTCTGCTCGTCGTGAATCCGGCCTTCAAGTATCGCTTCGGCCAGCGGATCCTGCACCAGCTTCTGGATCACCCGTTTTAGCGGGCGTGCCCCGTAGGCCGGATCGTAACCCTGAGTTGCCAGGTGTTCCCGCGCCTTGGTCGTAAGATCCAGAACGATCTTGCGATCTTCCAGCAGGTTGGCCAGCCGGGCCAGCTGGATGTCCACAATGGCACCCATGTTCTCCCGCTTGAGCCGGTGGAACAGAATGATCTCGTCAAGCCGGTTGAGAAATTCCGGCCGGAAGTGTGAACGCACCAGGTCCATGACCTGCCCGCGCGCAGCTTCCGCGGCTTCATCTTCCTTGAGCGCAACCAGAAACTCCGACCCGATGTTGGAGGTCATGATGATCAGCGTGTTGCGGAAGTCCACCGTGCGGCCCTGGCCGTCGGTCAGGCGGCCATCGTCAAGCACCTGCAGGAGAACATTGAACACATCGGGATGCGCCTTTTCGATCTCGTCAAACAGGATAACCTGATAAGGCCGGCGGCGCACGGCTTCAGTCAACGCACCGCCTTCATCATACCCGACATAGCCCGGGGGCGCGCCGATCAGCCGGGCAACGGAGTGCTTCTCCATGTACTCCGACATGTCGACACGGACCATCGCCTGTTCATCATCGAACAGGAACGCCGCCAGCGCCTTGGTCAACTCGGTCTTACCGACACCGGTTGGCCCCAGGAACATGAACGAGCCAATCGGCCGGTTCGGATCCTGAAGACCGGCACGCGCACGGCGCACCGCGGTTGAAACAGAGCGGACCGCATCTGCCTGTCCGACGACCCGCTTGGCCAGTTCAGCTTCCATGGTGAGCAGTTTCTCGCGCTCACCTTCCAGCATCTTGTCCACCGGAATGCCGGTCCAGCGCGATACGACGCCGGCGATGTGGCTCTCGCTGACCGCTTCTTCCATCAACGGATTGGCGGGTTTGCAGATCGCTTCGGTGTCGGCCAGTTTCTTCTCCAGTTGCGGAATCGCGCCATAGGCAAGCTCGCCCGCCTTGGCCAGGTCACCGCCGCGCTGCGCCTGTTCAAGCTCGAGCCGGGCCTGATCAAGTTCTTCCTTGATCTTCTGGGCCTCATTGAGCTTCTGCTTTTCCGACTGCCAGGTCTGGGTCAGGGCCGACGATCTTTCTTCAAGATCAGCCAGGTCCTTTTCCAGCTTGCCGAGCCGGGTCTTGGACGCTTTGTCATCTTCCTTCTTCAAGGCCTCGCGCTCAATCTTCAACTGAATGATGCGCCGGTCGAGTTCGTCCAGCTCTTCAGGTTTTGAGTCAACCTGCATGCGCAGGCGCGAGCCCGCCTCATCCATCAGGTCGATGGCCTTGTCAGGCAGAAACCGGTCCGTGATATAGCGATTCGAAAGGTTGGCCGCTGCCACCAGTGCTGCATCGGTGATGCGTACACCATGGTGCAACTCGTACTTTTCCTTCAGGCCACGCAGGATCGAAACCGTATCCTCGACGGTAGGCTCGCTTATGAACACCGGCTGGAAACGCCGTGCCAGGGCAGCATCCTTTTCCACGTGCTTGCGGTACTCATCCAGCGTTGTGGCGCCGACGCAGTGCAGTTCACCGCGTGCCAGGGCAGGCTTGAGCAGGTTTGACGCATCCATTGCGCCGTCCGCCTTGCCTGCTCCCACGAGGGTATGCATTTCGTCGATAAACAGGATGATGTTGCCGGCAGCCGCCTGCACTTCCGACAGCACGGACTTGAGCCGTTCCTCGAACTCGCCGCGATACTTTGCGCCGGCAATCAGCGCACCCATGTCCAGCGCCATCAGTTTCTTGTCGCGCAGGCTTTCAGGCACATCGCCATTGATGATGCGAAGCGCCAGGCCTTCGGCAATTGCCGTCTTGCCGACACCGGGCTCACCGATCAGAACCGGGTTGTTCTTGGTGCGTCGTGACAATACCTGAATTGCGCGGCGGATCTCTTCATCGCGTCCGATGACCGGATCAAGCTTTCCCTCCCGGGCAGCTTCAGTCAGGTCGCGGGCAAACTTCTTCAAGGCATCATAGCCTTCTTCGGCAGACGCTGAGTCTGCGGTACGGCCCTGGCGCAACTCGTCAATCGCCTTGTTCAATCCGGTCGGCGTGACGCCACCTGCTTTCAGCGCATCCTGCGCGCCCGATTTTTCAATCGTCAGCGCCTGCAGCAGGCGCTCAGCCGTAACGAAACTATCACCAGCCTTGCTGGAGATCTGCTGGGCCGTTTCAAACAGCCGGGCGGTTTCCGGCGCCAGATAAAGTTTGCCGGCACCCGAGCCGTCCACTTTCGGAAATTTTGCAAGGCGTGCGCTGGTATCGGCGAGAACCGCCTTGGCATCACCACCGGCAGACTTGATCAGACCCGACGCAAGACCCTGGTCGTCATCGAGCAGCACTTTCAGAACATGCTCGGCAGAAAACTGCTGGTGATTTTCGCGTAGTGCCAGGTTCTGGGCGGCTTGAACAAAGCCCTTGGCACGCTCGGTGTATTTTTCAAAATCCATTACAACCTCCTTCTGGCATATCCGGTTGCACAACCCGCAATTGCAGCGCTGAAATCTGGATATCCGGTTCTGGATTCAGGGCGGTGAGCCCTACCTTTTTGTTGTTTCCCGCCCGGCCAGTGAAGGATGCCGCTATCAGCCAACATTCATGAACCACTGGTCAAACAGGATGCTTCCTGCCAGATATAGTGATCGTTTTTTCCATAACAAGATTCGGGCAGCCCAAATATGGCCAGCATGATTACCATCTGCGCACTGAACACCTATCCCGTGAAGGGCATGACGGTTCAGACCCATGAGTCAATTCAGGTCAGTGCCGGAGAAACTTTTCCATTTGACCGAAGTTGGGCAATCGAAGCCGGCGCGAGGAAATTCGATGTGGCCGCACCGGCGTACCTGCCCAAAATTGCGTTCACCCAGTTGATGAGTCATGAGAAGATTGCCGGCCTTGAAACCAATATGGATGTATCCGGCGGCAACCCGGTTTTCACCATAAACCGCGGCGGCAAGCAGGTTGCGCGCGGTGACCTGTCAACGCCGGTCGGGCGACAGATCATTGAGCAGTTCATGGCCGCCTACATGAAGGACGAACTGCGCGGCAGTCCGCGCGTTGTGCATGCCGATGGTCACCATTTCACCGATGTGCCGGCAAAATTCATCTCGATCCTCAACCTGGCAAGTGTGAGAGAAATCGAACGCGTGGTAGGAAAGCCACTGGATCCATTGCGGTTTCGCGCCAACATTCACATAGACGGCGCACAACCGTGGGAAGAATTCAGCTGGCTGGGCAAGACACTACAGATAGATGGAGCACCGGTATTCCGGGTCGCTGAACGCATTCAACGGTGTGCTGCCACAAGTGTAAATCCGCAAACAGCCGAGCGCGACATGAACCTGCCACGCACCTTGATGTCCGCCTTCCAGCACGATGACTGCGGGATTTATGTCAGCGCATCAGCGGACCACGTTCTGGAAACCGGTCATGAGGTCACTGTCGAATAGGCAACAAGGCGCTTTCGGCGCGCGGCTGAAAAGGTCAGGCCGCCTAGGCGGCACTGATATCCTCAGCCGCTTCATCCTGAGCCGATGCTTCCGCAGATGCCGCAGATGCTTCGTCGCCGGATGAGCCTGCATCGTCTGCCGCATCAGCCGGTTTTGCCTTGCGTGCGCGGGGCTGGCGTTTCGGCTTGGCCTCGACAGGCGCATCGTCGCCATCGCTGCCGGCATTGCCGTCACGATCTCCCGTCTCACGGCGCAGGAAGTCAGGCGCCTGTGCCTGCCAGTTTTCGTCACCTTCCGACGACGAAGCAGGCTGTGCCTCTTCACTGCGATTTGCGGCAGTTTCAGCATCTGCAGCAGGGCGCTGACGGCCATTGCCGCGTTGCCCGCGATTGCTTCTGCGGTTGCTATTCCGGCCGCTGTTATCCTGCCCGCCGTCTTCGCTTGCAGTTGCTTGCTTGCCGTCCGCTTCACCGTCATTGGCGGAAGCTGTTTCAGCTTCGCCGTCACCGTCATCACGGCGCTGCTGGGCTTGTTGAGCCTGCTGAGCCTGTTGGTTTTGCTGATTGAACGCCTGGGCCGCTGCCACGATCCGCAGGTAGTGTTCTGCATGCTGGAAATAGTTTTCCGCGTTTACGTTTTCACCGGACGACACCGCATCACGGGCCAGCTGCAGGTATTTGTCGGCAATTGTCTGGGCATTGCCGCGAACTTTCACGTCCGGGCCATTGCTTTCAAACACGCGATTAAGCGGGTTGGACTGGCGCCCGCCACCGCCGCCGCCACGATTTCCGCCGCCGCCACGTCCGCGTGACCTGTTCTTATTGTGCTGTTGTCCTTGTCTCATTCCGTAATGTCACCTGCAAAATTTACAACAAACCCAGCCTGCCAGCCCTTTCGGGCACAGGAAAACTTTCAAGAAATAGCTTTCAAAGCAAATATGCCTTGCATAACCCCTGCGATATTTAAGCCCCGGACGCCCTGCCCGCCAACAATCCGCAAATGCCACCTTCCAAGCCTCAATGCTCTGGATATCAGTATGGTTTTAAGGTGCCTTGACAAGATCGGCGCATATCTGCCCGCGCCAGCGATCATTCGCTCCAAGAAGTCCTGCGCTCAATGTGATACCACATCGCCGCGCCACATGACTTCGCTGGAATTGAAAATAGCCGCTTGTGCCCGTGTTTCCAAGTAGTTTTTTTCATATGGCAAATTGAATCAACAAACTTTGAAAACCGCACACCGGATTATACTGGCCAGATCTCTTATGAGACCCGCACTGCCGTCTGCCAGCACAAGCCCATCGCGCGCCGCAATCTGCACAACCGCTTCGTGCTGGCCCTGGCCAAATTCAACCAGCATATGGCCGTCAGTTCGCATCAGTCCGGCAGCATCTGAAAAAATCGCCCGATAGGCATCCAGTCCATCCGTCCCCCCGTCCAGAGCCAGGCCGGGATCATAGTTGCGGACATTTGCTTCAAGGCCGGCGATCTCGCCGCTGGCAATATAGGGCGGATTCGCAACCACCAGGTCAAACTTGCCGGTGACACCGTCTGCCCAGTTGGTACAAACAGTTTCAAGGCGGTCATCAACTCCCAGCGCAATGGCATTGCTGCGGCAAACCCCGAGCGCCTCATCCGAAATGTCCGTGGCAACTCCGCTTGCAGACACAACCTCTGCCAGCAGCGAAATGACTATGGCACCGGTGCCGGTGCCGATATCGAGCACCCGTGCCGGCCGATCGCCGCGCAACCCCCGCAGCAGCCGCACACCGGTCTCCACCAGAACCTCGGTGTCCGGCCGCGGATCAAGTGTCGCCGGTGCAACCGAGAATCCACGCCCGAAAAACTGCTTGCATCCGATCAGCCGCGACACCGGTTCGCCCGCCTGGCGGCGATCGATCATCTCTTCAATCACAAGGACATGTTCGTCACACACAGGCGTTTGCGGTCTGGCAATCAGGTCCACATCACTCAAACCTGTCACGTGGCAAATAATCAACCGCCCGTCGAGCATGGCTGTATCGATACCCGCAGCCTTCAATCTGGCGGCAATGGCGCGATGCAACTCCGCAACCTTACGCGGCATATTCATCGCCATCAGCTGCCAGAAGCGTAGCCTGATGATCAGCCACAAGGGCGTCGATGATTTCGTCGAGCCCTTCACCGGCAATTATGGTGTCGAGCTTGTACAGCGTAAGGTTGATACGATGGTCGCTCACCCGGCCTTGCGGATAGTTGTAGGTGCGGATGCGCTCGGAGCGGTCACCGGACCCAACCTGGCCTTTGCGGGCGTCGGAGCGCTCCTGGTCGACCCTGGTTCTTTCCATGTCGTAAAGCCGCGCCAGCAATTCCTTCATGGCGCTGGCCCGGTTCTGATGTTGGCTCTTTTCTGCCCGGACCACCACGATGCCACTGGGAACATGAGTTATACGAACTGCGGAATCAGTCGTGTTGACATGCTGCCCTCCGGCACCTGATGCACGCATTGTATCGATGCGTATATCTTCATTTCGAACTTCGACATCGACCTCTTCGGCTTCCGGTAAAACCGCAACCGTTGCAGCCGAGGTATGTATCCGGCCCTGCGCTTCGGTTTCAGGCACCCTTTGCACACGGTGCACCCCGGATTCGAATTTGAGTTTGGCATAAACACCGGCGCCGGAAATACTGGCTATGATTTCCTTGTAGCCGCCGTGTTCTGCCTCGCTTGCTGACATTATCTCGACCTTCCAGCCGTGCAGGCTGGCATGGCGCTGGTACATGCGGAACAGGTCGCCGACAAACAGCGCCGCTTCATCACCACCGGTGCCTGCCCGTATTTCAAGTATGACATCTCTTTGATCTGCTGCATCTTTAGGCAGCAACTGCAGCCGCAGGTCGTGCTCAAGCGTTTCCAGGCTTTGCTTCAGGCCGTCATGCTCAGCCCGCGCCAACTCTTCCATTTCAGCATCGCCGGAGCGCATCATTTCTTCCACGCCGGACAGTTCTTCGACGGTGGAACGCAAGGAACGGATGACTGAAACCGTTGCTTCAAGTTCGGCATATTCCTTGGACAGCCGCACGAAATCGTCCCCGACAACGCCCGAACCAAGCTCCGCCTCGATAGCGTCGAAGCGTTGCAGGATCTTATCTATTTGCGGACTATCGGAAAGCGACATAATGGCAGTATTGCTTGTGGAACCTGACCTACTTCTACAGCAGCATGAGCAAAAGTATAGGCAGTTTTATCATCTGCAGCACCCTTCGACAGGGGGACAACAGCATGACGATGCAACCGGGCAATGCGGGCCTGGTTGCATCATTCAGGTCCGGAGCGGGAGTATCAGCTGCCGCGGTTGAGCAATTTGTTGATGTCGAGCGTGCGGTTGACAAGAACCTCACCCGGATTGCCGAGGGTTCCGCCGGGCTTTCCGTCGATCTCGAAGGCCAGCAAACCGCCGTCGCGAGCAATCACCACAAGGCCTTCCTGATTGGGCACCTTGAAACGATCGCCAGGGTTCAGGGTGTCGACAAGAATGGTCTTGCCCTTGCCGTCCTCAATGCGCACCCAGACCCGTTCAGATGCACTAAGCACCAACCGGGCGTCGGTGTTGTCGGCACCGAAGATGCGGCCCTTGCCGTCCCGTGTCACAGGTTTGTCGACAGACTTGACGGGCGTGGTGGTTGCCGTTGTCATATTGTCGGCGACGGTTTCTATCTGACCATTGTTCGCGATCAACTTGTCGAGACCACCCAGGCTGTCAGCCGCGCGGTCGGCCTCCGCCGCAAGCAGCGCGCCGATCGGATCGGTTGCCGGATCAATCGCCTCTGCGGTTTTGGACGCTGGAGCAGGCGCATCGCTGAGCGATTGTTCCGCTTTGCTCACATCGGCTGCCACTTCGTTCTTGCTGCCTGTACTGTTGCTGGTTGTATCGCCAGACCCGGCAATCGGAGCCTCTGCAACGGTCTGGCTGGAATCGGACCCGTCGCCGGGCAGCAGCGCGTAACTCACACCACCGAACAGCACGACCGCCGCCAGCACGGAGGCAACGACACCGCCCCCACCGCCGGCGATTTCCTTAAGGCGGCGGCTCAATGGAAAATCTATGATACGGGCGCTGCCGAGCGGCTCCGGCTTGCGTGATCCTTGTGGCCTTGGCGCACTCGATCTCGGCAACAGCTGGGCATAATGCATCATCATCGGTTGTGGATCGAAACCCAGAAACTCGGCATAAGCACCCACCATGCCAATGGCATCGGAGCGATGCGGCATGCGGGTCAGGTCACCACGCTCGATGGCGTCGAGATGGATGGGATGTACTCTTATTGCGCGAGCCACATCACGGAGACTGACCTTGCGGCGTTCACGCTCGCGCTGCAAAAACCAGCCTGCCTCGCCTGCGGGATCTTCGGAACCGTCCGGCTTGGTCCGGTAGCTCTGGAAACTATGATCAAAGTTGCCGTGCGTATGCTGGTTCATCGCCGGGTACTCCTGCTTGATCCGGCGCCTGTGTGCAGCGTGCGCGACCTTCGTGAAGGCACAAAGGTCAAAGCAACTCATACTGACATCCGGAACACTCTAGCCCCGACACAAAATCCGTTCGAAGCTAATGACTATTCGATACCCAGAATGAACAAACAGGGTTAGCAATTCGTGAACGCCACGATACTTTGAGCAAATTTCTGACAACCGCCCGGCAATTTTAACTCACAGGAAGCCGGTTCTCACGCTAAAGCGGTATTCTGTGCTGCCGTGCAAAGCCCACAAGCGGTTCACGCAGCGATGGCGCTTCACTTTCGAAATGATCGCGCAGGAAGGCCCCTGCTTTCACCGAATCGAGTTTCAGGAGCATCTGCTTCACCGGCCCAATCGAAGTCGGCGCCATCGAAATCGACCGGAACCCCAGCGCAATCAGCGCCATGGCCTCAAGCGAACTGCCCGCCATTTCGCCGCACAAGGTCAGCGCCGTGGAATGGCGTTCGCAACTTTCGCGAATGGTATCCATGACCCTGAGAGCCGCCGGCGACAAAACATCATAGCGCCCGGCAAGCTTGGGGTGCTGACGATCGGCGGCAAACATGAACTGCATCAGGTCATTGGATCCGATCGAGACAAAATCCGTGTGCGGCAACAACTGATCAAGCTGCCAGACGAGCGCCGGCACTTCGATCATCGCACCAATCTTGATCTCGCTGGGCAGCTCATACCCGCGATCTGCAAGAAACCGGCATTCCAGGTCCACCAGTTCACGGGCACGCACCATTTCCGATGTTTCCGAGATCATCGGGAACATGACCCGCAGCACCTTGCCTGCCGCGGCTGACAACAAGGCGCGCAACTGCAATCTCAGAAGGGCCGGCCGGTCGAGAGCCATGCGAATGGCCCGCCATCCGATCGCTGGATTCTCTTCCTTTACCGATGTCAGATAAGGCAGCACCTTGTCTGACCCGATATCAAGGGTGCGAAACACAACCGGCCTGTCGCCGGCGCCTTCCAGAATGCTCTCATAGAAGCGTTTCTGTTCGCCAAATCTCGGGAAGCGCCGCGCCAGCATGAACTGCAGTTCGGTGCGAAACAGGCCGATACCCTGCGCACCTGCGGCCTCCAGATGCGGCAGGTCCACAATCAGGCCGGCATTGATCGACAGGTCAATATGACGTCCATCCAGAGTAACAGCCGGTATGTCGCGCATCTTTGCGTATTGTGCCTGGCGTTTCGCATACAGCCGGACCTTTTCGGTGTAAACCTGCTGCACGTCCTGCGATGGGCGCACGTGCACGTCACCCGACCCGCCATCGATGATGATTTCCTGGCCGTCTTCAGCCAGGTCCGACACCGATCTCGCCGACCCGACAGTGGTCACCCCCAGGGCCCGCGCCACGATCGCCACGTGAGAGGTTGAGCCGGCAACTTCCAGCACCAGGCCGCGCAACCTGGACGGGTCATAGTCAAGCAGTTCCGCCGGGCCCATGGTCCGCGCAACAATGATGGAATCTTTGGGCAATTCGGTACGCGAGGCTTTTTCTTCAGCACCTGTCAGAATGCGCAGCAGCCGGTTGGCAATATCATCCAGGTCGTGCAGGCGTTCGCGCAGGTACGGATCGGACTGCCGCGCCATGCGCGCGCGCGTATCTGATTGCACCCGTTCAACCGCTGCTTCCGCGGTCAGGCCCGTGGCAACCGCTTCACGCAGTTTGCGCAGCCAGCCCCGGTCACGGGCGAACATCCGCACCGTTTCAAGCACGTCCTCGAAGTCACTGCTGAACTGGCCGGGCCGCCGGTCTGCAAGCTGATCGACCTGTGCCTGCAACTGGTCTATCGCGACATCAAGCCTGCCGCGTTCTGCTTCGATGTCTTCGGCAATAAACCGGGTCACAATCACCCGCGGCTCATGCAGCACCACATGCCCCAGTGCTACCCCGTCAACCAGACCCTCACCAGTGATGTGATAGGAACCCGTCAGGTGCGCACCGTTGTCAGCCGCTTCAAGTTCGGATTGCACATCGGGCGTGGCTATGACTTCCGCCAGCACCATGGCGACGGTCTGCAGCGCTTCTTCTTCCTCTTCGGTATAACTGCGCTTGACCTGGTTCTGTACAACCAGAACACCGGAAACGACGCCATGGCGCATGATCGGCACACCAAGGAACGAGGAATAAATTTCCTCGCCTGTCTCGGGCAGGTATTTGAAGGCCGGATGGGCCTGGGCATCGGACAATGACAGCGGTTCTGCCTGGTGCGCAATGAAGCCCACCAGGCCTTCACCGGCAAGCAGTGTGGATTTGTGAACCGCGCTGGACTTCAGGCCTTCGGACGCAAACAGTTCCAGATCATTGTTACCCGGGCGTATGACATAGATCGAGCATACCTCGGCCACCATATTGGCCGCGATGAGCGAAACGATCTTGTCGAGTCTTGCCTGCGCAGCTTCCGGTCGTGCCATGACCTCGCGCATGCGTCTGAGCAAAACTCGCGGGCCCTGGACTGGAAGTACCATTAGCGCGCGGTCTCACCTTTCAGCTGTTTTCGCCAATTCATCATCATATTCAAACCTGTAACCATACCAGCTTCATGCCGCTTCCATGCCGTAGGCTTCGTGCAAAACCCGCACGGCAAGTTCAGTATAGTCTTCATCGATCAGCACGGAAATCTTGATTTCCGATGTGGTGATCGCCTGAATGTTGATCCCCTTGTCGGCAAGCGTCTTGAACATGACCGCTGCAACGCCCGCATGGCTTCGCATGCCGATGCCGATTACCGACACCTTGGACACGCCCTTTGACGCTTCAAGCTCCAGAAAACCGATGTCCTGCTTGGCCCCCTCGATCACCTCCATCGCCCGTTCGATGTCCTTGTTGGCGACAGTAAAGGTGATGTTGGCGGTATCTCCGTCTGCCGACACGTTCTGGACAATCATGTCGACGCTGACACCGGCTTCGGCAAGAGGCCCGAACACGGCCGCTGAAACACCCGGCTTGTCCTTGACCCGGCGTATCGACACCTTGGCCTCGTCGCGCGAATAGGCAATTCCGCTGACAACCTGTTGTTCCACAATGTCCTCCTCATCGCAAACTAGTGTGCCGGGGCCGGTACCGTCTTCGCGATTCTGGTTTTCCGACTCAGGGCTTTCAAAACTGGATCGTACCTGCAATGGCACCTTGTGTACCATGGCCAGTTCGACCGACCTGGTCTGTAACACCTTGGCGCCTTGCGAAGCCAGCTCAAGCATCTCTTCATACGAGATGCGACCGACCTTGCGTGCCTTGGGTTCGATACGCGGATCTGTCGTGTAAACCCCGTCCACATCCGTATAGATATCACACTTCGCCTCAAGTGCTGCCGCCAGAGCGACCGCGCTTGTGTCGGATCCGCCACGGCCCAAAGTTGTAATCCGCCCGTTCGACGACAGGCCCTGGAACCCGGCCATGACGGCAACCTGTCCATCCGCCATCGCAGCAATCATGTCGCTGCAGTCAGCGTCAAGAATGCGAGCCGCACCATGTGCGTCACTTGTCAGCATCGGTACTTGCCATCCGGCCCACGAACGCGCTTTCAGTCCCATGGACTGCAGCACGATTGCCAGCAGCCCCGCCGTTACCTGTTCGCCGGATGCCACGACCGCATCATACTCTTTCATATCCTTGGAAACGGTGTTGGCACCGCCGCTGGCAGCAGCTTCGTTGACCCAGCCGACAAGCTGGTCGGTCGTTCCAGACATTGCGGATACAACAACTGCAACCTCATGCCCCGCAGCAGCCTCACGCGCAACATGGCGCGCAACATTGCGGATCCGCTCTATGTCGGCGACAGAGGTTCCACCAAATTTCAGTACAAGCCGGCCCAAGTTCACCCTG
The DNA here is from genome assembly GCF_900149695.1 of Anderseniella sp. Alg231-50. NCBI lineage: Bacteria > Pseudomonadati > Pseudomonadota > Alphaproteobacteria > Hyphomicrobiales > Parvibaculaceae > Anderseniella > Anderseniella sp. Alg231-50. Next base: position 1,601,187 of record NZ_LT703003.1, on the reverse strand, counting down.
CCTTTTCAAAACAAAACCCGCTCGGACCCGGTTGCAGATAACCCGGCACAGCAGCCATTCGACCATCGGTTAGTAGGTAGGGTCAGGACCCTAGTCGCCACCTGACGTGAGAAACTCATACTCGCAAACACTGCCATTGTGCAATATTGACGTTTTGTGCAAGTAACATGACCACAAATTGATCGATAATCGGAATTTCAATGACCAACCCGAAAACAGCAGAAAAACCGCCCGCAGCGTCTGTAGACAGTGCCGAGGTGGAACGCTTTTCGGCCCTGGCTGCCGAATGGTGGAATCCGGACGGCAAGTTTGCTGTGTTGCACAAATTCAATCCCGTCCGCCTCGACTATATCCGGGAACAGGTGACGGCGAGATTGCGCATAGATCCGCATCAGCGCACGCCGTTTTCCGGCTTGAAGTTTCTTGATATCGGCTGTGGCGGCGGCCTGTTGTCTGAACCCATGGCGCGTCTCGGGGCTGCGGTGACGGCAGTGGATCCGTCTGAAAAAAACATCAAGACCGCCTCGGTTCATGCACAGGAACAGGGCCTGGACATCAATTATCGCGCATCGACGGCTGAGCAGCTCGCCTCCGAGGGCGCCCGCTTTGACGTCATCTTGAACATGGAAGTGATTGAGCACGTTAATGACCCGGCCGCTTTTACGGCGACCTGCGCCTCCATGCTGAACCCCGGCGGCATCATGTTCGTCGCAACCCTGAACCGCACGCTGAAAGCCTTTGGCCTTGCGATATTAGGAGCGGAATACGTGCTCGGCTGGTTGCCGAAAGGCACCCATCAATGGGAAAAATTCATCACGCCGGCAGAACTGCATGCCTGGCTGGCAGCCGGTGACTGTCCGGCGCTGGAAACCGTCGGTGTCACCTATTCGCCAATCTCCGGCACCTGGCGCAAAGCGGCAGACACCGATGTGAACTATATGATCGTGGCTCAGAAACCGGCCGGTTGAACAGGCATCTATCGTCTGGAGCTCAACTCCACAACGTTCTAGTTGCCGTCTTCCGGCAGCTTGGGTAGCGGCAGGACTTCCACCCCTTCGTCATGCAACTCGCGCGCCTCATCGATTGTGGCCTCGCCGTATATGCCGCGCTGTTCATCTTCGCCGTAATGAATACGCCGGGCCTGCTCGGCAAACTTGTCACCGACATAATCGGCATTCTCTTCAACATGCGATCGCAATTTGCGAACCATCTCCGCCATTGCCTGTGCCTTGGGGTCGGTCGGCGCATGCAATGCCGGAACCGGTTCATCTTTACGGTTTCCCCTGGCGGGCACACCAGGTGTCATCAACGCTTTCGCAACCTTGTGCGAGCCGCACACCGGGCACTGGACCAGTTGACGCGCCACCTGCTCGTCAAAACTGTCGCTGCTGGCAAACCAGCCGTCAAACCGGTGTTCGGCTTCACATAATATGTCGTAACGGATCATTCTGCGGCTGCCTGTGACACGTCATCAGCAACGCTGAGCACCTTGTCATGCGTGAGTGCCGGCACGCGGCCACGCGCCTGTATCACTTTCGCCGCGTCTATTTCCGCCATGACAATGCCGGTTGTCACCTCACCGGCATCAGCCAGCACCTCGCCCCACGGCGAAACGATGAGACTGTGGCCATATGTTTTCCGTCCCTCTTCATGAGTTCCCGACTGGGCTGGCGCAAACACGAAGCACCCGGTTTCGATTGCCCGGGCACGCAGCAGCACATGCCAGTGGGCTGTTCCGGTCGGCACGGTAAACGCCGCGGGAACCGAAATAAAGCTGCAGCCCTGCTGGGCCAGCGTCCGGTACTGGTAGGCAAACCGCACGTCATAGCAGATGGTCAGGCCCAGCCTGCCCCACGGCAGGTCGGCGAAAACCGCCTTGTCACCGGCAGCAAACGTCGATGACTCGCGATATCTCTCACCGTTCGGCAGGTCGACATCAAACATATGGGCCTTGTCGTAGCGCGCCATCACGGTTCCATCCGGCGCAAACAGCAGTGATCTGTTGGCCAGCTTGCCGCCATCTGCCTGGACCCCCAGAGAACCAGCCAGGATATGCTTTCCGGTCTCGGCAGCCAGCCTGGCGAAGGCAGCAACGCCGTGGCAGTCTTCTTCTGCGGCAACCTTTGCCGCAACTGCTGCGCGAGGGCTGTCGATGATGTTGGTCATCTCCGGTGTCATGATCAGGTCTGCACCGTCGCCGGCAGCCTGGCGCACCAGCCTGCTGGCCACATCGATATTGGCCTGCGGATCGCGGCCCGAACACATTTGAATGCAGGCTGCGGTAAACGACGTTTCCATTTGCTCGCTCATAAGCATCAATATCCCGGAACTCAGGCGTGACCGGCTAAAACCATCAACCGGAACGTTTCCAGTCCATTGTAGCAACTTTTCCCGTTGCCACGAAGCCATCTTACCACAGACCGGTTAATGTCAGCCCTTCAGCATCGGGTCCAGTTTCCCGGCCTGCTCAAGCGCATGCAGCTCGTCGCAACCACCTACATGGGCTTCACCGATGAATATCTGCGGCACTGAGCGTTTTCCGCCCGCGCGCCTGGTCATGTCGGAGCGCTTGCCCGGCGCAAAGGTCACGTCGATCTCATCGTACTTTACGCCCTTGCGGGACAAAAGGTTCTTTGCGGCACTGCAGTAGGGGCACATCATTGTCGAGTAGATCGTCACGGGCTTCATGTCAGTTGATTCCGGTAGTGTTGCGCTCAAGTTCCGGTAGATATGATATCAACCTGCATGGCTGACAAGCGCGAAAACAAGCACATCCACGTGAACGGCACCAGCACGTTTCAGGACTCCAGCGCATTCATTGGCAGTTGCGCCTGACGTCAGCACGTCGTCCACCAGCAATACTCTTTGCCCCAGAACATCTCGAACCCGGGTTTCAGGCACCGAAAAGGCACCCTTTACATTGCGGCTGCGCTGACCTTCTCCAAGGCCCACCTGTGAACGGGTATTGCGCAGTCTTTTGACCAGGTCGGCCATCGTGTCCACACCGGCAATTGCGCCAATTTCACCGGCAAGCAGCGCTGCCTGGTTATATCGTCGCGACCACAACCGCCAGCGATGCAGCGGCACCGGCGCAATCACATCGGCTTCCGGGATCACGTCACGCCCCGCATGGACCATCATTCGCGCCATTGAACGCACCACCTCATGCCGGTCGCGGTATTTCAGGGCGTGCACCAGATGTTGCGAGCAATCATTGAACAAGACGGCGCCACGCGCCCTGTTCCATACCGGCGGATCAGCGATTGCCCGCGCAGATACCGCCCCGTCGCCTTCCTCAAATACAAATGGGGTTCCATACGCGTCACATACCGGCTGCGATATCATCTCCAGTTCCGCCCAACAGGCCTCACACAGTCCGCCTGCACCTGAGACAGGGCGCTCGCAGACCGAACATGTCACCGGCAGCACCATGTCCAGCATGTCAGCGGCAAACCGCCTGCCGGCACGGGCGATATGGGTGACTGCATCTTGCATGGCTCTTGTACCTGACCTCCAGCGTCCGATGCGTTGCCTGAACGGTGATCCCACTTTGACTTCAATTTGCGCACTTGCGCAAACCGCAGCGCTCGACTTATCTGACGCCCATGACAATGCCGGTTTCCGACATACCCGACCTGTTTGACCAGGCAGCGCTGCATCGCAATCTGGCCCGTGCAGCAGCGAAAGGCAATCTGCCAGGGTTTCTGGACGATGTTGCCGCTGCAGAGTTGATTGACCGGTTTGAAAGCATTTCGCGCAGGTTCTCGCAGATTGCGGTCATCAGCCATGATGCATCTCGCATAATTGACGCCATCAAGCCGCACTTGCCCGATGACTGCATCATAACCGTTATTCCCATGTTGACTGAAAATCGGGTGTTTCTGGACAGTCCCGACCTGCCCCGGGAGGCATTTGACTGTATCTTCGCCTGCCCGGGCCTTGAATGGGCCAACGACCTGCCCGGCAGCCTCACCCGCTTGCGCCAGGCCCTGAAGCCGGACGGCGTGCTGCTAGCCGCGATGCTGGGCGGAGAAAGCCTGCATGAACTGCGCGCCAGCTGGCTGCAGGCGGAAACGATGATGATGGCAGGAGCATCACCGCGGGTCGCCCCGTTTTGCGATGTCCGCGATGCCGGCGGCCTGTTGCAGCGGGCCGGTTTCGCCCTGCCCGTCGTCGATACCGACCGGCTCAAGGTTCGTTATGACAATGGCCTTGCGCTGATGAACGACCTGAAGGCGCTTGGACTGTCAAACATCATGGCTGAACGCCATCGCTCGCTGGTGACCCCAGGTCTCATGGCAATGGTATGCGCCCACTATGACCAGACCTTCGCGGACCCCGACAGCCGCGTGCGCGCCACCTTCCAGATGATCTACCTCACCGGCTGGTCGCCGCACGAAAGCCAGCCCAAGCCCCTGCGACCCGGTTCAGCCAAGACCCGACTCGCTGATGCCCTGAAAGTGGACGAGAGAAAGCTGCCGCGGGACTAGAGTGTGCACTCACGAGGCTGGATATCTCCGGCCGCGATTAAATCCATGCTTTCCCTCAATTATTCTATGTCGACGGGAATGGTGACTTCTCAAGTATACTGCGGGATATCAAATATAACTGTGGAATGGCCATACACTTTTGCCGTGGACCATTGCAGCCGTTTGCAATCCAACGTAGAAGTTCGCCATCTGCCAACGTCCTGATTTTCTGCAACGACGTCCCGCCATCGGCAGGAACGGCAACCACAAAATGATGTCACGGTAACAATATGCGCGCCCTTGTCACCACGACCATCAATCCGCCGACAAGTGCAATCCTCGCGTTTGCTGAATTCGTGACCCGCAACAAAGACTGGGTTTTCATAATTGTCGGCGACACGCGAACACCTCATGATGAGTATCGTTCGCTTGCCAGCGAGAACCAACGGCTTGTGTATCTGGACCCGGACAGGCAGGCGGACCTTCTTCCCGAACTGTCTGACATCATTGGGTGGCGGAGCATCCAGCGGCGCAATCTGGGCTTTATATGCGCCTATCATCTGGGGGCTGAACTGGTTGCAACAGTGGATGATGACAACGTGCCGCTGGAAGACTGGGGCCGCGACATCTTCGTTGGTCAGGATGTTGAATTCGACGCATATCGGAACACATCGGCAGACTGTTTCGATCCCCTGTCCATCGCCGGATATGAAGGTGTCTGGCATCGCGGCTATCCGCTCGAATACCGCGACCGGCGGACGGACATCGAATTCCTGGGCAAAAGGACCAAACGCTGTCTTGTGCAGGCTGACCTCTGGAACGGCGACCCGGACATTGACGCGCTGGTTCGCATTGCCCGGGCGCCGGAAGTTGATCTCAGCTCGATGCCCCGGCTCTACGGCTCAGCGCAGATATCCCCGTTCAACTCGCAAAACACATTCATTCACCGCGCGGCAATTCCCCATTATACAGTATTTCCCGGGGTTGGCAGGATGGACGACATCTGGGGTGCCTATGCGCTTCAAGCGGTGTTTCCTGACAGCGTCCTGTACCACCGCTCAACCGTATACCATGCGAGAAACGAACAGAATCTGGTGGCTAACCTTGAAGACGAACTACTTGGCTATCGGCAAACCGGGAACTTCATAAAGGCAGGGACGGAATTCAGCTCGTTGCTGCCCGAGAAGACGCAGCAGTTCTGGCGCCTTTACCGCGAAGCTTATGCTGATGAGTTGTTGAAGGGTTCCATAGTATCGGCGCTGTCCGGCCGGAAACCTTGATGACCGAAGCAACGCTCATAGTTGTCTTATGTGAAACTCGTTCTCATGCGAAAACATTTGCGGGCTTCAAACGGAACCTTCTGGACGTCTTTGACGCCGACCTCGCACTTTGCGTTGCTGAAAATGAACGTGAGGATAAGGGAAACCCGTTCTACAAGCATGCACGATACGTCTGGACCTGCTCCGAACATGAAGATTGGGGCACTGGGTTTGAACAACTCATGCCGGACCTTCATCCGCGTTGGCGCGAATGCGCCAGGATCGGGACACAGTGGATGGGTGGCATCAAGAGCGAACCCATCCAGCCCGGATCTGGTGGAATCATCCTGTTTTTCCGGGTGTTCCTGTCCCGGATGCTGCAACAGTACGGGTTGCTGGACCAGTATGACCGGATCATCGTCACCCGGTCGGATTTCATGTTCGAGGTTCCGCACCCGCCTGCGGAGCTTCTGGACAACCGGTTCATATGGATACCGGATGGAGAGTACTACGGCGGTTACACAGACAGGCATATCAGCTGCCCGTCGTGCCACATCCTTGAGGTTCTCTCGGCTGCCGACCTCTTCAAGGAGGACCCTGACGACGTCGCCCGCCGCATGAAGATTGGTCAATGGAATGTCGAAAAATTACTCAAAGAGCATTTTGAAAGGGCCGGCCTGTCAAAATGGATCCGCATCATGCCCTATGTCATGTTCGCCGTCCGGGAGGAAGGCGGCCATACCTCATGGAGCAAGGGCCGCTATGACGCGCCGATGGGCGTTTATGTAAAATACCCGGAGGAGCTCAGAAAATCGAAGCTCGCAGCGACCTTGCTGGCTGCCGGTGGTTGGAACGTCGCAGTGTTCAACGACCTGCTTCGCCGCGAAAAGCTTCTTCGTACCATACGTAGAATCGTGCGGTCCGTCAGGTGGATTGGCCAGCAGCTTCACAAGCGGCTGGTGCCTACAAAGTGAACAGTTTGTGCCTTGGGCAACCCCGGCGCCTGAACAGGGCCGGGACCGGTGCTACTGCCACAAGCAGGCACCAAATGGACCATCGTTCATCCGAAACCGGATCACATGCTGCCCAGGGTGCCGCCTATGACCGCAAGAGTTGCAATAACCGCAGCTGACATGCCAAGTGCAAGAATCGTGTAATCGCGCATGATTGGCCGGCGGTCAGCCGAAGCTGAATCTGTTTTTGAATTGAACATCTGACTTACTTCCCGTTACTCACTGTACTCACCACATTTGCCCGCCTTGTCCGACGGATCGGTTGTGTTGGAACATTAACGGGTTGCTACCGGTCCCGCGTCACAGCAGGTCGATCAAATGAGCAATCAACGGCTCATCCGCCGGCGGCATGGGAAACTCGCGTAACCTGTTCGGCCTGACCCAGCGAATATCGCTGTGTTCACGCCTTTCAACCTCGCCATTCCACCTGCGGCATACATATACCGGCATGAGCAGGTGGAAATCGTCATAGGCGTGGCTGGCAAACGTTACAGGTGCCAGACAGGCTTGCGTCACGTCGATACCCAACTCTTCCTTCAATTCACGTATCAACGCGACTTCAGGCTGTTCTCCGGGTTCGACCTTGCCGCCGGGAAATTCCCATAGTCCGGCAAGTGTCTTGCCCTGAGGACGCTGGGCTATCAGGACTCTACCGTCCGGATCGACCAGTGCACAGGCAACGACGAGAACGAGCTTCTTTCCGTTCATGTCCGGGAACCACCTTGGCGGATAAGGGTTAACAGGGTTGTTTGGATTTTAGGTTTCGAGGGCTCGGAAATACTGTTTGTGCTGGCAGGGTTACCAAATTGCAAACCAGATCAGGAAGTTTTTTGGTTGCAACAACCAAAAAGCTTAAACCTGATCGTTTTCATAGTATAAGAGCAACTTTATGGGTTCTGCTGAACCCATGTTGCTCTGCCCTCTCAGCTTCGATACGATCCGTTAATATCAATGTAGCCATGGCTCAGATCGCAGGTCCACACGGTTGCCGTGCCTTTGCCGACCCCGACATCGACCGCAATGTCGATTTTCTGGCCCTTCATGTGCGGTACCAACTTGTCTTCGTCATAACCGGGATGAACACTACCCCTGGAAGCGACCAGAATGCCGCCTATCCGGATTTTCAACCTGTCTCGGTCCGCTTTCTCGCCGGACTTGCCGACTGCCATGACAATACGCCCCCAATTGGCATCCTCACCGGCAATAGCCGTCTTGACCAGCGGTGAGTTTGCGATGGCAAGGCCGATACGCCGTGCAGCTGTGTCATTTTCAGCACCTGCCACCGTTATCGACACAAACTTGCTGGCACCTTCACCATCGCGCACCGTCTGATGCGCCAGATCCTGCAACACCTTGTCGAGCGCGCTCCTGAATGATTTGAGGGCGGCATCATCTATGGTGCGGATGCCTTTCGGAGCAGTGCCCGACTTGCCGGTCGCACACAGCAAAAGCGTATCGGATGTGGACGTGTCTCCATCAACCGTAATCGAGTTGAAACTGCGGTCCGCCGCATCCGACAGCATTTTCTGCATCAGCGCGCGCGGCAATCCGGCATCGGTGAACACGAAGGAAAGCATGGTTGCCATATCGGGCGCGATCATGCCGGAGCCCTTGGCAATACCGTTGACGGTCACCGTTTTGCCGCCCAGCCGGGCTGTGGCAGTGGCGAGTTTCGGAAACGTGTCGGTCGTCATGATGGCCCGGGCGGCCGCCATCCACGCCCCGCCCGCCGCTGCATCATTCAGGTCCGAAAGCCTTGCTGTAATCGGCGCCGGATCAAGCGGCTCGCCAATGACACCCGTTGATGCCAGATAAACCTCCGACGCGTCGCAGCCGACAACCTTGCAAGCTTCAGCGACAGTTGCCTCAACTGTCCGCCGGCCTGCCTTTCCGGTAAACGCATTGGCATTGCTGGCATTGACCACTATGGCGCGCACCTTGCCTTTTTGCAGGTTGGCACGGCACAGATCCACCGGCGCGGAACATGTTTTTGAGGTCGTCAGCACCCCGGCGACGGTTGTTCCCCTGTCCAGCACGCACAATAACAGGTCATCCCTGCCCTTGTATTTGACCCCGGTTGCCGCAGTGGCCAGGCGCACTCCTTCAATCGCCGGCAAATCGGCAAAACTCTTCGGCGCAAGTGGTGACTGGGGGAGTGCTTTGGCCATGGCAAGTCGTCCTGTGGAAGCGCTGTTCAGGCGCAAATGGAGTAGTTGAACTAATTACACCAAAGGTATTACCGGCCAGCTTCGGTTGGCAACAAACAAAAAGTCCGCAAAACCTGGCGTGGTTTTGCGGACGTAAAAATCGAATCCGGACAGGTTGTGCACCTATTGGGCGTCACCCTTGTTGGACTTGCCGCCTGTCGACTGCGAAGCGGCCCCGCCAGTGGTAGCCGGCACCTGACCGGAGGCATCAAGTGCCTGGCGCTTCTTTTCCGCTTCTGCCTGCAGGCGTTTGAGGTCCGGGTCGAGAATTTCGATCTGGCCCTTACCGCGCAATTCAAGAACCTTGTCCTGAACCGCTTTGCGCAGCAATACCAGCCGTATCGGGTTTCTGACCTGGTCAAACGGCTGCGCGCCGCCTTCCTGGAGGTCTTCCAGCTTGATGATGTGCCAGCCGAAGTCGGTCTTGACCGGCTTTGAAACTTCACCCTTTTTCAGCGCAAACACGGCTTTGGAAAAAGCCGGTACCATTTCGGCAGCAGTAAAGAAGCCCAGGTCACCGCCATAGTCCCGCGACCCGTCCAGAGACATCTGCTTTGCGACCTCTTCAAATCTCTCGCCCTTCTCGAGACGGCCCATTGCCTTGTTCGCGTCTTCTTCGGAATTAACCAGAATGTGACGCGCGCGCGCGCGCTTTTCCGTGGTGACTTTTGCCGCTTCTTTTTCGTAAGCGGCTTTCACAGCGTCTTCTGTCACCGACGTGGCAAGATTATCTGTGAAGTACGCGTCGCGCAGCGCCTTTGCCTGATAGTATTTCAGCCGCTGGGTATATTCCTCGGTATCAATCGTCTTCGCCTTCACCGCTTCCTGGGCCAGCAGGTGACGCTCAATCAGGTATTCAACCACAAACGCAAATCTGAAATTTGCCGGAACCTTCTCCAACTGCGGGCGCAGATCATCAGATGCCAGCGCGATTTCCTTCGCAGTAATATTGTAGCCATTGACTTTGGCCACGATCTTATCAGTTTCTTGCGCGCCGGCAGCCGTCGAACCCACTACAAATGCAGTTGTTACCAACGCTACGACCAGCTTCAAACAATACGTTCTCATATTACCCAACCAACCTCTTGGACTGCCTGCCGCCTGAACGGCAGAAACAGGATCGTCGTAAATCCAGATCAATTTCACCTGATCATGACAGGTCAATGCTCGCCAATTCGGGCGACATTAAGCCAACTCGACATGACCTCAATACGTCTCGCACTCGCCAAACGCCGTCGATGCGCTGCACAATGCGTTCATTCCTCGCCATATTCAAGAGTGCTGTTGATCCATGAGATGCCTCACCAAATCTTGTTCAGATCGATATTTTCGCCTTGAAACAGCCGCTTATCCACACTATCTGCCGCTGACGCAACCTCTGATGCCGTTTAGTCTGATGTTTCCATACAACATTTTTCTTGCAGACGTTACCCATTTGCCACACCTGTTGCGGCGTGCAGACAAGTTGATTAAACATTACGGCATGGTTCTCGCTTGATAATGGCTACGTAAAAAATGACGGTCGAGGAGCTGAAAACAGCTTTTAGCGGCCTAACAAGACGCAATTCTAAGGACACCAAATGTTCGGACTGGGCTCGATAGCTGCCAAGGTTTTTGGCAGCTCAAATGACCGCAAGGTCAAGAAATACCAAACCCGCGTAGACGCAATCAACGCTCTTGAGCCTGAACTCGCCGCGCTTGGCGATGACGAAATTCGCGCACGCACTGAAACATTCCGGCAGCAGTTTGCCGACGGAACCTCGCTGGATGACCTGCTGGTCCCAGCCTTCGCAACAGTCCGCGAAGCGTCAAAGCGCGCACTCGGCCTGCGTCACTTTGACGTCCAGCTGGTCGGCGGCATGGTCCTGAATGACAACTCGATTGCCGAGATGAGAACCGGTGAAGGCAAGACACTGGTGGCGACGCTGCCGGTCTACCTCAATGCCATCTCCGGCAAGTCAGTGCATGTCGTCACCGTCAATGACTATCTGGCCCAGCGCGATGCGGCCTGGATGGGCAAGGTGTATGAGTTTCTCGGGCTTCGGGTCGGCGTCATTGTGCATGGCCTGGAAGACGACGAGCGCCGTGACCAGTATGCCTGCGATGTGACATATGCCACCAACAACGAGCTCGGCTTCGACTATCTTCGCGACAACATGAAATATGCCGTCGAGGACATGGTGCAGCGCGGACATTACTATTCGATTGTCGATGAGGTTGACTCAATCCTGATTGACGAAGCCCGCACCCCGCTGATCATTTCCGGTGCGCTGGAAGACCGCTCCGACCTGTATACCGACATCGACAAAATCATCCCGCAACTGGTCGAGGAAGATTACGAACTTGATGAGAAGACCAAGTCCGTCACCTTGACCGAAACCGGCAACGAACACATCGAGGAACTGTTGCAGGCGTCCGGATTGATGAGCGAAGGCTCCCTCTATGATGTGGAAAACGTCGCTCTGGTCCATCACGTCAACCAGTCGCTTCGCGCCCACAAGGTTTTCGTCAAGGATCGCGATTATATCGTCAAGGACGACGAGGTGATAATCATCGACGAATTCACCGGGCGCATGATGCCGGGCCGGCGCTACTCCGAAGGCCAGCATCAGGCCATCGAGGCCAAGGAGCACGTCCGCATTCAGCCGGAAAACCAGACGCTTGCCTCGATAACCTTCCAGAACTATTTCCGCCTGTACGAGAAACTCGCCGGGATGACCGGTACGGCAGTTACCGAAGCTGACGAATTTCTGGATATCTACAAGCTGGACGTGGTGGAAGTGCCGACGAATGTCGCCGTCCAGCGTGTCGATGAAGATGACGAGGTTTACCGCAGCGTCCGTGAGAAATTCGACGCCATCGTCGTGGCCGTCAAGGATGCCCGCGAACGCGGCCAGCCGATACTGGTCGGCACGACCTCAATCGACAAATCCGAATACCTTGCCCAGCACCTGAAAGAACTCGGAATTCCACACAATGTTCTGAACGCACGCTACCATGAACAGGAAGCCCAGATCATTTCGCAGGCCGGTGTACCGGGTGCGGTGACCATTGCCACCAACATGGCAGGCCGCGGCACCGACATTCAGCTTGGCGGCAATGCCGACATGCGCATCGAAAATGAGCTTGGCGATATGGCGGAAGGCAAAAAACGCGAAACCGCCATCGAAAAGATCAACGCCGAAATTGCCGGACACAAGCAAAAGGCGCTTGAGGCCGGCGGATTGTTTGTGATTGCCACGGAACGTCATGAAAGCCGCCGTATCGACAACCAGCTGCGCGGCCGCTCCGGTCGCCAGGGTGACCCGGGCCGGTCACGGTTCTACCTGTCCCTGGAAGACGATCTGATGCGCATATTCGGTTCGGAACGCATGGACTCGATGTTGCAGAAGCTCGGTCTCGAAGAAGGCGAGGCGATTGTCCATCCGTGGATCAACAAGGCACTGGAAAAGGCCCAGCAGAAGGTTGAGGCGCGCAATTTCGATGCCCGCAAGAACATCCTGAAGTTTGATGATGTGATGAACGACCAGCGCAAGGTGATCTTTGAACAGCGCATCGACATCATGAACGGCAACGAGATTTCCGGCACCGTGGACGATATGCGCCATGAAGTTGTTGAAACGACCGTCCAGGAATTCATTCCGCCAAGTGCCTATCCCGAACAATGGCGTTCAACCGAACTGCGCGAAAAACTGCGCGAAGTCGTTGCCATTGATTTCCCTGTCGAGGACTGGGCGGACGAAGAAGGTATTGCGGATGAGGAAATCCGTGAACGGGTGATGGAAGCCGCCGACAATCTCTATGGTGAGAAGCGCGAGAAGTACGGCGCAGAAATCATGGAGTACATCGAAAAGGAAGTGCTGCTGCGCTCGCTGGACCAGTTGTGGCGCGAACACATCATTACCCTTGAGCATCTGCGCCAGGCGGTGCAGTTGCGCGGCTACGGCCAGCGCGACCCGCTCAACGAGTACAAAACCGAAGGGTTCACCCTGTTTGAACAGATGATCGTGCGCTTGCGCGCGATCGTGACCGGACAACTCCTGCGGGTCGAGGTCAGCCAGGACGGCGCCGACGAGATGTTCCCCGATGACGAGGAGCTTCCTGACATGTTCATCGAGGATTTCGACGAACATGGTAATGAATTGCCGCCGGGTACTGTTTTGTCTGCCGCCGTCTCCCCGTCGCCGGATCAGCCGGATGGGTTCAATGCGGAAGACCCCGCAACCTGGGGACCCGTGGGGCGCAATCAGGCATGTCCATGCGGATCAGGCAAAAAGTTCAAGCACTGCCACGGGGCCTTTGTTTGAGTAAGCCATCAGGCATAAGCAGGCGGCGCCTTGTTACAGGCGTCACCGCCAGCGCTTGCCTGATGTTGACGGCCGGAACAGCTTTTGCCGCCAGTTCCCCTTCCCACCGCAAGCGGCTGCTGGCAGCGAACCCGAAGCCGGTACCGCCGTTTACCCCGATCCAGGCACCTGCCACAGCTGAAACGCTGCAGGTGCTGATTTCCATCAAGCAGCAGTCCATGCAGGTCTTCTCGGGCCAGCGCCAGATCGGCTTCAGCCCGATTTCATCCGGCAAACCCGGCAAGGAAACCCCGCACGGCATTTTTTCGGTGTTGCGCAAGCACAAGTTTCGCTGGTCCAATCTGTATGTCCGCGAACCCATGCCGTTCATGCAGCGTCTGACCTGGAGCGGTATTGCGCTGCATGCCGGGGAACTGCCTGGGTACCCGGCTTCGCACGGCTGCATACGGATGCCCGACGAATTCGCCAAGCAGTTGTTTGACCTGGAAACCAGCGACCGGCACGTCATCATTGCCGACATACCGGCAAAACCGGTCGCCCTGAAGCATGCCGGCCTGTTGAAGCCGGCGTCCAGGGTGGAAACACGCAAATATGCAACGCTGTCATCAACACCGCCATTGCGGGTTCTTCTCACCCGCCTGACCGGCCGCGAAAAAACCCTCAATGGGCAAAAAATCCTGAACAAGCTCGGTTTCGGGGCCGGTAAACCGGATGGTTATGTGGGGCGCAAGACCTGGCGGGCCATTCACAACTTCCAGAAATCCATTGATTTGCCGGCAAATGGTGTTCTCAACGATGCCACCTATCACGCGCTGCGGTCATCCAACGGCGCGGAAGACTACCCAGAAGGCCATTTGTACGTGCGCCAGGGCTACAAACCGCTGTTCGATATCGCCATCCCGCTCAAAAACGCCGAACAACCTCTGGGCGCGCATTTGCTCACCTTGCCGGAAGAACACGGGGACAGGAGCAAACCGGAATGGCTGTCGGTCAGCCTCGAGCACGACACGTCGAAGGCCGGGCTGGATGCGTTTTTGCGGTTCACCATTCCCGACGATGTGCGCCACCGCATTGAATACCGCCTCGGACCGCATTCTTCCGTTGCCATTTCCGACACTGGTCTCGGGCCGGAAACCGGCAAGGGCACCGATTTCATCGTTGTAACCAAGCACTACAGCTGATGCGCAGATTGATTTAGCTGCTTGGCAAATACGCCACAGTTGGTAACGTGCAGCGAATCATGACCACCGAACAGATAATCCTCTTCATCATCATGGGCAGCGTACTCGGGCTACTGGTCTGGGGCCGCATCCGTTATGACCTCGTGGCGTTTTCAGCTCTGGCGCTGGCCGTCATTCTCGGCGTGGTCGAAAAAGACACCGCCTTTTCAGGCTTTGGCCACCCGGCCGTCATCATTATTGCCCTGGTCCTGATCGTGTCGCGGGCCTTGTCGCAATCCGGGGCCGTTGACCTGTTGACGCGCAATATCATCTCCGCCCAGCGCGGCATGAAGGCACACATTGCCATCATGGGCCTGGTTGGTGGCGCGCTGTCCGCCTTCATGAACAATGTCGCTGCGCTCGCCTTGCTGATGCCGGTGGACATGCAGGCAGCGGACAAGGCGAAAAGAGCGCGGGCAGCGACACTGATGCCATTGTCGTTCGCCACCATTCTCGGCGGCATGGTCACTCTCATCGGCACGCCGACCAACATCGTCATCGCCCAGTTCAGGGGCACCGCTACCTATAACGGCGAACCCATTGGCCCGTCATATTCCATGTTCGACTTCGCGCCCGTCGGGCTGGCCTGTGCCGCTGTAGGCCTCATCTACATTTCATTCATAGGTTGGCGTTTCATCCCGCAGGACAAGGCCCGTTCGGAATCAGCTGCCGAGCTTGAGAACCTGGAAGGCTATGTGATGGAAGTGCAGGTTCCTGAAAGCTCGCCAGCGGTAGGCCAGAAGGTTCGAGAACTGCTGCCGGTGGCCGATGAAAACGAAGTCTACATTCTGGGCCTGATCCGGCGCGGGGAACGCCTGCCGGGGTCTGCACGCGGCGTTGAAATCCGCAAAGGTGATATTCTGGTTGTGGAAGGTGGCCCGGAAAGCCTCGAGCAGTTTGCCAACGCCTTGAAGCTCTCCTATTCATCGTCGTCCCGGCACAAGGGCGTGCTGACCGGTACGCTTGCCATGACCGAAGCCGTCGTCGTTTCCGGCTCCAGGCTGGAAGGCCGCTCGGCCCGCGACGCCAGGCTCCTGAACCGGCAGCAGACCATGTTGCTGGGGGTTGCCCGCGAGGGCCGTCCGTTTCGCGACAGGGTCAGACAGCTTGAACTCAAGGCAGGCGACGTGCTGCTGCTGATGGGCAACAAGGAAGCCTTGCCGGAGGTTGTGCAATGGCTCGGATGCCTGCCTCTGGCGGAACGTGGACTGCAGGTCACACAGCGCGAAAAAGCCGGCTTTTCCATTGCTATATTCGCCATTGCCATCATTGCGGCCAGCCTTGGCCTGGTGTACCTGCCGGTTGCGCTGGCGGCCTGCGTGGCGATTTATGCCCTGCTCAAGGTCGTAACCCTGTCGCAGATCTACGATTCCATTGAATGGCCGGTGATCGTACTGCTGGCATCGCTGATTCCGATCGGTGCTGCGATAGAGACCTCGGGCGGAACGGTACTGATTGCCAATGCCATCGTTGACGTTACCGGCGGCTGGCCGGCATGGGCGGTGCTGCTGCTGCTGATGGCGGTCACCATGACCTTGTCGGACGTGCTGAACAACGTAGCGACCGTGCTGGTGGCCGCTCCGGTGGCGATCAAGATTGCCGAGCAGTTGAACGTCAATCCGGATGCCATGCTGATGGGTGTTGCGGTATCCGCCAGCTGTGCCTTCCTGACCCCGATAGGCCACAAGAACAACACCATTATCATGGGCCCTGGCGGCTATCGTTTTGGCGACTACTGGCCGATGGGCCTGCCACTGGAAATCATTATCCTGGCAGTATCCCTGCCGATGATCCTGATTGTCTGGCCGCTTTAGTCCGCAGCGAACCCGCACAAATCATGCGTACGCGGCCCTACTTCCACTCACCGGCCCGCCAGCCGCGAATGAGCTGCGGCGCGAGCGGGTCTGCGGATGCCTGCTTCACCTCGAATTCCGGCGGCACGTTGATATTGTGCGGCATGAACACATAGCGCTGCTGCTTCACTCCGACCGTTGGCGGCTGGCGCGTCTGCTCGAAATAGTCATAGCCGACTTTCAGGTCGCGCCAGTAAGGTTCGTGCGGGTGACCGGCATAGCGCAGCAGGTTCTGTTCGGTCATGCGAAACGGGAACGCGTGCACCGGAAACTCTTTCTGGCCATACAGGAAGGCTTCACGCGCAAGCGAGAACAGTTCCTTGATATGGTCGTCGGTAATCGCATAACAGCCTGCCGAACGGCACCCGCCATGCACCATCAGGTGAGTACCGGTCCGCCCGAGTGACTTGTCAAACGCGTTGGGGAAACCAAGGTTGAAGGACAGGTAATACTCTGATTTCGGATTCATCTGGCGCTGCGACACCATGTAGAAGCCTTCCGGTGCCTGCCGGTCGCCTTCCTTGTACTTCGGACCCAGTACGCCGGAGCGGCTGCAGATGTTGTAGGTGCGGAACAGCACATGGGGTCCATAGGCCTGCTGCAGCCAGACTTCCATCTGGTTTTCTTCCTTGAACACGCGGACAAACAGCGGCGCGCCGACCTTCAGATTGTTTCTCTGCAGGTCAGCCATGACCTTGGGAGACAAGGGCTCCAGTGCCTTGTCGGTGCTGCTGCATGCAGACAGCGCGACCAGCGACGTAAGGCTCAGGCCGGTGGCACAGAAGCCACGACGCGTCAGTCCAGTCCTGAATGTCGTGTCACTACTCATTTTTGACAAACCCAACTTCCGAAACCGTCCTCGCAATTCCCTATTGTGCAGCACAACACGCTAACGCTCAATTAACCACATAGGATTTGTTTGCAACCCGCACGCGCGGCACTTCGCGCGCCCGTTCAAACGCATCATATCCGGGCTTCAGCATTGACCAGAAATCGTGCCACTTTGCGCCCTTGTGCCGGTCAAGCGCCGTTTGTTCCAGCCGGAACGGGAAAGCATGCACACGCACCGCCTGCTGGCCATTATCAAGAGCTGCTTCAACAAGCCGGTAGATCACTTCGACCTGATGGTCTCGCACCGCATAACAGCCAATGGACGAACACCCGCCATGCACCATCAAAAATGACCCGGTCCGGCCAAGCGAGCGGTCATACCGGTTGGGGAAACCGAGATTGAACGAGAGATGATGCCGGCTGTTCGGGTTCAGCCGGCCCTTGGTGACCGTGTAGAATCCTTCCGGCGATTGCTTGTCGCCTTCTTTCAGTTTCGGTCCCAGGCCTCCCGACCAGTTGCAGATTTCAACCGTCCGGTACAATTCCCATCCCTTTGTACCCCTCAACCACAACTCAAGCTCCGAGCTTTGTTTGAAAATGCGAATGAACACCGGCATGCCGGGCTTGAGTTGCCGGGCATCCAGTTCGGCCCAGGCCTGTTTCCTGAATGTTTGCGGATCAGGATAGCGGAATCGCTCCGCGATACGGTTCATCTCGCCGGTGCGATACAGCGCATAGCCGGTAGATGCCATGATCGCCAGCACCAGAACCAATTTGAATAATCGCCGCATAAATCCACACCGGCCACTGTCATTGTTTCAGGGCCAAGATCGCCGAGCAAAACGGCAAGTTTGCGGCGATTTTGTGCGAACACGGACCTATGTGACGAAGCAACATGTGTCCGGCCACCCGGCAGGGTAAACATTCACGAGCCGAGTGTGCGCCCGATCGCCAGGAATTTGTCGCGCCGCTGCTGGCGCACTTCATCTTCCGACATGTGCTTGAACGGCAACAGCGCCGCTGAAACCGCTTCCCTGACCGACTGTATCGCAGCCTCGCGTGCCCGGTGTGCGCCACCGACCGGCTCCGGCACGATCGTGTCAATGACCCCGAGCTCCTTCAGGTGGGCCGCAGTGATACGCATGGCGGTGGCGGCTTCACTGGCGCGCGCTGAATCGTGCCACAAAATGGATGCAGCACCTTCCGGCGAGATGACCGAATAGATCGAATGCTCAAGCATCAGGACAGAATTTGCCGTTGCAATGGCGACAGCCCCGCCTGACCCACCCTCGCCGATAATGGTCGAGATGATCGGCGTACCAAGGCCGAGACAACAATCGGTTGAACGCGCGATTGCTTCCGCCTGACCACGCTCTTCCGCGCCGATACCGGGATAGGCGCCTGCCGTATCGACGAAAGTCAGCACCGGCAGGCTGAAACGCTGCGCCAGTTCCATCAGCCGGACCGCCTTGCGATAACCTTCCGGACGCGCCATGCCGAAATTGTGCTTCAGGCGGGATTTCGTATCAGCTCCCTTTTCCTGGCCGATGACCACAACCGGGTCTCCGTCAAACCGCCCCAACCCGCCGAGAACGGCATCATCCTCGGCAAACTTCCGGTCACCGGCAAGCGGCGTGAACTCGGTGATCAGGGCATCCAGGTAATCCTGAGTATGCGGCCGGTCCGGGTGCCGTGCAACCTGGGTTTTCTGCCAGGGTTCAAGGTCTGCATAAAGGTCGGCGAGCGACTTCGATAGCTTGCCTTCCAGCTGCGTCACCTCATCGGCAATCGATACGGAGCCATCATCGTCGTTGATGGACTTCAACTCGGCGATCTTGCCGGCAAGCTCGGCAATGCGTGTTTCAAAATCAAGAAATGTCTGCATGTTTCACATGATGGACAACTGCTGGAATCGCAGTGCCTGCCCTCGCCTGAGCCCGATTGGATATAGGCTGCAAACTGGCGTTACGCCGATTGGATGTCAACCTGCTAATTGTTGTGTGCAAAGCGCAACTTACCGGTTGAGCGGGTGATGACTTTCAACCGCCTCGCGCAATTTTTCCGGCATGACATGTGTATAGATCTGGGTTGTTGAAATATCCGCGTGACCCAGCATCTGCTGAACCGACCTCAGATCAGCACCGCCCTGCAACAGATGGCTGGCGAATGCATGCCGTACAACGTGAGGTGACACGGTGTCTGCATCGAGGCCGGCAAGCCCCGCCAGGTGCTTCAGCATCAGCGCGAAATGCTGGCGCGTCAGGTGTCTCTGCTTGCCGCTTGAGGCAAACAGGTATTGCGTCGGCGCAAGGTGTACGACGTCCGCTGCCTGTTTCACCGCATCCAGATAAGCACTGATAGCCGCGCGTGCAGCAGGTGAAAGCGGAACCAGCCGTTCGCGTCCGCCCTTGCCGCGCACCGTGATAAACCTGTCATCTGCCGAAACCACGCCCACCGTCAGGCTGACCAGTTCCGACACCCGCAATCCAGTTGCGTACAGAACCTCCATGAGGCACACCATGCGCAGTGCTTTCAGGTGTGTCTTGCCGCGCGCTTTTATTGCCTGCTCGCGCGCTGCCACCAGCAATTTCTCTGCCTGTCGCACACTCATGGTCTTCGGCAGGGTTCGCGCCTTGCGCGGCGCAGCAATGCCGCCTGCCGGATCGTCGTCCACAATGCCTTCGGCGTAGGCAAACTTGTGCAATTGGCGGGCTGCGGACAGCCTGCGGGCAATGGTGGACTTGGCCAGGCCTTCTGCCTGCAGTTCGCCCAGCCATGCCCGGACTTCACCGCTGCCGGCGGCATCCAGCGCACAGCCGCGCCTTTTCAGGAAACCGGTATAGTGTTCAAGGTCACGGGCATAGGCTGAAAGGGTGTTTCGGGATGCGCCGCGTTCGGCGCTCATCATCTCCAGAAACAACGCAACTGTGCGGTCACTGCTGACAGTTGCATTTGAGCCTGGACCGTTATCCGTGTCAGTTCTCGAAGACACCATTGGAAAGCTGCTTCACCACTTCTTGCTGTTCGGGCGGAAAATTTGCCAGACCCCAGACTGCGCCATACCCGGCACCAGCCAAGCACAGTACGATTAACAGAAAGCGAAGACTGTCGGGCATAGCGGCTAATATGTTCCTCAAACAGATGGTTTTGATTTGCTCTTTGCGATCTGCAATGTGCAACAATCCCGCTTAAATCGCAAAGTGTTTGCGCGCTGCTGGATTGCTGTCGCAACGGCTCTGCATGATCTGGCCGGCAGCATCCTCTGATCCGGACGAACAGGTGCCGGGGCCCGTCCGGGCAGCCATCTCCCCAACACTAATCCGAAATCGCGCATGTTCTATGGCATCAACTGTCATTTTCTCCTAAAACAGGAAAAACAGAGCGCCACGCAAGCTCAATATCTGAATTGGGTTCAAACACCAGTGAACGAAACCAGCAAGTCCAACGGAAACATCACCTCCATCTTATCGCAACTCAACGGTCGCAGCATTGTGCTGATCGGATTGATGGGCGCCGGTAAGACCACCATAGGCAGGCGCCTGGCGAAAAAGCTGAAATTGCCGTTCGCCGACGCCGACACTGAAATCGAGAAAGCGGCCGGCAAGACCGTTCCGGAAATTTTCGAGGAGCACGGTGAGCAGTATTTCCGCGACGGCGAGCGCAGGGTCATTGAGCGCCTGTTGAATGAGCAGCCCCGGGTGCTGGCCACCGGAGGCGGTGCCTATATGAGTGAAGAAACCCGTACGACAATTGCCGACAGGGGAATTTCCGTGTGGCTCAAGGCGGATTTCGACCTGTTGATGAAACGGGTGCGCAAAAGATCGAACAGGCCATTGCTGCAAACCGATGACCCTGAAGCGGTCATGCGCAAACTGATCGCCGAGCGCTATCCCGTCTATGGCCGGTCCAACATCACGGTAGAAAGCAGGGACGTGCCCCACGACCAGATTGTTGTTGCCTGCATTGAAACCCTGGCCGATCACCTGCGCCAGGAAGAAACGGCAGGCGCATGAACCAGACCACCCCAGCACCGGTTGACACAACCAGGGCCGAAGTCAGTGTCGCTCTGGGTGAGCGCAGCTATGACATTACGATTTCCGACGGGCTTCTCGCCCATGCCGGACGCACGATCGCCCCGCTGCTGGCCCGCCCGGTGACAGCGATTGTGACAGACGAGAACGTCGCACGCCATCATCTGAAAGCATTGACCGACAGCCTCGATCAGGCCGGCATCAGATACACTTCCATCATTGTTCCGGCAGGCGAGCAGACCAAGAGTTACGCCCGGCTTGCACAGGTGTGTGATGATATCATCGCGGCCGGCATCGAGCGCAACGATCACATAATTGCCTTTGGTGGCGGCGTCATCGGAGATCTTGCAGGCTTTGCCGCCGCCATCGTCCGCCGCGGTATCGGCTTCATCCAGATACCGACCTCGCTGCTGGCCCAGGTCGACAGTTCCGTCGGCGGCAAGACCGGCATCAACTCCAGCCATGGCAAAAACCTTGTCGGCGCTTTTCACCAGCCTGTCGCCGTACTGGCGGATATCAATGTCCTGAACACCCTGCCCGCGCGCGAACTGGCCGCCGGTTACGCTGAAGTCGCCAAGTACGGCCTGCTCGGCGATGCGGAATTCTTCGGCTGGCTGGAGGACAATGCCGCTCGGGTTTTTGCCGGTGACCCGCAAGCCCGCATCCGCGCCATCCGAACATCCTGCCAGGCAAAGGCAGCCATTGTGGCGCGTGATGAACGTGAAGCCGGCGATCGTGCATTGCTGAACCTGGGCCACACATTCGGTCATGCGCTGGAAAGCGCTACCGGGTATTCAGACAAGCTTCTGCACGGAGAAGGCGTGGCAATCGGCATGGCGCAGGCGTTCCGGTTTTCCGAGCAACTCGGCATCTGCAAGCAGGGCGCCGCGGCACGAATGGAAAAACACCTCAAGTCGGTTGGCTTGCCGACAGATGTGTCAGGAATCCATGCCCATCTTCCCGGCGCGGGTGAACTGGTGAACATCATGCGCCAGGACAAGAAGGCAGAGGCAGGTCGCATTAACTTTATTCTGGTAAAAGATGTCGGCAATGCCTACATCGACAGAACCATAGAAGAGGACGGCCTGGTCAAATTTCTTGAGGCCGAATTAAAACTGAAATGACGCTTGCACTCGGCATTATGGCCGGCGCGGCCTTCGGGCTGGTTCTTCTGTCTGCCTTTTTTTCCGGATCCGAAACAGCGCTGACAACGTCCTCGCGACCCAGGCTCTACGAACTGGAGAAGCGCGGCGACCGGCGCGCGCGCACGGTACTGAACCTGAAAGAGCAGCCTGAACGCCTGATTGGCGGCATTCTGCTTGGCAATAACCTGGTCAACATCCTGGCCTCGGCACTGGCAACATCGGTGTTCTTGACGCTGTTCGGCGAAAGCGGGGTAATCTGGGCGACCCTGGTGATGACGGCACTGGTCCTGGTGTTCGGAGAGGTGCTGCCCAAGACCTATGCAATCGTCTATCCGGAGCGGTTTTCTCTCGCCGTCAGCTCGGTCATATCCCTGTTTGTCAGGATTTTCGGCCCGGTGGTGATCGGCGTCGAGGTCATCGTCAAATACGTATTGTCACTGGCCGGTGTGGACCTGGCCAACGCCGGCAACATCCTGTCTCCGCAAGAAGAGATCCGCGGCGCCATTGACCTGCACCACAAGGAAGGTGCCGTGGTCAAGAACGACCGCGACATGCTCGGCGGTGTCCTGGATCTGTCAGAACTGGAACTGTCGGACCTGATGGTTCACCGGACCAAGATGTTTTCCATCGATGTCGACATGCCAAACGACGAAATCATATCCGAATTGCTCAAATCCGGCTTTTCCCGCGCACCTGTATGGCAGGAAAACTCGGACAACATCATCGGCGTGCTGCATGCCAAGGACGTATTGTCGGCCTTGCAGGCAAGCCAGGGCGATGCATCAAAACTGGACATCAAGGCAATCTGCTCGAATGCCTGGTTTGTGCCGGACACGACGACGGTAAACTACCAGCTGTCGGCATTCCTGCGCCGCAAGTCGCATTTTGCACTGGTCGTGGACGAATATGGCGAGGTGATGGGCCTGGTCACCCTGGAAGACATCCTGGAAGAGATTGTCGGCGAGATCGCCGATGAGCATGACGTCATCAGCGCGGATATTTCACGCGAAGCGTCCGGCTCCATGGTGGTCAACGGGTCACTGCAAATTCGTGACCTGAACCGCACCAATGACTGGGAACTGCCCGATGAGGAAGCCAACACTATCGCCGGCCTTGTCATCCATGAAGCCCAGATGATCCCCGAAAAGGGTCAGGCCTTCACGTTTCACGGCTTCCGCTTTGAAGTCGCCGGCAAGAAGCGCAACCAGATCACCCGATTGCGCATAACGCCGCTGAACAACACCGGCTAAAAGTGGTCAGGCCGGCGGAGCGCTGGCGGAAATCGCCAGGGCATGGACCGGTCCGTTCAACTCTTCTGCCAGAACTTCATTGACCATGCGGTGGCGTTGGATCAGCGACTTGCCGGCAAACGCGTCAGCCTGAATCTTGACCCTGAAATGGGTTTCTCCTTCCGGCCGGGCACCTGAGTGGCCGGCATGAAGATGTGATTCGTCGATCACCTCCAGCGCCTGCGGCACCAGCGCCTGGGAAAGCTTTTCCGTGATTGTCTGTCCGACCTGACCGAGTTGCATGACATATATTTCCTTTTTCCTGCGCAAAACGCGAAGCGCAGGTCCACATTGATGACTTGTTCGTAATTTATGAGCTAACAAGGATCAGGACACACTAATTTTATGCGATTCTGTTTGAAAGAAAACATTCGAATGATGGTGAAAAAGCGCAAGACAAGGCTTTTTGCCTTTTCGAGCATTTTTTGACTTCAGGCGAGTGTTTTCTTTCAAACCCGAAGGGCGGGGTCTATTTTGCCTCTCACGGCGTTGAAAAGTCTTGAAAACCGTATGGTTTCCTGCGACCTTTCGCCTTGTCAGAAGCAAAATATCCTCCCGCAGAATGGATAAAATTAGTTTGTCCTGACCCTTAGATTCCAAATGTCCACCATATTGGGTTATAGTGCTGCGCTGCCAAGGCGGCCTTCACTCTTCACGCACGACAAAAACCAGGCGACAGATGAAACTGAATTCGAAATACTTCGACGGCATCCGCATCAAAAAGGGCGGCAAGGCGGAACCTGAGACATTCACCTGCGAATGGCCGGACTGTGAAGCTGTGGGCAATCACCGGGCACCCAAGGGCCGCAATGCGGAAGGCGAGTACTTCCGCTTCTGCGTCAACCATGTGAAGGCCTATAACAAGTCCTACAATTATTTCGACGGCATGGCGGACAATGATATCGGCGCCTGGATCAAGGCATCGCAAACCGGCCATCGCCCGACCTGGAAACTGGGCGACAGCTCATGGGCAGAGAACAAGCGTGCGCGCGCAACAAAGCCCGGTTCGGGAAAAAGCAAGCGCAGTGGTTACCGCCATGACAGCGACGTCAATGATCCGCATTCGATTTTCGAGGAGGCTGTCGGCACCCAGAGGGCGGCAACATCCAGGCGCCGGGTCGGCAATGCCGAACGCAAGGCACTCGACACACTTGGGCTCGACCCCGGTGTCACCGCGGACGAAATCAAGGCCCAGTACAAACTGCTGGTAAAGCGCTTCCACCCGGACGCAAATGGCGGCAGCCGCGAGACCGAAGACAGGCTTCGCGACATCATCACCGCCTATAATTATCTCCGCGATGCAGGTGTGTGCTGAATTGCAGCAAAGCTGCCCCTTGCTAGGCCCGCATTAGTCGGACTAAAACCTCTTTGTATATGACCCTTGAGCCCCGGTTTTCCATGTGCGAAGACCGGGTATTGATTTCCCGGAGACCGGTTTCCAATGAACGCAAATACAAAGATCGAAGCACCAGGCATGCCTGACAAGACTATTCCGGTGCGGAAGGTCTTCGACATAGACACGGATCTGACAGTTCCAGCCTATTCAAAGAGCAATGAATACGTGCCGGAAATCGATAAGGATTACCTGTTCAACCCGGAAACCACGCTGGCCATCCTGGCCGGGTTCGCCCACAATCGCCGGGTCATGGTGTCAGGTTTCCACGGCACCGGTAAGTCAACGCACATCGAACAGGTCGCCGCCCGGCTGAACTGGCCGCTGGTGCGTATTAACCTCGACAGCCATATTTCGCGTATCGACCTCGTCGGCAAGGATGCCATTGTCATCAAGGACGGCAAGCAGATTACCGAGTTTCGCGAGGGCATTTTGCCATGGGCCTACCAGAACAATGTCGCGCTGGTGTTTGACGAGTATGATGCCGGGCGTCCTGATGTCATGTTCGTTATCCAGCGCGTGCTGGAAAGTTCCGGCCGCCTGACACTGCTTGACCAGGCACGCGTGCTGAAGCCGCACCCGGCATTCAGACTGTTTGCAACCGCCAATACCGTCGGCCTTGGAGATACAACCGGCCTTTATCACGGGACCCAGCAGATCAACCAGGCCCAGATGGACCGGTGGTCGATCATCGTGCAGTTGAACTATCTCAGCCATGAGCAGGAGTGCGGCATTGTTCTGTCCAAGAACAAGCAGTTCGATGATGCTGCCGGCAAGAAGGTGATATCAAACATGGTGCGTCTGGCGGACCTGACCAGAAACGCCTTCATGGTGGGCGATCTTTCAACCGTCATGAGCCCACGCACGGTTATTACATGGGCTGAAAACGCAACCATCTTCAATGATGTCGGCATGGCGTTCCGGATGACCTTCCTGAACAAATGCGACGAACTGGAGCGTGCTCTGGTGGCTGAATTCTACCAGCGCTGCTTCGGCGAGGAATTACCGGAATCGTCTGCTGCCCTGGCCGTGAGCTGAACCGGCGGACGTAAACAAACCAATGGCAAATGATCGTGACGCACCGGCAGAGAACTTCAAGCGCGCACTGACGCTCGCCATGAAGACGATTGCACAGGAGCCGGAACTGACCTGCTCGTTTGGTGCCGAACATCCCGGCATCACCGACAAGCGCGCCCGGTTGCCGCAGGTCACACGCGATGCAACCGCGTCTGACCTGGCGGTTACGCGTGGTTTGTCCGACGCCATGGCAATGCGGCTCGCCAATCATTCGACCAGCGTTCATTCACGCTATCTGCCGCAGGGCCAGCAGGCGCGCACTGTCTATGAGGCAATTGAACAGGCCCGCGTCGAAGCACTCGGCGCGCGTGCCATGCCCGGCATGGCGACCAACCTGAACGCCATGCTGGACAAGCGCTTTGACGAAAAGGTCACAGGTCCCCTGCACAAGCGCGAAGACGCGCCACTGGAAGATGCCCTTGCCCTGATGGTGCGTGAGCGCCTGACCGGGGAAGCTCCGCCGGACTCGGCAAAAAAGCTGGTTGATTTGTGGCGTCCCTGGATTGAAGAAAAGGCCAGTGAGAAACTGGACAGCCTGGATGACTGCATCCATGACCAGATAGCTTTCTCGCGCCTGTCCCGCGACCTGCTGGCGCGCCTGGAAATGTCTGATGAGCTCGGCGACGACCCCGACGATGCCGAAGACAATGACGACGACACCGACGACGATGCCGAGGGCGAACAGGAACAGACTGAAACCGGGCAGGAAGATGCTGAAACTTCCGCCTCCGAAGACATGGAACAAGGTGAAGCCGACCAGGACGAAACCATGGAAGACGCCATGGAAATGGACGGTTCCGAAGACATGGACGACATGCAGGGCGAAGAAGAGCCCGACGGCGACCAGCCCTGGCGGCCGGAACTGCCGTTTGCCTCCATGTCGAACGACAAGTTTTATCAGGTCTACACCAACCAGTTTGACGAGACGGTGGAAGCAGATGAGCTGTGTGACCCGGAAGAACTGACCCGGCTGCGCAACTATCTGGACAAGCAGCTGGCCAGCCTTCAGGGCGTCGTGGCCAGGCTCGCAAACCGGATGCAGCGCCGCTTGATGGCGCAGCAGAACCGTTCCTGGGACTTTGATCTCGAAGAGGGTATCCTGGACGCAGCAAGGCTGTACCGGGTGGTCATCGATCCGATGAGCGCGCTGTCGTTCAAGGTCGAACAGGACACCCAGTTCCGCGACACGGTCGTGACACTGTTGCTGGACAATTCCGGCTCCATGCGCGGCAGGCCGATCACGGTCGCTGCCACCTGTGCGGATATTCTGGCGCGCACCCTGGAACGGTGCGGGGTCAAGGTGGAAATTCTCGGGTTTACAACCCGCGCCTGGAAGGGCGGACAGGCCCGCGAGAAATGGCTGGCAGACGGCAAGCCCGCCATGCCGGGCAGGCTCAATGACCTGCGCCACATCATCTACAAGTCCGCCGATCAGCCATGGCGCCGTGCCCGGCGCAATCTGGGCCTGATGATGCGCGAAGGGCTGTTGAAGGAAAACATCGACGGTGAAGCGCTGATCTGGGCCCATAACAGGCTGCTGGCGCGCCCTGAACAGCGCCGCATCATGATGGTGATCTCCGACGGCGCGCCGGTGGACGATTCAACCCTGTCAGTCAATTCCGGCAATTATCTCGAAAAGCACCTGCGCCAGGTGATCGCCGACATTGAAAACCGCTCGCCGGTTGAACTGATCGCCATTGGCATCGGTCATGACGTGACCCGCTATTACCAGCGCGCCGTCACCATTGTTGATGCCGAGGAACTGGGCGGCGCCATGACTGAGAAACTGGCTGAACTGTTTGAAGAGCGCGCCGTGGCGCCGCCTCCGACCAGCAGGGGCGGTGGCAGGTTGCGCAAAGCCGGTTGAACTGTTTGAAAGAGAAGGCGATGAAGAGCTGCGGATGGGTAATCGGATGTTGCTTGTCTGTGGCTTTGCTGCTGCCGGTCCAACAGGCCGCTGCCGACAAAACCGGCATTTCGGTCAGCACGTCCCCCAGAGGTTTCGGGCGGTTTGGCAATGGCGGCCTGCCTGAGGGCCTGACGTTCCTGGGTGGACTGACCCTGACCAGCGACAACGAGAATTTCGGCGGTTTTTCCGGGCTTGAAATATCGCGCAACGGGAAACGCTTTGTCAGCGTCAGTGATCGCGGACACTGGCTCACCGGCCGCCTGGTCTACGAAGAAGGCCGCCTGAAGGGCGTTGCGGATACCCGCCTTGCCCCGATCTTGAACCGCAAGGGCAGGATCGACGGGCGCAAGTCACGCTCGGACGCCGAGGCCGTTGCCGCCTGGAGTTCCAAAGGCCTGAAGGGCAAGATGATTGTCGGCTATGAACGGCGCGAACGGGTCGAGCTGTTCAATATCTCCAGGCACGGTTTCAAGGCAAAGGCCAGTCGGGTAAGAACCCCGAAAGCCCTCTCCCAGGGACAGAACAATGGTGAACTCGAAGCGCTGGGACGATTTACACAGGGACCGCTGAAAGGCTGGCTGGTGGCGGTATCGGAACGCAATCATGCCAAGGACGACAGCCTTCGCGGCTGGCTCTGGCGCAAGGGCAAGACCAGGGAGTTTCATATCCCGCGCCATGAAGACTACCTGGTTACCGGCCTTGCCATCCTGCCCGGTGGCAAGGAGATCATCACCGTTGAACGCAGTTTCAAGGCACCGGTCCTGGTCGGCATGGCATTGCGCCGGTTCTCGGTACAAGACCTGCAGAAACGCAATACCGGGCCGGGCCAGCTCCTGTTCTCCGGCAAACTGACCTCTTACCAGATTGACAATATGGAAGGCGTTGCCGCCCACGAGGACGAGCGTGGGACGATCATTACGGTGATTTCAGACGACAATTTCAACAAGTCGGTGCAATCCACCGTGATGTTTCAGTTTCGCCTGAACTGACGCGGCCCGCCCGCGCGCACCTCTGGCCGCTGCATGCACATTTCATTCCGGTTCGGCCACAACGGTACCGGTATTTTTTCCGTCAATGCTGACCGCGTTCTTTCTGGCCCAGTAGCGTTCCACGCCATCCGGTCCCATCTCCTGATAAAACGGCAGCAATTCTTCCGGCCCGCGCTGGTCCTGATAGGTCATGACCGGAACCCCTGTGCCACACGACGTCTGGACGAGATCAATGCTCATGTCGAAGATCTGGCGGCTGCCGGCCATCTCCGGAAACAGCCCGGCAAGGTCATTCCAGCCGGCATCACGCGGATGCAGGGTCTGCGCCGTTCCATAGGTCCTCAGGATCAGTGCATTGCCTTCAAACGCGCAGAACATCAAGGTCATGCGGTTTGCTTCACGAAGATGCGCTGCGGTTTCATTGCCGCTGCCCGACAGGCTCATCCAGACAATGCGGTTGGGGCCTAATACGCGCAGGCTGTCGAGGCCTTTCGGTGAAACATTGACACGCCCGTCAGGCGCTGCCGTGGCCACGAAGAACAAGGGTTGGCGTTCTATGAACTTGATGAAACTTCCCGTTAGTTTGCTGCCTGTAGCCATGACCGGACCCTTGTTGTTGAACACACCAACAGTGCCACATTCCTACTGACAACTACCTGTCAGGAGATATTCAGATCTCGATGCCACCATCATGTTTGTCCAGGAACGCCGCGACGTCGAGCCGTGCCATGTCATCCACCGCATCTGCCAGCTGGTCATGGCTCCAGTTCCACCACGCCAGCTTCAGCAGCCGCTGTGCGATGTCAGGGTCGAAGCGCCAACGCACAAATCGCGCCGGCGTACCGGCGACAATGGCATAAGGCTCGACATCGTGTGTCACAACCGCGCCGGCACCGATGACGGCACCTGTGCCGATCGATACCGCCGGCAACACGATGGCGCCATGTCCGACCCAGACATCGTGGCCCAGCACAACCCGGCCTTCATCCAGGCGCTGTTCACGAAACGCATGGTCCAGTTTCTTGCCGACAAAATACTCGTTCGCGCGATAGGTGAACTTGTGCTGGCTCACCCTGTCAATCGGATGGTTGAGCGCATTGAGACGCACGTCGGCGGCAATGGCGCAGAACCTGCCTGTCTGCGTGTAGATCAGTTCTGAATGGCGCTCGACGTAACTGTAGTCACCCAGCGTGGACGAGCGCATGAGGACGCGCTCCTTGACTTCGCAGAAGCGCCCGACCTTGCAATCGCGCAGCGAAGCCGATGGATGGATGGCAGGCTCCCCGTCGCGGCTGGCGCTGGGGGAATGGCGCAACGGCCCATTGTTTCCGGTTTTTTCAGTCATTTCCGAAACCCACCAACAAAAAGGCCGCCCCCTTAAGGAGCGGCCGGAACCTTGTACCAGGTTGAAAGCGTCAGGCGCCGGATGCCGCTTCAGGCAGCAGCGCTGGCCAGTTTCTTTTCAACCTGACGCTTTACCCGCCTGGCCGACAGCGACAACTCCGTGTCACGGGCCTTGAGCAGGTAGGCATCAAGACCGCCGCGATGCTCGACAGAGCGCAATGCGGCAGCTGACACCTTGAATGCGAAATCGCGACCAAGGCTCTCGCTCATCAGGTGCACCTGGCACAGATTGGGCAGAAAGCGGCGGCGGGACTTGTTGTTGGCATGGCTGACATTGTTACCTGCCAGAACACCCTTGCCGGTCAACTCACAACGACGGGCCATGTTAAATACTCCAGTTTGTTCAGTATTTCCGGTTGCCGTACGGGCCTGGATTCAAAGTGGACTTGGCGCAGGCCCCTACAGGGTCCATAAACACAAAGTCCGGCGCCAGCGGGCCGGATCAAATTCATCGCGTGTCTATAGGCAAGCATGCATCAGCCGTCAAGCCCGGTTTTGCCGCACTAGCCCACATGGACCCGGGATTTAAGATCAAACAGAACAGGCAATCCGCTTCAATACCTTGTGAACTGGCCAAGCCATACCATATTCACGGCACAAACAGGCCCTAGGGCCTCAGCAGTTACTGCGTTCATTCAGCAACCGTTCAGGCACGATCATGCAAAAACAGGTCAGACTGGCACGAGCGACAAAAATCGGGGTACAACACGCACCATGAAAACAGCCGTCATGAACACGATCGCAGCGGCAGCGGTCGCAGCAACCACATTCACCGTGGCCTTCACCGCATCGCCCGGTGCTGCGTCAGCAGCGGACACGCTCAAGGTCCGCTATGATCTCTATACCCGCGGGGTCAGGGCCTTTGCACTGAACTATACGGCTGATATCAACCAGAATTCATTCAACGCGTCCGCGAAACTGCGCCCCAAGGGCCTGGCCTCGCTGTTTATCGATCTAAAGATGGACATGGTGTCATCAGGAGCTCTCACCCGCAAGGGCGCCCGCTCGGACAGCTTCACCATGAACGTGACCGAAAAAGGCAGAAAGGGCAGATACGCAGTCAGCTTCGATGGCTTGCAACCTGTCTCCACCAAGCGCAAACCGGCCGTGAATGGCGACACCGAGGCAAAAATCCAGACGGCATCCGCCGCCGGCGCCCGTGACACGCTGGCATCCATCATGGATATAGCTGTAACACCCGCCAAGAACCCCTGCGATGCCAGTTATCGCATCTACAACGGCAAGGAAGTGTTCAAGCTTGCCTTGCAGAAAATCAAGGACGATACATTCGGCAAGAAGGATGGCGGTGTTTATCGCGGCCCGGCCATTGTCTGCAGCATGACCTATTCCACCCTTGCAGGCCTGTCAGCCAGAACCGAAGCGAAGTATCGAAAAAATCCGCCCGTGTTCAGGGTCTGGTTCGCCCCGGTCAGGTCGAAGGCGCTGGGCCGCGACATGAACGTGCTCGTCGCCGTGACAGGCAAGCTCAAGGGGAAGGACTTTGTGGCTTACGCCAATAGGGCAACTCTGTCCGGCAGGCCGCTCAATTCAAAATCCCTGGCCAAAAGGTAGACGCCGACAATTGGTCTCACTTGTGCCCGATGATCACCCGGAACGCCATATATAGGGGGTGAACACAACATGAATCTGATGTGATTCATGATTCGGTCATGACATGTTCCTGTTTGAATCCGATGCCGGCTTGCCCGTCCGTACATCCGGGCAGACTTTCCCGGCACCTGCAAACAGCGATGTTTTGGACCAGATACACGCAATGGATGACATGATACCCTATTCCTTGCTCACCTTTACCGGACCCTCAGCAGAACCTCCATGGATGCCCGCAGAAACGTAACGGCCCTTCTAGGGCCAACCAATACTGGCAAAACCCATCATGCCGTCGAGCGGATGCTTGGTCATCCCAGCGGCATGATCGGCCTGCCGCTGCGCCTGCTGGCGCGGGAGGTTTATGATCGCATCGTTGCCAGCGCGGGCCAGATGTCGGTTGCACTGGTCACCGGCGAGGAAAAACTGATACCGCCGGCACCGCGTTACTGGGTCTGCACTGTTGAAGCCATGCCCAACGATATCCCGGTGTCGTTCATGGCCATCGACGAAATCCAGCTCGCCGCCGACAGCGAGCGCGGCCACGTGTTTACCGACAGGCTGCTGCACGCGCGCGGGCTCAACGAAACCCTGCTGCTGGGTGCTGCAACCATCAAACCGATGCTCGAGCGGTTGCTCAAGGGCGTGAACTATGTGTCCCGCCCCAGGTTTTCAAAGCTCAGCTTCGCCGGCCAGAAAAAAATCACGCGCCTGCCCAAGCGCACCGCAATCGTCGGGTTTTCTGCCGGCATGGTGTACGCCGTCGCAGAACTGATCCGGCGGCAAAGGGGTGGCGCGGCGGTGGTGCTGGGCGCGCTCAGTCCGCGCACCCGCAATGCACAGGTTGAATTGTACCAGTCCGGTGACGTGGATCATATCGTGGCTACCGATGCCATCGGTATGGGGCTCAACATGGACATAGACCATGTCGCCTTTGCCGCAACACGCAAGTTTGACGGGTTTCAGTTCCGCAACCTCACTGCGGCTGAGATGGGCCAGATCGCCGGGCGCGCCGGGCGCTACATGAACGATGGCACGTTCGGCCTGACCGCCGATGCCGGCAGTATTGACGCAGAAACCATCGAACAGCTCGAAGATCACCGCTTTGAGCCGCTGCGTGTCCTGCAGTGGCGCAACCGCAACCTGAATTTCGGATCGGTGGACCGGTTGCTCGGCTCGCTGAACGCCCTGCCCAATCGCGAAGGATTGACCCGTACAAGACCCGGCGCGGACATTGAGACCCTGACGCTGGTCGCGCGCGATCTGGATGTGATTGACCGCGCATCAGGCCGCGCAAGCGTCGAACTGTTGTGGGAAACCTGCCAGTTGCCGGACTACCGCAACATCACCGGCAGCGAGCATGCCAACCTTGTCGCCACCATTTTCAGGTACGTCGCCGACACCGGGCGCATAGACACACAATGGTTTGCCCGGCAGTTGGCGTATTGCGACAATACCAATGGCGATATAGATACCTTATCAAATCGCATTGCCCATGTGCGAACCTGGACCTTCGTTGCCAACCGGCAGGACTGGCTGGACGACCCCGGCCACTGGCAGGAACAGACACGGGCAATGGAAGACAGATTATCGGATGCCTTGCATGAAAGGCTGACCCAGCGGTTCATCGACCGGCGCACCAGCGTGCTGATGAAACGGCTGCGTGAAAGGGAAGAATTGATGTCGAGTGTCGATCAGGAAGGTGCCGTCCTTGTGGAAGGCGAATATGCGGGCCGCATTGAAGGCCTGCGTTTCATTGCTGAACCATCGGACGGCGAGCACTCCAAGGTGCTGATCTCCGCTGCTCTGCAAACCGTCAGCGAGACCCTGGTCGGGCGGGCGCAATCCGTGGTCGCTGCGCCGGATCCGGATTTCAGCCTTGATGCAGCCGGCAACATCATCTGGAAGTCCCATGCCGTCGGCCGGCTTACCGGCAGCGAGAACCTGTTGAAGCCGCGCGTCGAGACCCTGGCTGACGAACAGGTGACGGCACCCGACCGCGAGGCGGTTCAGATGCGCCTGTCGAAATTTGTCTCGCGCCATATTGCCGGCCTGCTGGCACCGCTGGTTTCACTCAGTGAAGCTGAAGACATCACCGGCATCGCCCGCGGCATTGCCTTCCAGATCATCGAGACGCTTGGCGTCCTGCCCAGGGATCAGGTCGCCGAAGAGGTCAAGTCGCTTGGCCAGGATGAACGCGGCGTCCTGCGCAAGCATGGCGTGCGGTTCGGTGCATTTCATATTTTCATTCCAACCATCCTGAAACCTGCGCCAACCTCGCTGCGACTGCTGTTGTGGGCCTTGCATGATGCCGACAAGCGCGGACTGGATGCATCCGCGCTGCCTGATGCCATGCCGCAGCAGGGCCTCACATCGGTGCCGTTCGACAAGACCACACCGCGCGGGTTTTACCAGGTTGTCGGATTTCGTGTCTGCGGCGAGCGCGCCGTGCGCGTCGACATGCTGGAGCGGCTCGGTGACATGATCCGCACCCGCGTGTTCTGGCGCGCGCAACGCGAAGGCGAAGAGCGCCCCGACGGATCGGTCGACGGCGGCGGCTTTACCGTTGTGCCGGACATGATGTCCCTTGTCGGGTGTTCGGGTGACGAGTTTTCGTCGATCCTGAAATCACTAGGGTTTTCCGCTCAAAAGCGAAAGGCCCCGGAAAAGCCCAAGCCCGAAGCAGAAACGGCCGCCGACACTGCAACCGAAGCACCGGCTGAAGCGGCATCCGAAGCACCTGCAGAAACTGCCGTGACCGAAGCACCTGGAGATACCGCGACAGCCGAGGCTGCACCGGTCCAGGCCCCACCAGCCGAGACGGTACCCGAAGTACCAGCGGAAACCGAACCTGCCGATGTTCCTGCACCAGGGTCTTCCGATGACGCCGCAACGACCGGAGTTGCCGCACCTGAAACCGCAGCAGCACAGGACGCCGAACCGGCGGAACCTGAAATGATCGAGGTCTGGTGGCCCAAGGACACAGGCCCGTTCCGCCATCAAAAACAACAGGCGGGCAATCGCTCAAAGGGTGCAAAGGCCAATGCCGGCAAGCCTGATCGCAACCGGCACAAGAAGGCAGGCGCCGGCAAGAAACCCTCAGGACAGCGCCCGCCGGCAAAACGCCGCGAAAAACCCATGGATCCGAACAGCCCGTTTGCGGTCCTGGGTCAGCTGAAACAGGGCTTGACCAAGAAGTAGCATGGCAGATGACGCCGGCAGAGCAGTTCAACGGGTTGATCGGTGGCTGTGGTTTGCCCGCTTCGTCAAGACCAGGGCACTGGCTCAGCGCCTGGTTGTCAAAGGCAAGGTGCGGGTAAACCGCACCAAGATCACCAAGCCGTCCCAAACGGTTTCACCAGGCGATGTGGTGAGTTTCATGAACCGCGATCACATTAAAGTGGTCGAAGTCCTCGCCATCGGTGTACGCCGGGGCCCCGCCCCTGAAGCCCGATTGCTGTATTGCGAGATAAATCCCGACACTTCCGGCTCAGCCACTCGCTCACCCGATGCCTGACATACCTACAAGTACGCTTGACGATCCGCCAAGAAAATGCAAGTTCACCGGCAACCCCGCGACCAAGGCAACAGTTGAGAGTTTGAGAGCCCGCATATGACCTATATCGTCATTGAGAACTGCATCAAGTGCAAGTACATGGACTGTGTTGAAGTATGTCCGGTGGACTGCTTTTACGAAGGCGACAACATGCTCGTCATCCACCCGGACGAATGCATTGACTGCGGTGTGTGCGAACCGGAGTGTCCGG
The DNA here is from genome assembly GCF_900149695.1 of Anderseniella sp. Alg231-50. NCBI lineage: Bacteria > Pseudomonadati > Pseudomonadota > Alphaproteobacteria > Hyphomicrobiales > Parvibaculaceae > Anderseniella > Anderseniella sp. Alg231-50. The sequence goes on along the minus strand of NZ_LT703003.1, from coordinate 1,565,419 downwards.
CCGAAGCGATCAAGCCGGACACCGAGCCCGGCCTTGAAAAATGGCTGGAGCTGAACACCAAGTTCGCCGACATCTGGCCGAACATTACCCAGAAGGGTGAATCCCCCGACGATGCCGAAAAGCATGACGGTGAACAGGGCAAGTTCGAAAAGTACTTCTCCGAAGAACCCGGCGAAGGCGACTAGGTCACACCCGGACCGGCATTTGCTGGTAAAGAAATATCACCGCCCTGCGCGAAATTCTTACTCTTTAACGTAATTGCGCGTTAACCATTTCTTTACACTTTGGCCGCATTCGAGCGAATCCGGCACCGGTAAGGCGTTGCGAGGCTTTAACAATAGGTAAATTTGTGTTATACACCTTGTTAATGACATGAAATTCACAGCAACACTTTGAGAACCCGGGCCTGAACAGCTCGGACTTTTTTTCGCCTGATCCAGTTTTTGACACGAAAGCAAGCAATTCACCCGGACCTGACAATCAGCGCAATGTCGCTTAACGCAGGTAATAACCGAACTGCACTTCCTGATCGTATCATCAGCCACTGGCCATCAGCTACGCACCCCTCCACCGGCATAAGGTGGTTTTGCCTTCCGGCAGGGAAGGTCAACCTGGTTGGCGCTTAACGGCAACAGGCGGGATGCGGCGAATTAGGTGTTGCTGAATGAAGCGTTGAACAGGCGAGTTATAAGGGAATTACAAAATGGCCACAGAAAAAAAGACAGCATCGCGGAAGCTCAAGTACAAGATCGGCGAGTTTGTCGTGTACCCGGCCCATGGCGTAGGCAAGATCGTTGCCCTGGAAGACCAGGAAATTGCCGGTGCCAAGCTTGAGCTGTTCGTCATCGATTTTGAAAAGGACAAGATGCGCCTGCGGGTTCCGCTGAACAAGTGCGACAGCGTCGGCATGCGCAAGCTGTCGGACAAGAACATGGCCGAAGACGCCATGAAGGTGCTGACCGGCAAGGCTCGCGTCAAGCGCACCATGTGGTCGCGCCGCGCCCAGGAATACGAAGCCAAGATCAATTCCGGCGACCTGATCTCGGTGGCCGAGGTTGTGCGCGACCTGTACCGCTCCGACCGCCAGCCGGAACAGTCTTATTCCGAACGCCAGCTGTATGAATCAGCTCTTGACCGCATGGCCCGCGAAATCGCCTGCGTGAAGAAGCTCGACGATGCAGGCGCAGTCAGCGAGATCGAAGCCGTGCTGGAAAAGTCATCGCACCGCGGTGAAAAGGCTGCCGCTGCCAGCGCAGAAGAAAAAGCCGCGTAAATCAGGCAACCCGACGGTCCGGAACCCGGACAGTCTGCAATGATATCCACGACCCTGCCCGAGGCCTGCCTCCGGCAGGGTTGTTTTTCGATTGCCCGGAAGCGAATTCCGGTTTGAGTACATCGCTGAAATGGCGCTATAAAGCGTGCGCACCAGCAATGGTCCCGTAGCTCAGCTGGATAGAGCACCAGATTCCTAATCTGGGGGTCACAGGTTCGAATCCTGTCGGGATCACCACTAACCTCTTTAAAGACATGACAGACTGTTTTTTGAATTGGATCGGAAACCAGCAACGATGCAATCCAGTCATTCCAACGCCCAGGCTGTGCAGCTGTTCAGCGATGAAGAATGTGACCGCATAGTTTCCCTCGCACAACGTGTACCAGCATCGTCGGCCGCATCGCCTGGTGCGGGCCGTATCCGTCGCCTCACACAGCGATTGTGCAAGGTAACCCACTTCCCGCAAGATGCCGATAACAAGTGGATCTATGACCGCTTGCGCGACAAGGCCATGGAACTGAACGACGAAGTCTGGAAATTTGAGCTGGACAGCGTCGAGACCCTGCAGTTTGTCTCCTACGGGTTCCTGAACCACTTCGCCAGGCACATGGATTCAGGCGTGCCGAAGTTCAGCCAGCGAAAACTGACGGTCAGCGTGCAGTTGTCCCGGTCATCGGATTATGGCGGTGGCAGCCTCTATGTCTGGTCGCGCAACAAGGACAGGACCGCCCCTCGCACGCGCGGTGCCGCGATGTTTTTTCCATCTCATTTGTGGCACCGGGCCAATCCGATACTGTGGGGCAGAAGACTGGCGCTGGTGGGATGGCTGAAAGGCAAGCACGCACTTCGTTAGCGGTGCTATGTATTTTCGGGTGTGGTCTCAGCTTCTCAGTCCGGGCATCAAGGCTTCGCATCCTGACGGGATTACCATCGTATCCAATCATTTGCCCGACGTGATGCCGCTTCGCAGTCACACGTGACCTATGAGCCGAACCCAACAGGGTTCACCCCGATATCGCGCATGGTGCGCGCATCTATGTGGCTGCTGGCGAGCAGGCCGTGAGGCTTGTTGGTACGCAACAGACGACGTGCGGAGCCCACGATGGTCCTGGTGAAGCTGGTGTGATGTTGCGTGGTCATGGCTTTATTCCTTTGAAGAGAGGATCTGTTCTTGTGCGCCGTTGTGATGACCTTGCGGCAGAACGCGGATTTAAGATGTGCATTTTGTCACCCTGCACGCATTGCGGGTACGGTCCGGAAACGCCGAAGGCTGCCGGCATCGCGACGCGCGATTTGTCCAAATGCCCTGTTTTCAGCCACAAGGCGACAATTTGATCACAATGTGGAAACTTGTCTTGCATGCCGGGGCATACCTTCTAGTCTGAGCCCACTGCCCGTGGGATTGAGTTAGACCGGGCGTTTAGGGAGATCATAATGACTGATATTTCGAAGGCGAAAACCGCCGTCGCGTCGCGCCGCAAGTTCCTGACCGGAGCCGGTGTGGCAACTGTTGCCGGCCTTGCTGCCCCCAGCATTGCGCGTGCAGAACCCAAGGTAATCAAGATGCAGGCCGCCTGGGGCGGTGGTATTTTCCTTGAAAATGCCCAGTCCTACGTCAATCGCGTCAACGCGATGGCCGCCAAGGACCTGAAAATCGACCTGCTGCCGGTGAACTCGGTGGTCAAGACCAGCCAGATGCAGGACGCGGTGCACCGCGGCGTGCTCGATGCTGCCCACTATGTGCCGGCCTACTGGTACTCCAAGTCCAAGTCCGCTTCCCTGTTCGGCACCGGCCCGTGCTTCGGCTGGTCGTCCCAGGAAGTGCTCGGCTGGGTCCACTATGGTGGCGGCCAGGAACTGTTTGACGAACTGATGGGCTCGCTTGGCCTGAACGTCGTGTCGTTCTTCAACTCGGCCATGCCGGCCCAGCCGCTCGGCTGGTTCAAGGAAGAAATCAAGGACGCTTCGCAGATGAAGGGTCTGAAATATCGCACGGTTGGCCTGGCCGCCGACGTTCTGCTCGAAATGGGCATGTCGGTTGTGCAGTTGCCCGGCGGCGAAATTCAGCCTGCCATGAAGTCCGGCCTGATCGATGCGGCCGAGTTCAACAACCCGACGTCTGACCGTGACTTCGGCATGCAGGACGTGTCCAAGCACTATCACCTGGCCAGCTTCCATCAGAGCCAGGAGTTCTTCGAGGTTACCTTCAACAAGAAAATGTTCGAAGGCCTGCCGGATGAACTGAAGGCTATTCTGAAACACGCTTCGGAAGCTGAGAACTCCAACTTCTACTGGAACAACACCAAGCGTTATGCAGACGACCTGGTGAAGTTGCGTGACGACCAGGGTGTCAATGTCTACCGCACACCGGATTCGGTGATGACGGAGCAGTTGAAAGCCTGGGATATCGTGGTTGACCGCATTTCCAAGGAAGATGCGTTCTTCGCCAAGGTAATTGAGTCCCAGAAGGCATACGCCAAGAACGTGATGAATTATCTGAACCTGAACCAGCCTGACTACAAGCTGGCATACAAGCATCACTTCAGCTGATCACACTATGTTCCCGCATCCTTGAAAAAGGGATGCGGGGGCAGCTTCGGCGATTTGAGATTTGCGGCGGGCCTGTAAACAGCTCTCCGAAATACATAATTCTGCGTATGGCATTTCCCGGAACAGTGGGCACCGGATCTTGCGACACAATGCAAAAATGAAAGCAATGAGCGTGGTTCTGGCCTGGCCGGAACCTGTATCGCTGTAGGGAGGCGAACCTGTGATATCAATTATCCACACCATCGAGAGCCTGAGTATTTGGGTCGGCCGCGCCTTCGGCTGGTGCATCCTGATCCTGACCTTCTCGGTGTCCTATGAAGTGTTCGTGCGCTATGTGCTGAATGCACCGACGGTGTGGGCGTTTGACATGATGGTGCAGATGTACGGCGCCCTGTTCCTGATGGCAGGCCCCTACGCACTGGCCCAGGACACCCATGTACGCGGTGATGTCTTGTACCGCCTGCTGCCGGTCAAGACCCAGGCGACGCTGGATTTCGTGCTTTATGTCGTGTTCTTCTTCCCCGGCATGCTCGCCCTGTTCTGGTTTGGCGCGGAAATCGCCAAGGACAGCTGGCGCTATCTGGAAGTCAGCTGGAACTCCCCTGCCCGCATCCAGATATACTTCTTCAAGACGCTCATTCCCCTGGCCGGTTTCCTGATGATCATTCAGGGCATTGCCGAGATATTGCGCTGCTGGAAAGCGATGCGCGAAGGCGTCTGGCTGGAACGGCTGGAAGACGTGCGCGAAACCGAAGACCTGCTCGCTGCACCGGACCCGGTTGCCGACAAATCCTGATCAATCCCTATACCAAAGGAACTAACTATTGACCCTTTTGACCGGTTTTTCGCGTTTGTCGGCTAGGCATGCTTCACGCCTTGGTCTGGCTGACCACAAGTGGAGCATAACGACGTCCGGCGGACGCGAAAAACCGGCCTTCGGTGGGCCAAATCCGTCCATCTGGTGCGTTGCCGCGCTTGCTCGATGCACCACATCGCGCTGCGCACAGCGCCTGCCAGAGTGGTCGGATTTGACTCCATCAAAAAGGTCAATAGTTAGTCCCTTTGGTATAACTCGCGCTGTTGCCGCTGGAGTTCAATAGAAAATGACGAACCCTGAAGTCGCCATCCTCATGCTGTCCCTGTTCATCGTTCTGGTGCTGCTGGGCTTTCCGATTGCGTTTACCCTGATAGCCATGGGGGTCGGCTTTGGCTATTACGCCTATTACAAAGCCGATGCGATCACCACTTTCGGTGACTTTTTCCAGAACCAGATTTTCTATCTGCTGAACCAGAACACCTATTCGGTGATGGAAAACGACACCCTCGTCGCCATCCCGCTGTTCCTGTTCATGGGCTATGTGGTTGAACGCGCAAATATCATCAACAAGCTGTTCTACTCGCTGCAGATGGCAGCCCGGAACCTGCCCGGGTCCATGGCCATAGCGGCCCTGGTCACCTGTGCGGTGTTCTCGACCGCCACCGGTATCGTTGGCGCGGTTGTCACATTGATGGGCCTGCTGGCGTTTCCAGCCATGGCCAACGCCCAGTACAACAAGGAGTTTGCCTCCGGTGTCATCTGCGCCGGCGGCACGCTCGGCATCCTGATCCCGCCGTCCATCATGCTGATTGTGTATGCGGCAATCGCCGAACTGTCGCCACTCAGGCTTTATGCGGCTGCCGTTTTCCCCGGGCTCATGCTGGCCGGATTCTACATCGTTTACGTGATCATCCGTGTCGCCATCAACCCGAACATCGCGCCGAAACCGAAACAGGAAGATATCCCGCCGGTCCGTGAGATATACATGAACCTGCTGATATCGTTCGTCCCGCTGACCGTTTTGATCATGCTTGTACTGGGCTCCATTCTGGGTGGCCTGGCGACCCCGGCTGAAGCCGCCGCCATGGGCTCGCTCGGCGGTCTGGTGCTGGCGCTGATCTACGGCGCGCTCAACTGGTCGATGGTCAAGCAATCGGTTTACCTCACCGCCAAGGCGACGGCCATGGTGTGCTGGCTGTTTGTCGGATCGTGGACCTTTGCATCGGTGTTTTCCTATCTGGGCGGTCACGATGTGATTGCTGAATGGGTCGCCTCGTTCAATCTTGCGCCATGGCAGTTCCTGGTGATGGCACAAGCCATCATCTTCCTGCTGGGCTGGCCGCTGGAATGGTCGGAAATCGTCATTATTTTCGTACCGATCTTCCTGCCTCTGCTCGATCAGTTCGGGGTCAATCCTTATTTCTTCGCCATGTTGGTGGCGCTGAACCTGCAGACGTCGTTCCTGACCCCGCCCATGGCCATGTCGGCGTACTACCTAAAAGGGGTGCTAAAGGGACAGATCGAACTGATGCAGATTTTCCGGGGCATCATGCCGTATCTGGGCATTGTGATATTCACCATGGTGCTGATGTACCAGTTCCCCGGCATCGCCTTGTGGTTCCCTGACTACCTGTTCGGCCCATACCAGAAATAAAGCCTGAAAGGCCTTGAAGCAGGATATGTTGTGTCAACTGACAGCCAGTGAAGCCAGGCGGCAGATCGCCGAAGGCCTTATCACCTCGCAGCAACTGGTCGAGGCCTGCCTGGAACGGATCACCGAAACCGACGCCGGTATTGGCGCATGGGCGCATCTCGATGCCGAGGGCGCCCTGGCCCAAGCCCGCGAACTGGACGACCTGCGCCGCAAGGGCCGCACACTCGGGTTGCTGCACGGCGTGCCTGTCGGGCTGAAAGACATATTCGATGTCAACGGCTTACCTACCGAATGCGGCAGCCCGGCCCGAAAGGGAACCATCGCTGAAATCGATTGTGCGGTGACCGCAAAACTGCGTGAGGCAGGCGCGGTTATCATGGGCAAGACGGTCACCACCGAATTCGCCTTCCTCAACCCGGCCGATACCTCAAACCCGCACAACAATGCCCACACGCCCGGCGGCTCGTCCAGCGGGTCAGCCGCCGCCGTTGCCGCAGGCCATGTACCGCTGGCCATCGGCAGTCAAACCAACGGCTCCACCATTAGGCCCGCCTCGTTCTGTGGTATTTTCGGATTCAAGCCGACCCGCGGCATGATCTCCCGCACCGGCGTGCTGCAAACGTCCGTCACCCTCGATCAGGTCGGCGTGTTCGGCCGTTCGCTGGAAGACGTCTGCCTGCTGGCAGATGCGTTGGCCGGTTATGATCCGCGCGACCCGGCGGGCTTGCCGCGTCCCTTGCCGTCTGCCGCGTCTGGCCTCAACCGCCAGCCGCTGGTCGAACCTGACCTGGTATGGCTTGACATGCCCTATCACGACCGCCTCACCGATGACGCTCGCAGCGGCCTGGAAGAGATAATGACTGCACTCGGCGACCGGGTCGAACGGATACAGTCACCCAAATCCGTCGCCACCCTGGTGGACCACCAGAAAACCGTCCACGAGTATGAAATCGCCCGCCACCTTGCCGATGACTTCGACCGGCACTGGGATATGATCAGCGATACGCTGAAACCCGTCGTGGAACGCGGCCGGGCATATTCGGACGCGCAGTACGCCGAAGCCCTGTCCATGGTCGCCGGCGCGGAAACCTTTTTCGAAGAATTCTTCCATGACTATGATGGCATTATCGCACCGTCTGCGTCCGGTGAAGCACCATTGAAAACCGACGGCACCGGCGATCCGGTGTTTTGTACGGTGTGGACGACAGCAGGCCTGCCGGCCCTGAACCTGCCCTTACTGTCCGGCTCTGCCGGTTTGCCCATTGGCGTGCAGCTGATAGGCTCCGGTGAACAGGATGATCGCCTCATGACCACCGCGCAATGGCTGGTCGGTTCGCTGGCGGCAAGTGAATGAACAAGCATCTCGGCAGATGCGGCACGGAGTAAGACAAAGATGGACATGAAGAATATCAGAAAAATCACCGGCCTTGTCGGCCTGGGCCTGCTGTTCACTTTCATTCTCGGGCTGGCACACAGTATTTCAACCGGCTTTGCCGGGTTCTGGGGCGGCCTGCCGTTCCTGGTAATCGCCATCTCGGTGCTGTCCATGGTGGCTTACGACTACTGGGATGAATGCATCCGCAAGCGCTGACCGACATCTCCTCGCATCCAGTGAATTGAAACATCCATGTCCAAACCGACTGTCTGGATTTCCAGAAAACTATCCGACAACACCCAGGCCCGTGCCGCGCGCGACTATGACGTCATCCTCAATGATGACGATGTGATTTCCAGCGCCGACGATATCGTCGCCATGAGCGCGCGCGCAGATGCGATCCTGCCGTGCCATTCAGAGCTGTTTACCGCCGATGTGGTGGCCAGGCTCTCTGAGCGCACCAAGATCATCGCCAATCATTCCGTGGGTGTGGATCATTGCGACCTCGACGCGTTCAGGCAGAAAGGCATCGTCGTCACCAACACGCCGGACGTGTTGTCTGATGCCACCGCCGAGATCGCCATGTTGCTGATGCTGGGGGCTGCGCGCCGCGCCCCGGAAGGCGACCACATGGTGCGCACGGGCAGCTGGAAGTCATGGAGCCCGTCCTTCATGGTCGGCACCCAGGTGACCGGCAAGCGCGTCGGCATCATCGGCATGGGACGTGTCGGTCAGGTGATGGCGCAGCGTTGCCGCGGCTTCGGCATGGAAGTCCATTACCACAATCGCTCGCAGCTCCCGTCCGAACTGGAACACGGGGCCACATATCATCCGACAGTCGAGACCCTGTTGCCGGTGTCGGATTTTGTATCGCTGCACTGTCCTGCAACGCCGGAAACCACCGGGTTGATGAACGCAGACCGCCTTGCCCTGCTGCCGGCAGGTGCTATTGTCGTGAACACCGCGCGCGGCGCACTGATTGTCGAGGCCGATCTGGTGGCAGCCATCAGGTCAGGCCACATTGCAGCAGCCGGGCTGGACTGTTTCGTGAACGAGCCCGGCGGCAATCCTGCCTTTGCAAACCATGCCAACATTTTCATGCTGCCGCATATCGGCAGCGCGACCCGGGAAACCCGCGATGCCATGGGGTTCAGGGCGCTGGACAATCTGGACGCCTTCTTTGCCGGTTCTGAGCCGCGCGACCGGCTGGTCTAGGACCAGCCAGCCGCTGTCGTTGGTTGCTATTTGTCGAACTTGATGCCGTTCAGTTCGCCAACCACATCCGACATCATCGGCATATGACGTTCACCGTCGCCCTTGGCGACCGCCATCGCATAGGACTGTTTCACCGCCGGCGCGACCATGGCTGCCATGCCCGATGCCTCGATCATGTTGTTGAAATAGCGCTGGTCCTTGAGGCAGTTGCGAATGGCGAATTCATGCGCCTTGGGGTCGCGGCCGATAACCCACTTGCTCATGTTCTCGAAGTTGCCGCAGTACATGCCGCCGGCCTTCACCACGTCGTACAGCGTCTTTTGGTCAACACCGGTCTTGGTGCACGCCGTATAGGCTTCAGCCCACACAGCCGAATACGACATGGCAATGAAGTTGTTGATCAGCTTGATCTTGTGACCGTTACCAAGCGGACCGACATGAATGATGTTTTCAGCCCATGTCTCGATCAGCGGGCGAAGCTCCTTGAGGGTCTTGGCATCGGACCCGACGAATGTGTTCAGGCGGCCTTCCTCGGCTTCCTTCGGCGTGCGCCCGAGCGGGGCGTCGATCAGCTTGACACCAACTGCCTTCAGCTCCCCCGCCAGCTCCAGCGTCGATGTTGGGTCGGATGTCGAGGTATCGACAACTATGGTTCCCTTGGCAGCGCCCGCCGCAATGCCGGACTTGCCGCGAACCAGTTCCTCGACCTGTGCCGATGATGAAACGCACAGAAAAATGACATCGCTGGCCTTGGCCAGCGCGGCGGCGTTCTTTGCTTCCTTGGCGCCGCGTTTGACCAGGTCGGTAACCGGCTTGCGGTTCTTGTGTCCCATGATGGTCAGCTTGTAGCCGGATGCCAGGATATTCTTGGCCATGCCGTGGCCCATCAGGCCGACGCCGATAAATCCGACACGTGGTTTGGTGCTCATGATTGAGTTTCCTTTTGCTTGTTTGAATTTGAAGATGCAGAAAATTTCAGGAATGCAAGCGCGCGCCCGACGATGGCGTCCGGCTGTTCGGCGATATCCAGGTTGACGGCCGCTTCATCCGCCTCGGGCACCTCAAGGGTGGCAAGCTGGCTGTCCAGCAGGCCTGCCGGCATGAAGTGGCCACGCCGTTCGCTCATACGCGTCTCGAGCAGCGATCTGCTGCCGGTCAGGTGCACCAGTTTCAGGTCCCCGCCGCCGTTGCGCAGCCTGTCCCGGTAGACCCGCTTCAATGCGGAACATGACACTACGACACACGGCACACCGGATGAGACCTGCGCCGCCTGCACTGCAATGGCATCAAGCCACGGTTCGCGATCCTCATCGTTGAGCGGAACACCGGCGGCCATCTTTTCCTTGTTGCCGGCGGGATGCAGCTCGTCACCTTCAATGAAAGCGGCATCAAGCCTTGCGGCCAGCATGCGGCCAATTGTGGTCTTGCCGCAACCGCATACGCCCATCACCACCACGATCATGTTTCGCCCTCGTGCCAGGGCCCGTGAAAGGGTTCTCCGGTTTCCCGGTGTTTGAGGCCGTGTGCGCCGAACCTGTCGCGCTGCAACTGCACCAGGGCCGTCGGCAGCTGGTCGGCGGCGCAGGAATCCAGATACGCAAGGCTGGCGGACATTACCGGTACCGGCACGGCCGCTGCCGAGGCTGCAGCCACGGACCGGCGCAGTCCGCTGGATTGCTCCGATGCCGTATCAAACAGGGCCGCAGGATCAGCAAACTTGTCCAGCATGGCCATGCGCAGGATCGAGCCCTGCCGCCACACCCGTGCAGCCTCGGAAAGCTGTACCTTCCAGTCATACTCCTGGCTTGCCACAGTAAGCAGGTGTGCACCCTGGGCCAGGGCCAGCGCCACGGCGCACACCAGTGCGTCATGAACAGCTTCCGTCGTGATCCCGGCATCGGTTTCCGGCCTGTCCTGGGGAAGAACCCGCAACACTTCATGCGACGAAACCTGGCGCATGGTGACAGCCGCCATGATCGACGGCACCGGCACACCAAGGTTGACGGCTTCACTGATACACCAGCCTCCGGTTCCCTTCTGTCCTGCGGCATCATCCACGAGATCAACCAGCAGGCTCCCGGAGGCAATGTCATTGGCTTGCAGGACGTCGCCGGAAATCTCCATCAGGTATCCGGCAAGGGGTCCGCGGGACCAGATCTCAAGTTGTCGGCCGGCGGCAAAGGTTGTCAGACCGGACAGTTCAAGCAATTGCCAGCTTTCGGCAATCGCCTGCATGATGGCGTATTCGATACCGTTGTGAACCATCTTGACGAAGTGTCCTGCTCCGCCTTCCCCAAACCAGCCCAGACAAGAATTCCCGTCATGCCTGGCTGCCACATTGGCCAGCAGCGGTTCCAGCATGATGCGCATTTCAGCAGCGCACCCTAACATCATGGATGGTCCGCTGCGCGCTCCTTCGGCGCCGCCCGATACGCCAAGACCCGCGAAATTGATGCCGTGTTCGCGGCACGCCAGGACATTGGTCTCGGTGTCCAGGTAGTTTGAATTTCCGCCGTCAATGATGACGTCACCTTTTTCCAGCAACCCGGTCAATTGCTCGGTCAATTCGACAACCGGGCGGCCCGACTTGACCATCAGCAAGACAATGCTGGGAACCGGCAGGCTGTTCACCAGCATTTCCATTGTGTCGCACACCTCAACCCCCTCGACACTCCAGCTGCGCGCCTGCGGCCACGGATCCCAGACAACGCACTGGTGGCCGGCATCGCGAAAATTCAGGGCAAGGTTGCGGCCCATGACGCCTAAGCCGATGATCGCCAGTTTCATGATGCTGCCACCTGTTTTGCCGGCGCAGCCCGGTTTGCCGCCCTGAAGAATGCTGTTATGTGCCGCTCAAGGGCCGTGGCACAGCCATCTCCGTCCCTGGCCAGGGCGGCATCGAGTATCGCCTTATGCTCTTCGATGATGCGCAAGCCCCTGAACCCCACTGCGCGGTATTCCAGCGCGACCACTTTTCTGAATTGGTCGAAAGCCGCCTTGTGAAGCTTCGTGTGCAGCTTTGAGCCGCAACCGGAAACCAGCGCTTCGTGAAACTCCCAGTCACACTGGCGCCAGAGCTCGTAGTTTGTCACCGAGCCGGATTTCATTCTGAATTCGATATGCGCCAGGCGATGATGGGCCGCGACCAGGGCGCTTTCCCAGTCCACACCGCCATTGGCGATGGATTTTCGGGCACCATCGGTTTCCAGCAGGATCCTGAACCGGGCAACTTCTTCCAGCCCCTCACCGGCCACCCCGGCGCTCAACATGCCGCTGTGATCAAGGGTCATTGACGCATGGGGGTCCAGTATGACTGCACCGCAGTTCACCCTCACATCAACCAGCCCGAAGACTTCCAGCGCCACAATCGCCTCGCGCACGGTGGCACGCGACACGTTGAACTGTTGCGCGAGCTTGTGTTCGGATGGCAGGCGGTCACCGGGCTTCATGTCCTGCTCCGCCACGAAAGCCGCAATTTGGCGCGCCACGACCGCATACAGGCGCTTTACTTCTGTGCGCTGAACAAGTGATTGATATTGCTTGGATTGGTTCATATTGTCAGACAATTTCCACTACGGCTAACTGTGCACATGCGCCAACCATGTCCGCAACAATGAAAGATTAGTTGGGTTGCCGCCGGAATGCAATTATCGAAAAACCATCAGATTGTCTGACAATCCTATATTGCCAGCCCCCGCTATGCACCCTATCGTTGAAATCAAGAGGGAACCGGCCTAGCCGGTCAACTTCGGCGTTCAGGCATCAAAGATCTGAAATCACGCACAATCAAGATGGCCAGCCAGAGGGGCGGCCATACACATGGAGGAAGTACTTATGTTGATGAAAAAAGCCCTTGCCGGCGTCGCCACAGCGGCCCTGCTGGCCACCGGTCTCAGTGCTGTTGCCAGCGCAGCGGAAACCAAACTGCGTATCCAGACGCACTATGCGCCTGAGACACCATCGGGCAAGCTTGCGGCCCAATATGTTGACGATGTCCAGAAGATGTCGAACGGCGAAATCCAGATCGAGATGTTCTATTCGTCTTCTGTCGTCAAATCGGTTGAAACCTTCGATGCTGCAGCAACGGGTATCCTTGATTGCGACATGACCGGCGGTTCCTACCAGACCGGTAAGAACCCGGCATTCCAGTTTGTCGGCGACATCATGGGTGGCTACGAAACCCCCTACCAGCAGCTGTCCTGGCTGTATTATGGCGGCGGCCTGGACGCTGCGCAGAAGCTGTACAACAAGTTCGACATGGAGCTGATCGGCTGGTGGGTTTACGGGCAGGAGTCATTTGCGTCCGGCAAGCCGATCACCCAGGTATCCGACTTCAAGGACTGGAAATTCCGCTCACCTCCCGGCATGGAAACCAAGATTTTTGAAAAGCTCGGTGCCAAGCCCATCGTGATGGACTTCACTGAAATCTTTACCGCCCTTGAATCAGGCATCATTGACGGCGCGGATGCATCCGGTCTCGCCAACAATGTCGGCCTTGGTCTGTATGATATCGTGAAGTACGCCAACTACCCCGGCTTCCACTCCATGCCGTCGGATCACCTGGCCTGCAACAAGGCCAAGTTCGACGCCATGCCGGCACACCACCAGCGCATCATGAAAGTAGGCATGGAAGCACTGGCGCTGCGCACTGCCCTGACATTCGAAAAGAAGAATGCCGAAGCAGCAGCAAGCCTTAAGGAAAAGGGCGTTACGCTGTCGCAGTGGGCACCGGAGGAACTGCAGAAGTTCCGTGATGCGGCCCAGGCAACCTGGCCCGAGTTTGCGACCACGCCGGAAGCCAAGGACCTGGTTGAAGCGCACCTGAAATACCTGCGCCAGCTCGGCCTGGCCAAGTAACCTGAAACACCGCGGGGCGGCTCCTCTTGGGAGCCGCCTCAATTTCATCTTTCCAACCACCATTGCCGATTGCTTGGCGCTGGTGGTTTGAAAGGGGAAATTCGGGGTTGATGGGAGTTTGGGCAAATGATCGAACATGAACGGACAGGTCCGCTGGACCTGCTCACCTGGAGTTTCAGCCGCATCGCCATGTGGGCTCCGTTCTTCATCGTTCTCATCATCCTGTACGAAGTGGTCATGCGCTATTTCTTTGCCGCCGCCACGCTGTGGGTGAACGAGATGTCGCTGTGGGTCGCCGGCGGTATCTACCTGTCTGCCGGCCTGTATGCCATGCAGCAACGCAGCCACATCCGCATCTTCATCATTTACGACATGGCGCCGCTCTGGCTGCGCCGGGCATTTGACGTTCTGTCAACCGTTTGCGTATCGGTCTTTGCATTTGCGGTCGTGTGGGGCGGGTTCGGTGAATCGAAAGCCAAGTTCCTGCGCTGGGAAACCTTCGGCACCGCCTACGACCCGCCGATCCCGGCAACCATCAAGCCGCTGGTACTCACCATGCTGCTGTTCTTGGCGCTGCAGGCCTGTTCCAACCTCATCCGGGACTGGCCCTCGGCCGCCTGGGTGCGCAAGTCTTTTGATATTTTCGTAACCGTCCTGATAACCGGACTTGCGCTGACAGCTGCCTACAACCTGTTCATAGATCCGCCCGAAGGGCATGTCGTGCCGCTGAAATGGCAGTTCGGTATTGCAGTATTCCTGTTCATGTCCGTGGTCATCGTGTGGCTCGGACTGTTTCGCGATTTCAACAAGACGCCGGTTCCGCATGTGGAACTGGATGAAGTTGCCGAGGAAGCAGCTCAACTCAAAAAGGTGAATCTGCCCGACGAGATACTGTCCGGTAACCCACCGAAGCCGAAAGACTAGGGGCGCTTTATTCATGGATATCGGGACAATCTCGCTGATTCTGCTGCTGGGCATGCTGTTCCTGCTGGCCATCGGCATGCCGCTGGGTTTTGCCTCCGGCTTTCTGGCCGTCGTGGTCATGGTATTGAAATTCGAACCGACCCTGATAACCGATCCGTTCAGCTTCGGCTCCGGCATACTGACCGGCAATTTCGGCAGCGGGCCGATGAACATCCTGGCACAGCGATTGTACGGCATCACGACCAATTATGTGCTGGTTTCGGTACCCTTGTTCATATTTATGGCGACCCTGCTGGAGCGCTCCGGCATCGCCAAGGACATGTACTCGTGCCTCAGCCAGTGGATGTCACGCACCCGTGGCGGTATCGCAGTTGTGACCGCCATCATGGCCATCGTCATGGCGGCAATGTCCGGCATTATCGGTGGCGAGGTTGTCCTGCTCGGCCTGATAGCGCTGCCGCAGATGCTTCGCCTGGGCTACAACCAAAACCTCGCCATCGGGACCATCTGCGCATCCGGCTCGCTCGGCACCATGATCCCTCCGTCAATTGTTCTGATCTTCTATGGCCTGATCACCGAAACCTCGATCCACGCCCTGTTCAAGGCGGCCTTCCTGCCCGGTTTCATGCTGGCCGGGTGTTACATCATCTACATTCTGGTGCGCACCCGCATGAACCCGGAGCTGGCCCCGTTGCCCGACCCCTCCCCCGATGACATGACCGGCAAGGAAAAAGCGCTTTATGGCAGTTCACTTTTGTTTCTGCTGGCCGGTGTCGGTTCTGCCCTGATCGTGGCAAGATGGCTGTACCTGACCATCGGCAGCCAGTTCAACGAGAAGATGATCGACGGCAACACCCGCCTGATCGACAACGCCACCCTTTATCAGTATCTCGCCATCACTCTTGTCTCCGCTGGATTCATCTACTTCGTCGTGGGCATCAATGTCGCAAAAACCGCCTGGGAAAAGGGCAAGGGCATGGTCGCTCCCATGATGGTTGTCTTTGTCGTGCTCGGGTCGATCTATGGCGGCATAACCGGTATTACCGAAGCGGCCGCCATGGGCGCGCTTGCTGTCCTGTTCCTGATCTGGATCCGCGGAGAGTTCTCGATCAACCTGTTGCGCGAAGCCTCCATGCGCACCTTCAAGTCCACCGGCACCATCATCTGGGTAACGTTTGGCGCCACCGCACTTGCCGGCGCCTACACCATTGCCGGCGGGCCGACCTATGTCGCCAACCTGATTGTCGGTTATGACCTTCCAACCATGGGCGTACTGCTGGTCATGATGGTGATCTTCCTGTTCCTCGGCGCGTTCATGGACTGGACCGGCATCGTGCTGCTGGTGATGCCGGTGTTCCTGCCCATCGTCCTGAAACTGCCGATTGAAGAACTCGGCCTGACCGGAGGGCTGGACTCCAGTACCATGGTGCGCGTCTGGTTCGGCATATTGTTCTGCGTCAACATGCAGGTCAGTTTCCTGTCACCACCCTTCGGCCCGGCCGCGTTCTATCTCAAGTCCGTGGCGCCGCCGCATATCACGCTGCCGGACATTTTCCGTGGCTTCCTGCCGTTCATCGTCATGCAGATATTCATTTTGATGATCATCCTGCTGGTCCCGGAAATTACCACGGTGTTCCTGTAAACCGCTTAGCCGTTCGGAGATATTGTTGGAACCAACGTCAATCAGTGCAATGGAAACCGGTCACTACCTGATCAAGCTTGATCAGGTGCTGACCGACAGCATGCACGGCGAAATGCACGGCTTTGAAATCGTCACCGTCAGGTTGTCATCCGCCGATGGCGCGGAAGGCGTCGGCTACACGTTCACCTGCGGGCGTAATGGCGGCGCCATCGCCGACATCCTGCGGCGAGAAATTGCCGGCCTGGTAACCGGCGAAGACCCGGACCGTATCGAGCACCTGTGGAACAAGTTGTGGTGGGACCTTCACTATGGCGGACGTGGCGGGCCTACCGTGCTGGCCATTTCCGCGCTCGACATGGCGTTGTGGGACTTAAAGGCAAAACGCGCGCGCCTTCCCTTGTGGCGTCTGCTCGGTGGCAACGATCCGAAGGTGCCGTGCTACGCAGGCGGCATCGATCTTGAGCTTACCGCGGATGAATTGATCCGGCAGACCGAAGGCAATCTGGCCAAGGGTTTCCGCGCCATCAAGATGAAGGTGGGGCGTGAAAAGCTGAGCGAGGACGTCGCCAAGATTGCCGCCATGCGTGACTTCCTCGGCGAAGAATTCCCGCTCATGGTCGACGCCAACATGAAGTGGAGCGTTGACCAGGCCATCCGGGCGGCGCGTGCCTTTGAACCCTATCATCCGGTCTGGCTGGAAGAACCCATCTCACCCGACGATGTTGCAGGTCACGCCCGCGTGGTGCGCGAAGGCGGGTTGCCCATTGCGGCGGGTGAAAACCTGCGCACCGTCTGGGATTTCCGCCACCTGATTGCCTCCGGCGGCGTTACCTATCCCGAACCTGACGTCACCAATTGCGGCGGCATCACCAGCTTCATGAAGATTGCGCACCTGGCCGAGGCGTTCAACCTGCCGGTCACGTCGCACGGTGCCCATGATGTTACGGTACATCTCATGGCGGCGGCGCCAAACCGCTCCTATCTTGAAGCACACGGGTTTGGACTGGACGAATACCTTGCCCATCCGCTGGTGATCGAGGATGGATTTGCCATTGCACCAGAACGGGTGGGACACGGCATGGAATTTGACTGGAAGGGTTTGAGCAAAATCAGCGTCTCGTAAGGTGAGAGAAAGTGATGTCATGGAAACTCTGAACAAAACCCAGGTGCAGTTTTACCGCGACAACGGTTACCTGATGCTGGAGTCAAGGATTCCCGAGGCCGAGATCGAAAAGTGCATCGCCGAAATCGAAAATTTCCGCGAAGAGGCAAGCCATCTGGATGCATCAAACGACCGGCTCGACCTTGAAGACACCCATACGCAAGACAATCCCAGATTGCGCCGGATCAAGCTGCCGCACACAATCTCAGACGTGTTTGCCGGCCTGATGCGATCAGACCATGTGCTGGCGCCGGTCCGCGACCTCATTGGTCAGAACCTGCGCCTGCACACATCCAAGCTGAACATGAAATCGGCCGAATATGGCGCAGCCGTTGAATGGCACCAGGACTGGGCCTTCTACCCGCACACCAATGACGATGTGCTGGCAGTGGGCATCGTACTCAACGACGTTGGCCCGGATAATGGTCCGCTGATGGTGTTCCCGGGGACCCATCAGGGAGAGGTATTCGACCATCACTCAAATGGCGTCTTTGCAGGTGCCATGGACCTTGCAAAATCCGGCCTCGACCTGAAAGACGCGGTCAAGCTGACCGGGCCGCGCGGTTCCATGTCGATCCATCACGCGCGCACGGTACATGGCTCCGATCTCAACCGCTCGGATCGCGACAGGATGCTGTTGTTGTATGAAATCATGGCGGCAGACGCCTATCCGGTCATGGGTGCCATGACGCCGTGGCCGTCGCTGGCCGAGTACGACGAGAAGCTGCTGTGCGGGTCCGGCACCATAACGCCCAGGCTTGCCGACGTGCCGGTCCGCATCCCCCAACCGCAGCCGGCAAAAACCGGGTCCATCTACGAAATACAGTCGACAGCGCACAAGCGCGCATTCGACACGGTCATGTGACGACCGCTCCATGGACACACTGACCGCCGGCCTGATCGGCTCTCATATTCAGAAAACCCGCCTGCCCCGCGCGCTGGGATTGTTGTGCGATGAAGCCGGCATCCGGCTGCAGTTCGAACTGATTGATACCGACGGCGTTGCCGGTTTTGACTTCGATGCGACCGTAGACGATCTGAAGATCCGCGACTGGTCCGGCGTCACTGTTACCCATCCGCACAAGACGAACGCCGCCCGGTACGCCGGTGAAAGCCTGTGCCCGGAAATCGCTCGGCTGGGCGCTAGCAATACACTGGTCTTCGGGCCGCCCTTGCGGGGCCACAACACTGACTTTACCGGCTTTGTATCTGCCTGGCACACCGGCATGGGCAATACGTCGCCCGGCAAGGTTGCCTTGGCCGGTGCCGGCGGCGTTGCGCGCGCCCTGGCGTTTGCGCTGGCAGACCTCGGCGCAACCGGCATCTCGATCTGGGATATTGAGCCCGGCAAGGCACAACAGCTTGCAGATGAATGCGGGCACCCTGCGCAGGCCATTTCACCGACCAAGGCCAACTCGGCGGTCAGCACTGCCGACGGGCTCATCAATGCAACTGCGCTTGGCATGGAACACGCACCCGGCATGGCGTTTCAGCCGGATCACATAGGACCACAGAGCTGGGCATTCGATGCCGTCTACACACCGACCAACACAACGTTCCTGAAAACCTGCCATGCCGCGGGCCTTGAGTGCCTGACCGGCTTTGACCTGTTCTGTCACATGGCCATCGGCAGTTTCGAAGCCTATACCGGCATCGCGGTCGACAAACAGTCAGCTCTGCGAAAGTTGGCGGCCCTGCGCCCTGAAGACTAAAGGCAGGCGGTTATGCCGCCATCCACATACAGAATATGACCGTTCACGAAACTCGCTGACCCCGACGACAGGAACACCGCCGCACCCACCAGTTCATCGACCTTGCCCCAGCGCCCGGCAGGCGTGCGGTTTGACAGCCAGGCGGAAAACTCCTCATCCGCGACCAGCGCTTCGGTAAGCTCGGTTTCAAAATACCCCGGCGCCAGACCGTTCACCTGCAGGCCGTGCTTGGCCCAGTCCGTGCACATGCCCTTGGTGAGGTTTGCAACCGCGCCTTTCGATGCCACGTAAGGCGCAATGCCGGGCCGCGCCAGCGCGGTCTGCACTGAGCAGATATTGATGATCTTGCCCTGTTTGCGCTCAATCATGTGCCTGGCGACCGCCTTGCCGACATTGAACACCGAGTTCAGGTTGGTGCGCATGAGCGTGTCCCAGGCATCATCGGGAAACTCTTCCAGCGGGGTGCGGTGCTGCATGCCGGCATTGTTGATAAGAATGTCTATCGCGCCGGTCTCCGCCTCGATCTTTTCGACCCCGGCCCTGACTGCATCAGGAACGGTGACATCAAACACCGCTGTCGAGACAGTTGCGCCGGTTTCCCGAAGCGCTGCGGCAGCCTGATCCAGTGTTTCAGCATTTCGCCCGTTGATGACGATTTCCGCGCCTGCGCCTGACAGACCTCTGGCCAGGGCATACCCGATCCCCTTGCTGGAGCCGGTTATCAGTGCCCGTTTGCCGGAAAGGCCAAAAAGGTCTTGTACATTCATCTGCTGTGCCCCTTAGACTTGCATGAGACTTACTAATGACTGCTGTGCACAGGCACGGCAACCCCGGAGGCCGCGCCCAAGTGCAAACACTCACAATTCATTCCGCCAGGGACCTGAGAATAGAAGAGGCCGAGGCAGGCGTGCCGGGCCAGGGCCAGGTGCGCATTGCCATGGCGGCAGGCGGCATTTGCGGCTCCGACCTGCACTATTACAATCACGGTGGTTTCGGCCCTGTCCGGCTGCGCGAACCAATGGTGCTGGGTCATGAAGTTTCCGGTCATGTGGACGCTGTCGGGCCTGGTGTCAGCAAGGTGAAGCAAGGCGACCTGATCGCCGTCAATCCCAGCAGGCCATGCGGGGATTGCGGGTACTGCGACAAGGGTCATTTCAATCACTGCCTGAACATGCGGTTTTACGGATCCGCCATGCCGTTTCCCCACATCCAGGGCGCATTCCGCCAGCAATTGCTGGTCGATGAGGCCCAATGCGAGATTGCCGGGCCCGGTGTGAGCGCCGGCGAGGCTGCCATGGCGGAGCCGCTCAGCGTTTGCCTGCACGCGGTAAAACAGGCGGGCGGGATTGCAGGCGCCCGTGTCCTGATAACCGGCTGCGGACCGATCGGCGCGCTGTGTATCCTGGCCGCCAGACAGGCAGGCGCCACCGAAATAGTCGTGTGTGACCTGACCGATCAGGCGCTTGAATTTGCCGCCCGGCTCGGGGCTGACAAGACAGTCAACGTGTCGGGCGGGCCGGACGCGCTGGCGCAGTTCACAGCAGACAAGGGATACTTCGACACCTGCATCGAAGCCTCCGGCAGTGAACAGGCCCTGCACTCAGGTCTGACAGTGGTACATCCGCGCGGCACCATTGTGCAGCTGGGCCTGGGCGGCGATATGAGCGTGCCGATGAACATGGTGGTCGCCAAGGAATTGCAACTTGTCGGCAGTTTCCGCTTCCACGAGGAGTTTTCTTTAGCCGTGCAGTTGATCAGTTCAGGAGCGGTGGATGTAAAGCCACTGATCTCCGCTACACTGCCGCTTTCCGATGCGGTAGAGGCGTTCGACCTGGCCAATGACCGTTCGCGTGCCATGAAGGTCCAGCTGTCGTTTCAGGATTGAACCCAGCATGCCCCGGCGACGGGGGCTCAGGCCGGGTCTGTGCCGTACACAAGTTGAACGCTGGGCCGTTTCGAAACTGTGCTGGCGATCCGGTGCACATTTGCAAATTCCTCGACACGGGGATGCTCATGTGCCGGTGACAGCCACGTGGTCAGCATGAACAGGTAGATGTCTGCAGCACTGAGGTCTTCGCCGAGCATCCAGTCATTGTCGCCAATGGCATCGTCAACCACCCGCCAGAGTTCGCGCAATCGGGTGATCGAACGGCGTTTCACGCTGGCCTCATCCGCAGCTGTGTCACAAAACCGGTCAGAGTAATAACTCATCTGGTAGGCGTTCTGCACTGAGCTGGAAAAGAAGAACAGCCATTGCAGGAAACGTCCGCGCGCCGGATCGTCAACGCCAGGCGCGAGGCCGGCGTCCGGATGGCGGTCACAAAGCCAGGTGGTAATCGCGCCGCATTCGTAGATTGCGGCACCGTCGCTTATCAGTACCGGTATCCAGCCATTGGGATTGAGAGCCAGCAGTTCCGGCGGCCGCGGTGTATCCATGTCAATGCTTGTTCCAATGAGATCGTATGGCTGGCGCATTTCCTCGAGCAAAACGCGCACGCCCATGGCGGCACTGTTTTCAGCGTAATACAGGGAATATGTCATGTCTGTTGTGTTCCGGGATTGATCGCTTGCTCGAAGACAAGCCCCTTTTGTCACAGCCTGCCCGCACAGGGCAACTGTCAGCCAAACCGGTCCGGTGCATAGGCTGAAGTTTCCGCATTGCTGGACGACCCGTCGATCATGCCGGCAATCAGCCTGCCGGTCACAGGCGCCATGCCCAGGCCGTAGTGGCTGTGTCCGAAAGCGGCGAACAATCCGGCATGACCCCGCAGTTCGCCGATCGCCGGCAGGTTGTCCGGAAACGAAGGGCGTACGCCCATCCACCGCTCATTGGGTTCAATATTGAGCGCCGGCAGCAACCTCCGTGTTTGCGGACCCAGCATGTCGGCCCGCTGGTAACGCGGCGGGGCGCTGTGATGCGCAAATTCCGCCGTACCGGCTGATCGCAACCCGCCTTCCATGCTGCTGACCACGAACCTGCCCTGCACATCCGCCACCGAGTGGTTGAGTGATACGCCCGGATCTGAAAATTCCAGGTGGTAGCCACGCTCCGAGATCAGTGGCAGTTTGACGCCCAAAGACTTGAGCAGGTCCGCCGACCAGATACCTGCTGCAAGAACCAGGCGCGGCGCCGGGAGCCTGTCTTCCGGCGTCACCAGAACAAAACCTCCCTCCGGAGCCTTCTCGATACCCCGCACTTCAGCTTGCACAAACCGTGCACCCTGGGCACGCGCCTTGTCGGCCAGAACCTTGCACAGCCTGCCGGGAGCTGCCGCGCGTGCCTGATCCTTGATAATCACCGCCGTATGATAGTCTTCACTGATGGCGGGCTCGATGTCCCGGATCTGCCCGCCTTTGACGATCTCGACCGGCGCACCTTTTTCGGTACGCAACTTCCACGCAAGGTCGCTCAGCGCCGGATTGGCCTTGCCGCAAAACACATTGACGTACCAGCTGTCACGCAGCAGGTTTTCATGTCCGGTGCCGTTCAGGAAGCGGCGGTAGATGTCGACATTGTCATGCACCAGCCCGGCCATCGCCCGGGAAATCTCCTCAACCTTCGAAGCCCGCGTATTGGCCAGGAAACGCAACGCCCAGGGTATTGTGGTGAGCAGGTCGCGCCAGCGGATACTGACCGGACCGTCGGCACTCAAAAGCCAGCCGGGAATCTGCCGCGCGGTGCCCGGCATGCACTGCGGCACACATGACCAGGGTGAGATCACACCCGCATTGCCATAACTCGCCGCCTCGCCCGGCGGCTGGCGGTCAATCAGCGTGACCGCATAGCCCTTCTCCTGCAGGCTCAGCGCACAGCATACGCCGACAATGCCAGCCCCGAGTATGGTAACCTCTCCGCTTGCCGCAGTTCTCCTGCCCACCGGACTATCCAGCCTCGGCCGGCGCCTGCACATTGCGGCGCTTGGTTATCTGAATGATCAGCGTCGGCGCGGCGATGGCCAACGCCACCAAATCGGCCTGGAAGCTCGGAGCGATCATCACCACACCCGACAGTGCAAACAGCAGGCGCTCCGGCACGCTCATTGGCGTCAGGAAGAAACCGACAACCGCCGCCGACAGGAACAGGACGCCGAGGATACAACTGGTTGCCGTGTAGCTGAAGGTCAGGAGGTCAAAGCCGGTCGATGAGACAATCAGCAAGACCGGGGCATAGACGAACGCCATCGGCGCCACCACTTTGCCAAGCCCGAGCGTGAACGCGGAAATGCCGGTCCGGAACGGGTTGGCGTTGGCTATCGCGGCAGCCGCGTAGGCAGAGGTGCACACCGGTGGGGTGATCTCCGACACCACGCCGTAGTACAGGACGAACATGTGACTGGCGATCGGCGGAACACCAAGTTGCGCCAGCGCCGGCTGTGCTACCGACACCAGCATGATGTACAGTGCGGTGGTCGGAATCCCCGCCCCCATCAAAATGCAGGCGACGGCGACGAACACCAGCGACAGGAACAACTGCAGGTCAGTGACCGCGAACAGTTCCAGTCCACCGACTGTAATCAGGTCATAAAGGCTTGATGCCATTGCGCCGGCGCCCTGGGTGACCATGAAACCAATGCGGAACCCGATACCGGTGGTGTTGATGACACCTACGACAATACCGACCGCGGCGGAGGCGGCACCAACCGCCAGGGCATATTTCACCCCGAGCTGCACCGATTCACTCATTTCAGGGATCATCACCCGCGGCTGTGGATTGAAGGTCCCGACGATCGAAATGGTGATCAGTATGGCGCTCATGACCAGATCGAAGCCGCCGTTTGAATACTTCCACAGCACGAAGGCGATAAACGCTGCCGGCAGCACCAGCGTGACCGGCGCCCGGTGACGTGCCATGCCGACGATCACCGACAGCGAGATACCGCAGAACGCCGACATGAACGGCGTGTAGCCGGAGAACAGGACAATCAGCAGGCCGACCAGCGGGATGATGTTCGCCCAGCCATCACGCCAGACCTCGGCGAATTTGGGCAGCATGTCTTTCGACAAACCCTGCAGGTTCAGCTTGCGGGCCATCAGGTGCACCACGGCGAACACCCCGACATAATGCAGCATGGCGGGAAAGATCGCCGCAATCACAATTGTTGTGTAGGGAAGTTCCAGGAACTCCGCCATGATGAAGGCGGCAGCGCCCATGATCGGCGGGGTAATCTGCCCGCCTGCCGATGCCGCCGCCTCGACCCCGCCGGCAAAATGAGCCGGATATCCGAGCCGCTTCATATTGGGGATGGTCAGCGCACCGGTGGAAACCGTATTGGCCACCGATGAGCCTGAAATGGTGCCGAAAAACGCCGACGAGACCACCGACACCTTGGCCGGGCCGCCCGTATAGCGGCCGGCGAGGATCGTGGCGTTGTCGATAAACAGCGCACCGAGACCGGTGCGCTGGGCAATCACGCCGAACAGCACGAAATGAAACACGATGGTCGACACGACCCACAGCGTCACCCCGAAGATGCCTTCCTGCGGGAAGTACATGCTGGACACGAAGGTGTTAAACTTCACCCCAGGATGCTGCAGGATTCCAGGGAAATAGGGCCCGAGCAGCGCATAGGATATGAACACGCAGATGATCAGCGGCAGCACCCATCCCAGGGTACGCCGCGCCAGATCAAGCACCAGCACGATGATGATCACGCCGAAGAAAATGTCGTAGGAGTTGGGATTGCCCATCCTGAAGGTCTGTTCTTCGATGCCGAGCGCGGGAATGCCGCGCCACGCCACGCCGACATAGAGCGACGCTGCTACGCCCAAAATCATGAAGACCAGGTCGTAGAGCGGAATATTGCCGATCCGCAACCGGCTGACTTTCATGGCCAGCAGGCTTTTGGTCCGGAAGATCGGGAACAGGGCATAGGTGAGAATGAACAGGCCTGTCAGGTGCCAGCCCATGTGCCAGTGATCAGCCGGCAGGCCGAAGCCTGCGGTCAGGTAGTGGTACAGCGCGAAAACCAGAGCCACCACCTTGAGCACCTTGCCCACCGACGGCGAAACCTGTCGCGTCTGGGACGCTTCGTCATACTTTTCCTCGATAGCCGCCAGCTCCTCGGCTGACAATTCGCGATCAGTATCGTTTGATGTGCTCATGATGGCCTCCCCTGCGCAGGTCTTTTGGGTGGCAGGCGACGCTAACTTAAGCGTCGCCTGCCGTTTTTCAGTTCCAGGCTTTAGAGAAAAGCCGCCTTACTTGAGCAGGCCGACTTCCTTGTAGAACTTCTCAGCTCCAGGATGCAGCGGCACACCCAGTGCAGCTACACCGTCAAGAGCCGTTTCCGACGTAATCTGCTTGCCCTTGGCATGACCGTTGTCGAGCAGTTTGCGGGTATTGTCGTTCCACAGGGCTTTGGTGATGCCGTAGACGAGTTCTTCGGACTGGTCTGAAGACACTACCAGCAACGCACTTACAGCCGGTGTCAGCGTTTCAGCATCGACACCTTCATAAACACCTGCCGGGATTTTCGACGGGATGTAGGCCGGAATGATGCCATTGATCTTTTTCAGGTCATCATCGCTGAATGAATGCAGGCTCATGCCCTTGGTCGATGACAGTTGCACCATGGCTGCGACCGGCCAGCCGGCGGCATAGAAATAGGCATCAAGCTGACCGTCTGCCAGGCGTTCCGCACTCTGGCTGTTGTTCAGTTCAGCTTCTTCCATATTGTCACGATTTACGCCCCATGCATCCAGCATCTGGAGCACGGCAACCTGGGTGCCGGAACCGGCCTGTGCGATGCCGACGCGCTTGCCTTTCAGGTCTCCGAGATTGTTGATCTTGGCGCCCTTTGGCATCACCAGATGAAGGTCTTCCGGATACAGGTTGGCAATGATGCGCAGTTTCGGATGGGCTTTACCTTCAAATTTGCCTTCACCCATATACATCGAGCGGGTGACGTCGGCAGCAGCAAGACCTGCCTCCAGCTCGCCATTTTGCACCGCGGCATTGTTGAACACCGACGCGGTGGTCGACTGGGCAATGGCGATCAGGCCGGGCACACCGCACTGACCACCCTTGTCACAGGCACGCGCACCTGGAGGGGCAGAAATACCATTGGCGATTGTGCCGCCGATGGGGAAATATGTACCACCGGCACCACCTGTACCGATGCGGAAAAACTGCGGTGACTGCGCATGCGCAATACCGGCCGCCAATAGCGTACCGGCCGCCATGACAGCCATAAGTGTCTTGTGGAACTTCATACTTTTTCTCCCTTGAACCGGCTTCCCTGTGAAACCTTGAAGCAAAGGTTACGCCGTACAACTCATTTGCACAAATTTTCAATTTCTTTAAAGTCATAGAAAAAATTTGTAGGTGTATCGTGAATTTAAATCAGATGCGCGCCTTCCATGAGGTGATGCTGACCGGCTCGATTTCGCAGACCGCGCGCAATCTCAACCGGACGCAGCCATCGATCAGCGCCACCATCGCCAACCTCGAAAACGACCTTGGCATGAAGCTGTTCGATCGCAAGGGCGGCAGGCTGCACGCGGTTCCCGAAGCCAGGTATCTGTTCGAAGAATGTGGTGAGCTTCTGAAACGGGTCGAGTCGATCACCCAGAACATGCGCCGCATCAGGGCGCTTGAAAGCGGAGAATTGCGCATTGCCTCCATGCCCGGCCCATCGGTGTTCGTGTTGCCGGAAATCGTGTCGAAATATGCCAAGAACAAATCCGACATCAAGACGACACTCGTGTCGCGCTCGACCGAGGCCGTCATCCAGTTGCTGGCTGCCCAGCAATACGATGTCGGCATTTGCGACAATCATTCCAACCTGTCGCGGGAAAGCGGACTGATCGACTCCGAGCTGGTGAAGTTTTCCTGCCTGTGCGCCGTGCCGGCGCAAAGCCCGCTGGCCGCACACAAAGTCATCACCATCGACCATCTGCATGCTGAGCCGATTGGAATACTGATCGACGAGCATCCCGTCAGCATCCAGTTGCAGGACGCATTTGCCGCAACCGCAACGTCCATGAACGTGGCATTCTCGACCCAGTACTTCATTCCCCTGTTGACCTACGTGGAAAACGGCCTGGCCTGTGCCGTGGTCGATCCCGTGACAGCGGAAAGTTACAGGCTCTATCGCAGCGGACAGAGTGCCGGTGTCGTATTCAAGCCGTTTCACCCGGACATCGTTTTCGATCTGGCCATCCTGCGGCCCAACCACCGTCCGATATCACTACTGGCAAAGGACTTTGCGGGCACTCTCATCGAGCATTTTCGCACCATGGCCGCCAATCAGGCGAAACAGGCAACCTGATCCGGGTTGACAGTTCAGGTTCGGGCCAGCCGCTGTGCAACCTCGCTCGGCCACCGCGCGGTTTCGGAACTGCTTTCTGCCAGAAACCAACCGTCCAGGCATGAACGTGTTGCCGGATCGTCTACAGTGGCTTTGTAGGCTTCCGCATCGAAAACACTGCCGGGGATGATGCGTCCGGCAGCTGCTTCGCCCTGCACCGCATCAAGCAGCTCCGCCAATGGCCCGTCGTGGCGCAGAAAGAAACTCTGCATCACCGGGAGCCCGGTCCGCCGTTGCGCCGCACGACCTGCCAACAGCAGCCCTGTGGAACTGTTCGGCCGGAAGTTGAGATCGAAAACCACCGGCTGCCGGTCCGGCACCTCGCCTATGTCAAACCCGGCAATTCCCCTGAAACCGGTCCGGCCCGCGCGTGTTGCAATATCCGCTGCAAGTTGGGTTATGTCGGCAGGAACGTCGTCCGGCAAAAGCAGATTGCCCGTCTGCTGAGCCGGTGCCCTGAACAACTGGACCGAAGCCCCCAGGCTCTCCACCTTGCCGTCCAGAATACAGACCCCGACACACCAGCTTTGTTTGACGCTGCAGTCCTTCTCCAGAACGACCGTATCGTGACAGGTCAGGCGTCGCCTGAATTCCAGCGCCACGGCATCCAGGTCTGATTGTTCGGCACAATACCTGACTGCCGCGCCGCCGCCGGCCGACGCATCTCCTGCAAGTTTCACGAAGACCGGGCCTGCCCAGGGTTTTAAGCTGAGTTCTGAAAGTTCGCCGACCGGGTACACAGCGCGCTGCGGCAGGTGTTGCGGGTCGACAAGGCTCGGCAGGTTTGCCTTGTCATTCATGCGCGCGAACTGCTTCAGCGGCGTTTGCAGGCCTTCGGGAGCCTCCAGTTCTGGCAGAACACCGAAATTGTAGGCCATCTTCCCGCCCTGCCCGATCAGGTCCAGTGCCAGGGAGGCGGCTTCAGCCGCGGTCCGGTATCTGAAAACGCGGCCCGGGCGGGGAAGACCACACAATGCCATGAAATCCGTGATCTCCGGGGTGCTGGCCGCTTCGTGTGCGACAAACGGCATCTGTCCGGCGAACCCCAGCAGCTGGGCCGGTGTGGCGTCCAGCCGGTATGCAGGCAGTTTGCCGACGTCTCTCACGTTCCAGCGCATCATTTCACGCGTCGTTCGTGCGCAGAAAAAGCAGTCGTCGGGATACAGCTGATCCAGTGTCCTGACAGGCAAACTCACGCGATCAGACCTTCAAGTCCGTCGGCGAGGCCGCGCACATAAGCGCCGGGCTGGCCCGATTTGTTCAGGAACACGGTCGGTGTCTTGTTGACGTCAAAGACCAGCGGCTTGCCGTCATGCATCACAAAATCGATCTTGCCGAAGTCCAGGCCGAGTGTCCGGCGGATCTCGCGCACCTGCTCGGGTATATCGTCGACCAGGTCGACACTCACCAGTTTTCGGCTCTTGACGATCGGCAGCTCGCTGCAAACCCGCATGCAGTATTCCTTGTTGCCGAAGAACATCCATAGCCTCAGGACATACAGGTCCCCATCGCGTTCCGGCATGAACCTTTCCACGACGAACCGGTCATCTTGCCATACCCAGCCCGGCACCTGATCAATGCTGTCCAGTATCGGATATTGGCGCAGCGGCAGATCCCCGGTCCACTGCCACGGGATTACCCTGCCTGCCAGTATCTTCAACAGCCTCGGCACATCAAGCCGGTGGTAGGCATATTCTTCGCCGGCATGCGCATTGGCGTTGGTTTTGACGATCACCGGCCCGGTCCACGTGCTGTCGCGGGTAATCAGCATCTGGCTGACCGCTGTCTTCAGGATATTGCGGGCCTTGCTGTTGATCACCGGCAGTCCTCTTTCGACCTTGCTGAAGAAGTCATCCCCGACGACCGAATAATCCGTATGTGAAATCACCACGTCCGTCTGCGGCGGCGGGCGCTCACCGAAAGATATCGAACTGCCGGTCTCGCGCCAGATCGCCGCCAGCACATTCATCAGGTGTATGCGCTGCAAGCGCTCGCCTTTCGATGTCAGAATGTGGATATGCTTGGCCATGAAAATGTCCGGGCAGGCGGTACAGCCGTGAATCGGGAATTGCAGCCCCCGTATTGGATTTGGCAAAAATGCAACTATGCGATGTGATACTAATCAAGAGTTGACCATAGGACCAGTGGCGCTCGCCGTCATCACATTGCGGCCCTGTGTATTTTTCCATCGGCTGGTTGGGCGAACTGCCCGCTTGTCCAGCACAACCACTGCTCCGGGTTTTCCCTGATTTCTGACATCTGACGCTGCGTGGAAAGCAAGGCCATCCGCCTGATATCATCATCTCTTGAAAGGTTCATGTCCGCTTCAAGCGGCTTGTGAAACCGCACGGAAAACCTTTGAAAGGGCTCTGTTTCCAGCACTGTCAGCGGAACAACCGCTGCGTTGTAGGTCCGTGTCATCGTCAATGGTGCGGTTGCCTGCACGAAACATAACTGGTCGTCCAGCCGCGTGCAGGCGAAACGCCGTCCGATGAAGGCATTGTTGGTCATGAAAAGCGCCGTGTGGGTACGGGCTGATTTGGCAAGTTTTCGAATTGCGTTGAAGTGAGTTGTCGGTCCGCTGACTATTCGAGATGCAGTGTAGCGGTTTTCCAATGCGAAGTTCATTCGCTGCGCTGTGAGTTTTCCCAGCCAGGTATGACCGTCGCCATGCACGTGATCGGAGAACTGGGTTGATCTGACACCTAACTGGTGCAATGCCATGCGTCCTAAAAACTCGGCGAAAACTGTATTGTCCGCCCAGTAAACAATCGGTCTTTTTTCGGCCTGCAGAACGGCGTGTGGAACAGCTCCGGTAACCTCAACTTCAGGCTTCCAGCGCGGGTATCGCATCATGACGGCTTTGAGTTGGCGGTCCCGAGCATAGCAATTGATGGCCCTGGCCCGCACCGCTTGCAGTAAAGCCTCGTCCCGTTCCGCCAGTACCGAAGCAGCAAGATCAATGAATTTTCGTGCCGCGCCGCTGACGTAATCGGCCGAGGGAGAAACAGCACCAGCCAAATGCCTTTGGTGCCACTTGCCGGGGTCCGGACCGCCCGACTGAAGCATCCAGCCCAGGAATCGCACAAGGCTCTTGTTTGCACTGACAGAGGTGACATACGGGCGCGTCAGACGGCGAGGCCCGGCCGTTGCAAACGCGACATCCGTCAATTCTAACGTGCGGGTTTCGATACTGGACATATGGAGCAATCTTACCAACACATACCAAAACAAAAGAACCCCGCAGGCTACGGGGTTCCCAAAACGCAGACCGGACCGGGTTACTCTCCCTGCCGGACAAGTGCCTACAGATCAAAAGGCGCAGGCGGTGGCTTTGGCTCAGGTGAACGAGTGTACATGTTGCCCTCCAGCTATGTATTGCGCTTCAAGCGTACCATGATCAACCCGCCGCCACAAATCCATACGCGATGAGCAGTGGATTACTTTGACGATCGCCTGCAGCGCTCGGCAGACACGCACATGAAACCAATGTTCACGTACAACTTGAGACCACTACCTTGTTGTATTGGCCAGAACATCTTCGATCACGCCCATGAGTTTTCCGGATTTCTCCGGGTCAAGCGCATCGGAATGAGGTTCGCCAAACCGGCCGGCATCATTGTCGAAATACTTGCCCGAAGCGGTCGCGAATTCATCCGACAATGCCGCGCGCACCAGAATGTCCGCACCGATGCTCAGATCGTTGCCGGCAACCCCGAAGCCTTCCTGGACCATCTTGCTGGCAAGAAGTGATCCCGGATTTACCGCCACAACGACCGGTCCGTCTGGCAGTTCCTTCGCCAGTTCGCGCGACCATATGGTGATTGCAAGCTTGCTTTGCGCATAGGCATCCATGTCGGACAGCCGGACCTGCCCTGCAAGGGCGTCCAGGTTGACAGGCGCCTGCGCCGCCGATGACAGGTTGATGATGCGCCCGGAGGTATCCATCACCGGCAACAAGCGCCGCGTCAGCACGTAAGGCGCAAGCGTATTGACCACAAAGCGGACATCGAGCCCGATAGCGGTGATCTCATCAGGCACTTTGAAAACACCCGCATTATTGATCAGTACGTCTATTTTCCCGTGCTTCGCGGCCACCGATTTTGCCAGCTCTTCTACATCCGCCATCTCCGACAAGTCGGCGACATACCCCTCCACATCGCCGCCAAGCGTGCGTTTCGCCGCCTCCAGCTTCGCCGGATTGCGTCCGTGCAGCAGGATGTTGTGTCCTTCCGCAGACAGCTTTCTCGCCGTTTCAAGCCCAATGCCGTCGGTCGATCCGGTGATTAGAATGAGCTTCTGCATGTTTCGCCTCCTAAGGCCGCCAGATGTACGTTCGCCGGTGCATGCCAGTCATCGAACCTAACTTGGCCGGTGACATACACCCAGTCACTGTCTCAGGCTCAGTATCCGATAGCGCAGCCGTCCTTGCGCGGGTCGGAACCACCCATCAGCACCCCTTCATCCCAGTCGATCCAGATTGCCTGTGATCCGCCGATCGGTTTGGCCGGGCGCACCAGCTTGTGCCCTTTCGATTCCAGCCCGGCCAGTATGTCTGCCGGAATGGTTCCCTCAACCTCGACCTCGCCGGTGAACGGGTCGGGGAAGAAACGCGGCGCGTCCTGGGCTTGCTGCACGTCCAGGCCATAGTCACACAACCGGGTGAGAAACTGCATGTGGCCGAAGGCCTGGTACTCGCCGCCCATGACGCCATACGGCATCACCACCCGCCCCCCGCTGGCCACCATGCCGGGGATGATCGTGTGCAGCGGGCGCTTGCCCGGCGCGATGCAATTGGGATGGTCTGGATCGAGCACGAAACCCTGGCCGCGATTGTGCAGCATGACGCCGGATTTCGGCGCCATCAGCCCGGACCCGAAATTGTGGAACAGCGTATTGATGAAGCTGCACACATTGCGATCCTTGTCGACGACGGAAATATAGACTGTCGACTTGTGCTGCGGACCGGAAAAGTCCGGCAGCGGATCAAGCGCGCGGGCATCATCAATGACAGCACGGGTTTCAGCCGCGTGCTCTTCCGACAGGAACCAGTCGACCGGCACGTCCGATTGCCCCGGATCAGCCAGAAAAAGATTGCGGTCGCGATAGGCAAGCCTGCCCGCCTCGATCTCGCGATGCACCCGTTCCAGCGTGACCGGGCCGCCCTCGCCCGCCTCGATGCCGCTCATCACATTAAGCAGCATCAGCGCGATCACGCCCTGCCCGTTGGGCGGGCATTGATAAACCGTGTTGCCGCGAAATTCCGTGCTGATCGGTGTGACGTACTCGCCTTTCATGCCGGCAAAGTCGTCCAGCGTATGCAACCCTCCCTTGGACTGCAGGTGGCTGACAATGTCTTCCGCGACGGAGCCGGTGTAAAACCCGTCACGTCCCGTCTCGCCTATGTGCTGCATCGTATCGGCCAGTGCCGGCTGCCTGTGCAACTGGCCATGCGCATATGGCTCGCCATCTTCACGCAGGAAGACCTTTGCCGCGTTTTCATCATGACGAAGATGCTCCCGCTGGCTGGCGAAATCCACGCTGACCCGGGAGGCGATCGGATAGCCGTTGCGGGCAAAATCAATCGCCGGCGCCAGCAGCTCGGCCAGTGGCCTGCTGCCGTGATCGCGCACCAGCGTATCCCAGGCATCAATGGCGCCCGGAATGGTGACCGAATGCGGGCTTTGCTGCTCGATCTCGGTAATGCCGTTGTCGGCATACCATTGCGCGGTGGCGGCACCCGGTGCACGGCCGGACCCGTTATAGGCGACAATGTCCGTGGATGCTTTCGGTGCATACAGGCAGAAGCAGTCACCGCCGATACCTGTTGATTCAGGTTCCACCACACACTGCACGGCGCACGCGGCAACCGCTGCATCGAGCGCGTTGCCGCCATCCTGCAGAACCTTCACGGCAGCTTGCGTCGACAGAGGATGCGACGTCGCAGCCATGCCGTTTGTTGACAGGACCGGCGAACGGCCGGGTTGTTCGAGATCTCTCATGTGGAACGTGCCTTTTCGGACAGGAAACTTGCTGATGCCTTCAGGTGCCGACCACCAGCGGCGATGTCAACCGTTGCAGGGTGGCCAAAGCACTCAGTGCAGTGATTTTTCCGGTAGGTGGGTTTTCAGCCGTGGGAATGTTTTGGATGGTCATGGTGAAATCCGATGAATCCGATTTGGCGGTGATCGAATGCGTATTGTGCTGCACGGTCGGATCGGCCCAGATTTCAACCATGGTGCGATCCGGCCCGATACCGGCAAGACCAAGGGCGGCGGCCACGTTCACATTGGCGGGAAATCCCCTGGCCGCT
Organism: Anderseniella sp. Alg231-50; assembly: GCF_900149695.1. Taxonomy (NCBI): domain Bacteria; kingdom Pseudomonadati; phylum Pseudomonadota; class Alphaproteobacteria; order Hyphomicrobiales; family Parvibaculaceae; genus Anderseniella; species Anderseniella sp. Alg231-50. Next base: position 1,531,616 of record NZ_LT703003.1, on the reverse strand, counting down.
TCGCGGGCGGTTCCCGAGAACACTTTTAAAGGCTCGCTGACGCTGTCCAGGTCAACCCCGGTTGCTGCTATGTGCGGCGCGCCTTTCAGCCCGCGCGGCGGCTTGCGCGTTTCCATGGTAATGCTGGTGACATTGCCCTGGGCAATTGCCTTGACCGCATCAAGCCCGATCAGGGCGCCGGTCGGCACCATGATCTTTGCACCTGTTGCACGCGCCTGCTCGACCAGTTCAGGCCGGTCCAGCAGGGCGCCCACCGACAGCGGGATGAAGATGCAGCCATTGCTGATCGCCGATGTTGCCAGCTCGTCGAACACCGATCTGGGCGCGCATTCCAGCACCACGTCACAATGGCCTCCAATCTCACCGATCGGCACGATGTCGGGCCGGTGCGTGAAACCGGAGATGTTGTCGGCAGCCTTGCCGGTATCACGCGCCGACACCGCCGATACCACCATGTCGCCTGCTTCACCGGCATCCACGCGCCTGGCCACGGCCAGCCCGATGGTGCCGAGACCGGCAATGCCCAGGCGCAGTCTTCGTGCCGAAGTCACGTTATTGTTCATGCAGCTCTCCCGCCCTGCGGGACTGAATGACGCCCCGTGCGATTGACTCAACCAGCGATACCCTTAGTCTTTTTCGCTCACTCGGGGCAAATGCCACGAGACCAATAATTCAATAGTATCTTACAGGGAGAAGTTCATGCGTTTCGCCAAATCACTTCTGGGCGGCATTGCCATTGCAGCAGCCGCCATCGGAATGTCTGCCCCGGCGCAGGCACTTGATATGGGATGCACCACTGCCAAGCTGATCGTGCCGTGGAAGGCCGGCGGCGGCACTCACATCATCTTTTCACAAATGGAAAAGACCATTCAGGAAATGGATGTGCCGGTAAAGTTTCAGGTTGTGACCGTGCCGGGACAGGGCGGCAACAAGGGCGCCAAGGAAGCCCGCAAGGCCAAGGCTGACGGCTGCACGCTGTTCGCCATTCACCAGAGCGCCATTGTCGGCTACCTGAACGGCCGTGTGGACTTTACCTGGGACGGCTTTGACATGGTGGCACAGGTCACCTCGACGCCCGAAATCATGGGCGCAGCCGGCACAGTGCCCTTCAACTCTGTTGAAGAACTTGTAGCTGCCGCCAAGGCCTCGCCGGAAAGCATCGAGCTTGGCGCAACCTTCGGCTCAACCAGCCAGTTCATGTGGCTGCTGTTTGAAGACCTGACCGGGACAAAGTTCAAATACGTACCGTTCGACGGCACCAAGGAACGCGTAACGGCACTGCTGGCCGATACCATCAAGCTCGGCACCATCAACATCCCGACGGCCAAGAAACATCTGGCGACAGGCGACCTCAAGGCCATGGCGATCGCTTCCGACGAACGCTCGCCCCTGCTGCCGGATCTGCCAACCCTGAAGGAACTCGGTGTCGACATGACCTACTCGCTTGACCGCGGCATCGTTGCTCCAAAGGGCACACCGAAAGAGGTCATCGATTACTGGGCGGGTGTCATCAAGAAGGCTGCGGAAAATGCAGATTTCAAGGCATCGCTTGAAGCCAAGGGTACCCAGATCAAGTACCGCAATGCTGAAGAGTATGCCGCCTGGTTCAAGAACGAGTATGACGCTCATGAAAAGGTCGCCATCAAGGTCGGCATGTACAAGAAGTAGCTTGTCGTAAGTACCAAAAGGACCGGATGCCGATCTGGCGTCCGGTCCGTCTTATATCGTCCCCATCTCACCTACCAGGGTGGCTCCGGCATCCATGCGCGCGCTCAACAAAGACACCATAATCGCAATCCTGCTGCTGCTGTTCTGCGGCCTGCTGGCCTGGTCGTCCCTGCACATCCGGTTGCCGGGATACGGCACGCTCAAGCCCTCCACATGGCCACAGATCATTGTCGCGGTTCTTGCCCTGTTCAGCGCCATCTATTTTGTCCAGTCCCTCAGTTACCCGGCTTCGGACGGCACCAAGCCAGATGACCGCAAACCCGGGCTGCGCGGATTCATCGAGTATTTCCGCAACCCCATCATCTGTTTCGCCATCTACTTCGTGTTCCTTGCCACCCTACCCTGGGCCGGCGCGCTGATCGGCGGTATCCTGCTTGTGTTCGCCCTGCTTACTGTACTGGGTGGCTGGTCGCCGCGCGATCTCCTGCGGCATGCGATTTATGCCACCGTGTCCATGGGTTTCATGTGGACCCTGTTCACCTTTGGCCTGCGAGTGATTTTGCCTGAGGGCGAAATCTTCTCAATCCGATAGAGCCCCGGGGGACCTCGCCATGGAACACATTCTCGCCGCCCTCGCCGAAATCGCCACCGTTCATACCCTGCTGCTGATGAGCGCCGGTGCCATCGCCGGCCTGCTGGCAGGCGCCATTCCGGGATTCACCATCGCCATGGCGGTGGTCCTGACCTTGCCGTTTACCTTCTCCATGACCGCTTCACAGGGCATTGCCACCATGATCGGCGTGTTTGTCGGCGGCTTGTCCGGCGGGTTGATGTCGGGAATCCTGATCGGCATTCCCGGCACGCCGTCATCGGTTGCCACCACATTTGACGGTTTCCCCATGGCCCGTCAGGGCCGCCCCGGCCTGGCGCTCGGCCTCGGGGTATGGTCGTCCTTTTTCGGCGGTGTCATTTCCGCCATCTGCCTGATCGCCATCGCACCGCAACTGGCCCGTATCGGGCTTGAGTTTCAGCCGTGGGATTACTTTGCCCTGGTGTTCTTCGCGCTGACCATCACCGCCAGCCTGGCCGGCAAGAACCTGATCAAGGGACTGATCTCTGGAGCGCTTGGCCTGCTGGTCGCCACGGTCGGTGAAGAAGACATAAATGGCGTGTCGCGCTTTGACTTCGGGTCGGATTACCTGCAGGAGGGCTTTGCGTTCCTGCCGGTTCTGATCGGCCTGTTCGCCTTCAGCCAGTTGATGGGCGACATCCGCAACCCCGGCGAGGCCAGACGCTCTCTGGTCCAGACCGGCGACATCGACATTCGCATCGAACACATGAAGGCAGCCAGGATCGTCCTGTCCCGATGGGTCAACCTGGTGCGCTCCTCGATCATCGGCATCTTCACCGGCATCCTGCCCGCTGCCGGGTCATCGATTTCCAACATCCTGGCTTATGACCAGGCCAAGAAGGCATCCCCGACACCGGAAAAGTTCGGCACCGGAACCGAGGACGGTATCATCGCGCCGGAGGCGTCCAACAACGCTACGGCCGGCGGATCGCTGATCACCATGATGGCGCTTGGGATCCCCGGCGACATTGTCACTGCCGTCATGCTGGGCGCACTGTTGATTCACGACGTGGTGCCCAGCCCGAGCTTCATAACCGAAGCGCCGGTACTGGCATATTCGATCTTCATCGCCTTCTTCTTCGCCAATTTCCTGGTGCTGTTCTTCCAGTCGGTTGCGCTGAAACTGTTCGTGCTGGTGACCAAGGTGAAGATGTATGTGCTGGCCGGCATAATACTGGCCTATTGCGGCATTGGCGTTTTCGCGCTGAACAACATCGTCAACGACATGTGGACCCTGCTGATATTCGGCGTCGTCGGCTACATGATGCGCAATCTCGGTTTCCCGCTGGCGCCGATGATCCTCGGCGTCGTGCTGGGCCCGATTGCCGAGCGCTGGCTGGCGCGCGCCGTCGCCCTTTCTACCGACATGAGCAATTTCATCACCCATCCGTGGTCGGTGTTCTTCCTGACCCTGAGCCTGTTCTCCATGGGCTTCGGGATGTATCAGCGTGACCGCGGCAAGAAAGTGTGGCCGTTCTACTATACGCCCCTGATGGTTCTGGCCCTTGCCCCTGCCATGTTCATGATGGAAGGCTTTATCCGCCCCGGCATCGGCATAATGATGGTGGCCGGTGGCCTGTACACGCTCTACCGGGCCCATCAGAAAGCCGTCTATTTCAAAACTGCCGCCGGAGAAAGCACCTGATGAGCCTGCCTGTTATTGCCATCCTGATGCCTGGTGACATGGGCCATGGTGTCGGGGCCGCCCTGACCGGTGCCGGTCACACCGTGCTGACCTGTCTGGCCGGACGCAGCGAAGCGACCCGTGAGCTGGCAAGCCGGGCCGGAATGCAGGACACCCCAACACTGGAGGATATGGTCGGGCGCGCCGATATCATTCTGTCCATCCTGCCTCCGTCGGCGGCGGTTGGCCTGGCGACGGAAATAGCCGATGCCATGCAGCAAGCCGGCAAGACCCCCGTTTACGTGGATTGCAATGCCATCTCTCCCGCAACGGCACGCGAGGCTGGTGCCGCCATTTCAGCAGCAGGTGCAACCTTCATTGATGCCGGCATCATAGGCCTGGCGCCCGGCAAGGGAGGCGGCACCAGGTTTTACGTATCAGGTGCAGATGTTTCCGCCATGCAGGCTTTGGACGGCAAGGGGTTTCAGGTCATCAGCCTGGGTGAAGAGGTCGGGCGCGCCTCGGCCATGAAAATGGTCTATGCCGCGCTCACCAAGGGAACCTGGACCCTCCAGACAGCCGTCATGCTGGCTGCGGAAAAACTGGGTCTTACCGAAGAATTGACCGCGGAGTTCGACTTCAGCCAGAAACCTGCACTGGATGCCATGCGAGCCCGTATCCCGCGGTTGCCGGCTGATTCCGGACGCTGGATCGGCGAGATGGAGGAAATTGCTGCAACATTTGCGGATGCCGGTGTTACATCCGGTTTCCATGACGGTGCCGCAGACATCTTCCGGGTGCTGGCACAAACCCCGTTTGCCGCTGAAACCCGTGAAACCATTGATGCAAACCGCACTATGGAAGACGCACTCAAGGTCTATGCGCAGATAGAAAACAAGAAGGACTGAACCATGCATAAACGCCAACTGGGCGCCGGCGGCCCGGAAGTATCAGCTGTCGGCGTTGGCTGCTGGAGTTTCGCAGGCGCCTACGGACCGACCACCGAAGCTGAAAGCCATGATACGCTGGCCGCGGCACTTGACCTCGGCATCGACTTTCTCGACACCGCGAATGTCTATGGTGCCGGGGTGTCGGAAAAGGTAATCGGCTCGTTCATCAAGGATCACCCGCACAAGTTCACGATCGCCACCAAGGCGGGGATTTACCGCGACCCCGACACCAATGTGCGTGGTTTCAACAACTCTCCGGAACACCTGCGCGAGGCACTTGAAAAATCCCTGCGCAATCTCGGCGTGGACCATGTCGCGCTGTATTACATTCACCGCCGCGAGGCGGACCGTCCCATTGAGGATGTCATGGAGACGCTGGTGCGCCTCAAGGAGGAAGGCAAGATCGGCGGTATCGGGTTTTCCGAAATTGCACCGTTCTCGCTGCGCCGCGCCCATGCGGTACATCCGGTCATGGCTGTGCAAAGTGAATACTCGCTGTGGACCCGCAGCCCGGAGCTTGGCGTCATACAGGCATGTGAGGAACTGGGTGTCGCCTTCGTGCCGTTCTCGCCGCTGGGGCGCGGCATGTTCGTTGATACGCTGCCGGACCCCGGCACTTTCGCTGACGGCGATTTCCGAAACGGCAATCCACGTTTTGTAGAGCCGAACTTTTCCTGCAACGTCAGGGCACTGGATGCGTTCCGGGCATTTTGCAGAGCCCGCGGCGTATCTCCGGCGACGGTTGCCATTGCCTGGGTGCTGGAACGGGGGCCGCATCTTCTGCCTATTCCCGGCACCCGTTCACGCCAGCACCTGGAACAACTGGCCGCCGGTGAAAGCCTGAATCCGACAGCCGGTGATCTGGCAGAGATTGCCAAATGCCTGCCGCCCGGTTTCGCATACGGCGACAGGTACACTGAAGCGCAATGGCCCGGTGCCGAACGCTATTGCTGAACATGACCTACACCCGAGGACAAGACAAATGACTGACATACTATTGGTCTCCAACATGATGCCGCATATCCAGGAAGCGCTGGAAGCCCGCCACACGCTGCACCGGCTCTATGAAGCTGATGACAAGGACGCTTTCCTGGCATCTGTTGCAGACAAGATCGAAGGCGTCGCCACCATGGGCAAGGCCGACGCCGCCCTGATTGACTCACTTCCCAACCTGAAAATGATTGCAAGTTTCGGGGTTGGCTATGACGGCGTGGATGCGGCTCATGCAGCATCGCGCAATGTTGTCGCCACCAACACGCCCGACGTGCTCAATGATGACGTCGCCAACATGGCCGTCACGTTCGTGCTGACCTGTTCACGCCGCTTCAGTGAGTGGGAAAGGTTTGCCCGTGACGGGCGCTGGCAAAACGAGGGCGATCCGCCGCTTGCCCGCGCCATCAATGGCCGCAAGGTTGGCATTCTCGGTCTTGGCCGCATCGGCAAGGATATTGCGCGCAAGCTGGAAGTGTTCGGATGCGTGATCGGCTATCATGGCCGGAGCCAGCAGGCCGACCAGGCTTATGAGTTTTACGACAGCCTGACTGACATGGCCCGCGACTGCGATTTCCTGATCGCCATTTGCCCAGGCGGCGAGGCCACCAGGGGCATCGTGAACCAGCAGGTTCTCGAAGCGCTCGGGCCGGACGGCACCTTCATCAATGTCGCGCGTGGCTCGGTCCATGACGAGGATGCCCTGGTTGACGCGCTTGCAAGCGGCAGGCTGGGCCATGCCGGTCTGGATGTGTTTGCAGCCGAACCGAAAATCCCGGAACGCCTACGCGCCCTCGACAATGTCACCCTGCAGCCCCACCAGGGCTCGGCAACCGTCGAGACCCGTCGCGCCATGGGCGATCTGGTGGCCAACAATCTGTTGAACTTCTTTGATGGCAAGGGCGCGATCACGCCGGTGGCCGAGTGCGCTGATATCAGGTAGGTCGCTTTAACCGGTCTTCCGCGCGGATGTTTCATCGAGGCCGCGCATCAGGTCGAAGAACTTTTCGCCCTGCACCGTCACGTGCTGGCGCAGCAGCGTTTCGGCGGCATCGCCGTCTCCGTCCTCAACCGCCTGCAGGATTTGCCGGTGCTCATCGAGCGACTGCCTGATGCGGCCACGCACCCATAACTGCAGGCGCCGGAACGGCTGCAGGCGTTTTTGCAATTGCAGGGCCTGGGATTGCAGGAACCCGTTACCGCTCGCCTGGTACAGGACCTGGTGAAAAGTTTCGTTCTCGCGGTAATAGGCATCGCGGTCGCCGGCTTCCTCGGCCTGTTCGCATTTGAGGCAGGCTGAGGAAAACGCCTTGAGCTGCGCATCGCTTATGCGCTTGGCGGCCAGCCTGCCGCACATGCTCTCCAGCTCGCCCATGACTTCGAACATTTCCACAACTTCCACGAAACCGGGCATGCGCACAAACGCCCCTCGGCGCGGCTTCATTTCCAAAAGGCCCGACGCGGTCAGCTGATGCAGGGCTTCACGAACCGGCGTCCGCGACACACCGAAACGGGTGCACAGACGCACCTCATCAAGGCGTGCGCCATCCTCGAACTCACCGGTCAAAATCGCCTGTTCGAGAGTTTCGCGTATACGGTCTGCTGTTCTTTCCGTCATGGTGCCATCGACAGTAACCGCATTCTGATGCATCCAACAAGCAAATTCTTGTATACAATCTGGTTGACTCTTGTACGCAAAGACGTAGGCTGCAGAGGCTGACCGGTTTCGTCAGTCAACGAATTCAACATGAGAAACGTCCGGTTGAGTTACAAGGCCGGACCGGGAGGAATACATGAAACTCAAACTGACATCACTGATAGCCGGCCTTGCCATGGCAACAGCCCTGTCGGGTACCGCCTACGCCAAGGAACTGCGCCTGTCACACCAATGGTCAACCAAGGACGTGCGCCACAAGGTGGCCCAGATCGTGGCCGACGAAGTGGCTGCCGCCAATGTTGACCTGACCATCAAGATTTTCCCGTCCAAGTCACTGTTCAAGCCGCGCGAGCAATACAAGCCCCTGTCGGCCGGGCAACTCGACATGAGCGTATTTCCACTGTCCTATGCCGGTGGCCTGCGCGGCGAATACAACCTGACACTGATGCCCGGCCTGGTGAAAAACCACGACCATGCAGCCCGCCTGAACAATTCGGATTTCATGAAAAAAATTGAATCCATCATGGCCGAAGACGATGTGCGCGTCGTGGTGCACGGCTATCTGGCAGGCGGGTTCGTCGGCAAGGAGAAATGCATTACCTCGCCTGACGATGTGAAGGGCCAGCAGACCCGCGCTGCGGGCAAGGCGTTCGAGCAGATGCTGGCAACGGCAGGCGCATCGATCACCTCCATGGCATCGTCTGAAATCTACTCAGCCATGCAGTCCGGTGTTCTGACAGCGGCGAATACGTCATCGTCATCATTCGTCTCCTACCGCATTTACGAGCAGGTAAAATGCTACACACCGGCCGGCGATGTGGCCTTGTGGTTCATGTACCAGCCAATGCTGATGAACAAGTCCGCCTATGATGGCCTTGACGACAAGCAGAAGGCGGCTCTTGATAACGCCGCCGCCAAGGCTGAAGCCTACTACCTGGCGGAAGCCAAGAAGCAGGATGCCGCCTCGGTTGAAGTCTTTGAAAAAGCCGGTGTCGAAATCAAGAACATGACGCCGGAAGAGTTCAACAAATGGCGCGATATCGCCAAGGCGTCTTCCTACAAGAACTTCGTGGAAAATGTGCCGGGCGGCCAGGAACTGCTCGACATGGCGCTTTCCGTCGAATAATCGAAGCGACATTCTGACCGGAGGCGGTTGACCGCCTCCGGTGACCTATCCAAAACTACTCTTTTTCACCCACATATCTGAGGCGGGCAAGGCATGGCGGCTGACGCAAATTCGAATTTGTCAGGTCCCGGTGAGCGAACCGGCTGGCTGAAAACAGTCGACCGGATTTCCACCGTGTGCGGCTGGGTGTCGGCGGCCATGATCGTGGTGTCCGTCTTCATCACATGCCAGATGATCTTCGTGCGCTTCGTGCTCAACCAATCCACTATCTGGCAAACCGAGGCCGTCACCTTCCTCATGGTGGCCGCCACATTGCTCGGCCTGCCTTACGTCCAGAAACTGCGCGGCCATGTGAACGTCGACCTGATACCACTGATGATGAAACCCGCTGCCCGCAAGACGCTGGCACTGTTCACTCTGTCGGTGTCGATTATCATTGTCGCGCTGATGCTGGTGTACGGATTTGAGTTCTGGCACACCGCATGGACGCGTAACTGGAAGTCGGACACCGTCTGGGGCGTGCGCCTGTGGATCCCCTACCTGGCGATGCCGGTTGGCTTCGGCCTGTTGCTGCTGCAGCTGATTGCCGATCTGGCAGCTGTCATAACCGGTCTCGACAAGCCGTTTAACATCAACAAGGAGAGCCGCTGATGGATCCGCTTTCCCTGGGTGTCATTCTGGCCGTCGTCACGGTTCTCGTGTTGTTTTCCGGCGTGTCGGTGGCCGTTGGCCTGCTGATCGTCTCCGCCGGTTTCCTGCTGATCTTCGACGGTGCCCGCTCGCTGCAGCTGTTGCCGGAAATCTTTTTCGGCAAGCTTGACAATTTCGCCCTGCTATCGATCCCGATGTTCATCATCATGGGCGCCTCCATTGCCTCCACCCGCGCCGGCGCCGACCTATACGAGGCGCTTGACCGCTGGCTGACCCGCGTGCCCGGCGGCCTGGTCATCTCCAACCTCGGCGCCTGCGCCCTGTTTGCCGCCATGTCGGGCTCGTCGCCGGCCACCTGCGCGGCCATCGGCAAGATGGGCATCCCGGAAATGCGCAAGCGCGGCTATCCGGACGGTGTTGCCACCGGCTCCATCGCGGCCGGCGGCACGCTCGGCATCCTGATCCCGCCATCGGTCACCATGATCGTTTACGGCATCGCCACCGAGACCTCGATCGGGCGCCTGTTCCTGGCAGGGGTGATTCCGGGGCTGCTGCTGGTTGGTCTTTTCATGCTGTGGTCCCTGTATGACACATGGCGCTCGGGCTCGGCCGACGCCCTATCGGGCCGGACCTTCTCCTGGAAGGAGCGCTTTGAAATCCTGCCACGCGTGCTGCCGTTCATCGCCATCATCCTGGGCGTGCTGTATGCCATGTATGGCGGACTGGCGACACCGTCGGAAACAGCGGCCATCGGCGCCCTGCTCTGCCTGATGGTTGCCATCATCATCTACAAGCTGTGGAGCCCCAAACTGCTGTGGAACGTGCTTCGCGATTCAACCCGTGAAAGCGTGATGATCCTGTTCATCATTGCAGCTGCCGGGGTGTTCTCCTACATGCTGTCGTCACTGTTCATCACCCAGTCGATTGCCGAATGGATCGGCACGCTCGACGTAAATCCCTGGGTGCTGATGTTCGCCATCAATATTTTCCTGCTGGTGGCGGGCTTCTTCCTGCCCCCGGTCGCGGTGATCCTGATGGCGGCCCCGATCCTGCTGCCCATCGTGATCAGCGCCGGTTTTGACCCATACTGGTTTGCGGTCATCTTGACCATCAACATGGAAATCGGCCTGATCACCCCGCCGGTCGGGCTGAACCTGTACGTGATCAACGGTATCGCACCGGAAATTTCACTGCGCACCATCCTTGTCGGGTCATTGCCCTTTGTAGCCTGCATGGTGATCGCTATATTGCTGTTGTGCTTGTTTCCTGATCTTGCAACCTGGTTGCCGGACAAAGTCATGGGTAAAGCCGTATGAGCCGCATCACATATTTTCAGGACCTTTTGTCGAGCCTGTTTGAGCGCCGGACATCCAGTTCGGCCAAGCCAGATGCACGTGACATCCTGGCCCTGTGCAACTCGCTGCTGGCCGACACCGGCGAAGTGACCGGCCTGCAAACCGGGTCCGCCCTGCTGGCCAAATATGCGCAGGCTGATCAGGAACACAAGCTGGAGTTCTTTCAGAGCCTGGCCAGCGATTTTGACATCGACACCGAAGCACTCGCTGACCGCACCGGTGAGTATGCAAGTGATCGCAGTGCCAGGAATCTCACCAGCCTGCTCGAGGTCGCCGAACCGCGCCGGCAGGAACTGTTGCGCCGCCTGAACGGCGTACCCGGAGGCACCGAAACACTAGTCCGCATGCGTGAAGACCTGTTGGAGATCCTCAATAAGGACGCAGACCTGGCTCGCGTCGATGTTGACTTCGAACACCTGTTTTCGTCCTGGTTCAACCGGGGTTTCCTTGTTCTGCGCCCGATTGACTGGACAACACCGGCCCACATTCTTGAGAAAATCATCAAGTATGAAGCCGTTCATGCCATAGATAGCTGGGACGATCTGCGTCGCCGCCTGCAGCCGGCGGACAGGCGCTGTTTTGCCTACTTCCACCCGGCCATGCCCAATGAACCGCTGATCTTCGTGGAGGTCGCGCTGACGGCGGCCATCGCCGGTTCCATTCAGGCGGTGCTGGCGGAAAGCCGTGATCCAGTGCTGCCGGAAGATGCTGCCGCCGCCATTTTCTACTCGATCTCGAACTGCCAGAAAGGCCTGCGCGGTGTCTCGTTCGGCAACTTCCTGATCAAGCAGGTGGCAACCGACCTGGCCTCCAGCCTGCCCAACATCAAGACTTTCATCACCCTGTCGCCGATACCGGGCTTCATGACCTGGCTGAAGGGCCAGTCGGAAGCAGACCCTGACGGCGCCGCGGCGGCGCTGTACACCGTAGCCAGCGAACTGACACCGGAAAACGCTGACGAGGCAACGCCGGACGAGATTGCCGGGCTGAAATCACTGGCGGCGCGTTACTTCCTGCAGGAACAGCGGGCAAAGGGTGGGCCGGTCGACCCAGTCGCCCGCTTCCACCTGGGCAACGGCGCCAGTCTCAGGACAATCCACTGGCTGGGTGACCGGTCAGAGAACGGCTTGCGCAACTCCGCCGGTATGATGGTCAACTATCACTATGATCTGAAATCCGTCGATGCCAATCACGAAGCCTATTCAAAGGACGGCAAGGTAATCGCGTCGCGCGAAGTTACCTCTCTTCTTGACGCCAGATTCGACGCGCCAACTCCGGGGAAACAGGCCAATGGCTAATCACCTGTTCGACGGCTTGCTGAAGAACGCCAATCCCGAGCGCGCCTTTGCCCAGCTCGATGACGGGCGCTGGTACACCTACAACCACGTCATGGAAGTATCCGGGCGGTTTGCCAACATGCTGGTGAGGTGCGGTCTGCAGCCTGGTGACCGGGTTGCCGCGCAGATTCCAAAATCCATCGAAGCACTGATGCTGTATCTGGGGACGGTTCGCGCCGGCGGCGTGTTTCTGCCGTTGAACAATGCCTACACCGCCAGCGAGGTGGAGTACTTCCTCGATAATGCGAGCCCGAGACTGTTTGTCTGCGACCCCGCGCGCAGGCCTGAGTTTGCAGAGTTGACGGACAGGCTCGGCGTCAGGCTGGAGACCATGGGCGTGTGGAAAAACCCTGAAACCAGCGCCGGATCAATGCTGGATGCAGGTGTAGTCGCGTCGACGGACTTCACCAATGTGGACCGTGGCCCGGATGACCTGGCCGCCATACTCTATACGTCCGGCACCACCGGGCGCTCCAAGGGCGCCATGCTGACCCACGACAACCTGCTGTCCAACGCAATTGTGCTGAAAGACCTGTGGGGCTTCACCGAAGACGACGTGTTGCTGCATGCGCTTCCCATATTCCACACCCACGGACTGTTCGTGGCCACCAACACGCTCATGGTCGCCGGTGGCCAGATGGTGTTTCTGCCCGGCTTCAAGGTCGACCAGGTCATCGAATGCCTGCCGGGCGTGACCGCGATGATGGGGGTGCCGACCTTTTACACCAGGCTGCTGGATGACGACCGGTTCACCCGCGAACTGACCGCCCACATGCGCCTGTTCGTGTCCGGCTCGGCACCTTTGCTGGCCGAAACGCACATCGAGTTTGAAGAGCGCACCGGCCATCGCATTCTGGAACGCTACGGCATGACGGAAACCAACATGAACACTTCCAATCCGTATGACGGTGACCGCCGCGCCGGCACGGTCGGCTTCCCGCTGCCGGGTGTCGACCTGCGGGTCTGCGATCCGGATACGGGAGAGAAACTGGCGCAGGACGAGATCGGCGTTATCGAGGTCAAGGGCCCCAATGTGTTTGCCGGCTACTGGCAGATGCCGGAAAAGACCCGCGAGGAATTCCGCGATGACGGCTTCTTCATTTCTGGCGACCTGGGCAAGATGGACGCAGACGGCTATGTACACATCGTCGGACGCGCCAAAGACCTGATCATCTCCGGCGGCTACAATATATATCCGAAGGAAGTCGAACTGCTGCTGGACGAGCAGGACGGTGTTCTTGAGTCAGCCGTTATCGGCGTGAACCATCCTGACTTCGGCGAAGGCGTGGTCGGCGTGTTGGTACCGGCCAACGGGCAGGACATCAGCGAAGATGCCATCCTGAGCGCCATTGCCGACAAGATCGCCCGGTTCAAGCAGCCTAAGAAAATCTATGTGGTGGACGAGTTGCCCCGCAACACCATGGGCAAGGTGCAAAAGAACGTCCTGCGCGACACCTACGGCAATACCTTCACTGCATAAACCTTGCAGTTTGCTTCATGTATTGTGACACTCATTTCTGACAGTCGGAGCACGGCACCACGAAAGCTGTGAGCGATAATTTGGATTATGCCGCCGGGGAGACCACAGAATGAGCATCGAACTTTCCTTTCACGGGGCCGCCCGAACTGTGACCGGCTCCTGTTTCAGGCTGAAAACACCACACTCCTCCGTTTTGATCGATTGCGGCCTGTTCCAAGGCTCCAAGACCTTGCGGGAACTGAACTACCAGCCGCTGCCCTTCAAACCTGAAAGCATTGACGCGGTGCTCCTGACCCACGCCCATATCGACCATGCCGGTATATTGCCCAAGCTTGTCCGGCACGGATTCAAGGGAAAAATTCACGCCACCGAGCCCAGCATGGACTTGTCATCCGTCATGCTGCCGGACTCCGGCCACATCCAGGAAAACGAGATTGAACGGCTGAACCGGCGCAACCGGCAACGCGGCCGCAAGGAACTTGAACCCATCTACACGATGGATGACGCGCTGCAGACGGTTCAGCAGTTTTCACCCGTGGACTACGAAACCTGGACTCAGGCCACCAGGGACATCCGCGCCAGGTACTGGAATGCCGGCCACATGCTCGGCTCCACCTCCATCGAGGTTGAAGTTTCGCAAGGCGACGGCGAGCAACCTTTAAGGCTGTTCTTCTCCGGCGACATCGGACCCGACCACAAATTGCTGCAACACGACCCGGACGCGCCGTCTGGTTATGACTACCTGCTGTGTGAAGCGACCTTCGGCGCAACCGACCGGGTTGAAACCAACCCGGACGAACGCCGTGCCCTGCTGGCCAAACATGTCAACGACGCCGCAGGCAAACGCGGCGTCCTACTGATCCCGTCCTTTGCGGTTGAACGAACCCAGGAAGTGCTTACCGACCTGATGATGATCATGGCTAACGGGGAAGCGCCGTCAGCCCCGGTGTTCATCGACAGCCCGCTTGCCAGGCGCGCCACGGCGATCTTTGAAAAACACGCCGACCTGCTGGCCAATGCAAAAGCTCTCAAGGCGGCATTGAAGTCTCCTGACCTGAGAATTTCCGAGACCGTGGACGATTCCAAGGCAATCGGAAAGCTGAGTGGCTTTCACGTCGTATTGTCTGCCAGCGGCATGTGCGATGCCGGGCGCATCAAGCACCACCTGAAAAACCATCTGCACCGCCGCAACGCCACCGTGCTGATGGTCGGCTACCAGGCCAACGGAACGCTTGGCCGGGTGTTGCTGAACGGCGCCAAGAAAGTGCGTATTCATGGCGAGGAAATTCAGGTCAATGCAGCCATCGAGCGTATAAACGGCTATTCCGGCCACGCCGACGCGCCGGAACTTGAACGCTGGATTTCCGAGCGCCTGCCGGTTCACCGCAACATGTTCCTGATCCATGGCGAGGAAGAAGGCATGGCCGGTCTCACGTCGCGCATCGCCAAAAAGCTGATGCCCGCTTCGCGCATCCTGCAGCCGGAAATCGACGAGACCTTCCGCCTCGACGGCAAGAAGGCGGTGAAAGTCCACAGTGACCAGCGCCGCTCCATTGACCCGCCCGAAGCGTCCCGCAAGCCTGATTACAACAATGAACTCACACAACTGGTGCTGGACATCAACGAGGCGGTGGAAAAAGTCGCCGGCAACAAGAACCGGTCCAAGCTTATCAGACGCCTGCGCCGGGCACTCGAGAGGGCAAAGTAGCCTCATCCGGCTTCAACACAGATTGCTGCTTGCGTTCACGATGCGCGATGTAGGTGCTGGCCGCCAGGATGACGGCACCACCTGCAAACACCCACACATCAGGTGTCTCGGAGAACAGCAGAAACCCGAACATGGCCGACCAGACCAGTTGCAGGAATGTGACCGGCTGAACAACGGTAATCTCGGCTGCCGCGTAGGATCGGGTCAGGCAGTAATGTCCGGCTGTCGCTGCAATGGTGGCGCACACCAGCCACAACAATTGCGCTCCATCAGGTGTTTTCCAGGTCAGTACGGCAATCGGGGCCAGTACCGCGAGGCAGATAAAATTCAGCATGATCACGATCATCGCCGCACTGTCGGTCTGCGTCAGGCGCTTGACCAGCAACATGGCAGCTGCAAACAGCGGCGTTGCGGCAAGCTGGGCCAGTTGACCGCTCGACAGGGTTTCAAAGCCCGGCCGCAGGATGATGAACACTCCGGCCAGCCCGGCAATGATGGCCCCCATTCTTCGCAACTGGATTTTCTCGGCGAAGAACATCACGGCACCGATTGTCATGAATATCGGTGCCGTGTAGCTGATGGCCGTTACCTCGGCCATCGGAATGCGCGCCATTGCATAAAACCACAACAACACGCCAAGACCGTGAAAAGTCCCGCGCCAGATGTGCAGTTTCAGGTTACGGCCGCGTGGAAACCGGAAATCGGCCTTCATCAGCATCGGCGCCAGCAGAACAATGCCAAACGCGTACCGGATTGCGGCAGACACAGCTGCCGGCAGGTCAGGTCCGACATTGCGGACAGAAATCATCACGGCGGTAAAACACAATCCCGACACCACCATCCAGGCCATGCCATGAACGTTGGAGTTAACTGTTTGTGCGCTGGACGCTGGCATGATCGTGATTTGAAGCCGTGGCAAATTGATCTGGATGGTCGGCGTGAGATCGTATAGGGGATACGCCATTCACACCACGCCAGATACTGCATGGCGCCCATGACGGTACGTCCGTCACCCGTTAGAGGAACTTACATGAGCGAACAGAAGACACCGCATGAGCAAGTGGCATCACCGTCCTTTACCTTGCCGACACTGGACCAGGACTTTCTGCTGGGAGATTCAACCCGCGGCATCCGGTTCATGCTGGAATACATGAAGGCCGAGGAACACCTGCGCGAATGGGGCGTGCGTACAACCATCGTGGCGTTTGGATCAGCCCGCGTGAAGGAAGACGATGAAGGCAAGCGCGGGCACTGGTATCGCTCTGCAAAGGAGATCGGCCGCATCGTGTCGGAACGCGGCGGCGCGCTGGAACACGATGCTGAACTGCGCGACAATGTCATTGCAACCGGCGGCGGTCCCGGCATCATGGAAGCCGCCAACAAGGGTGCCTTCGAAGCAGGCGCACCAACGATCGGGTTCAACATCACCCTGCCCCACGAGCAGGACCCCAATGCCTGGTCAACCCCGGACCTGACATTCAACTTTCACTATTTCGCCATGCGCAAGATGCACCTGGCCATGCGCGCCAACGGGCTCGTGGTGTTTCCCGGCGGTTTCGGCACGATGGACGAACTGTTCGAAATCCTCACCCTCGTTCAGACCGGCAAGATGTCACCCATCCCGATTGTCCTGTTCGACAGGGAGTTCTGGACCAATGTGGTCAATCTGGATGTGTTCGTGGAAGCGGGCACCATCTCGCCCGGCGACATAAACCTGTTTCACTATGCCGAAACGGCCGAAGAAGCCTGGGATCATCTGGTCAAGGGCGGGATTTTGCATGAAACTCCCCGGCAGGCGGACTGAACCGGCACAAAAACCCGCTGATCTAAACTTCTTGTTCACCATATTCCGGCAATCTGGCGGTTCATGAGTTCGGTGCCATGCCACGGCTCGCACAAAGGTGTGAGCGCTGCATGAGTTTAGTCAGGCGTAACAATGTCAGTTTCTGTACCAAGGCGTAATCAGGTCCTGATTGTCGAGGACAAGCCGTCACTTGCCAGTGTGTATCGCGCCCATCTTGAAAAGGATGGGTTCGCCTGCGAGCTGGCGGCTGGCCAGCCCGCTGCGGCTGCCCATCTTGAAAACAGCCATGTTGATGCGATTGTCCTGTCCCTGGAGCTGGACGGTCCGGATTGTATCTCCCTCATCGAGAAATGGTCCGCCGGCAATCCGTCAGCTTCCATCATCGTCATTGCAGCCAACGCTTCGATAAACGACGCCGTTGATGCGGTGCGTGCCGGAGCCTGGGACTACCTGGTCAAACCGGTATCGCGCAACCGCCTGATCACCACATTGGCCAATGCCTGCCGGTCTCCTGCACAGCAGGATGCAACGCGGCCGGCCGGCCCTTCCCTTCCGGTAACCAGCGCACCTGACACGATGATCGGTTCTTCGCGCGCCATGGCTGATACCCGCAGCCAGATCGAGGCCATAGCGTCCTCCAGCGCACCGGCTTTCATTACCGGCGAAAGCGGCACCGGCAAGGAACTGTGCGCCCAGGCCATTCATGATTTCTCGCCTCGAGCAGACCAGCCGTTCATCGCGCTCAATTGCGGTGCCATCCCGCATGACCTGATGGAATCAGAAATTTTCGGACACCTGAAAGGAGCCTTCACCGGCGCCATATCCGACCGCGAAGGCGCTGCTGCGGCAGCCGACGGCGGCACCTTGTTTCTGGACGAAATCTGCGAGATGGAATTGTCCCTGCAGATCAAGTTGTTGCGTTTCCTGCAGACCGGCACCATTCAACCGGTCGGGTCAACCCACACCCGCAAGGTGGATATCCGCATAATCTGCGCCACCAACCGCACTCCGCAAAAAGAAGTGGCCGAAGGCCGCTTCCGGGAAGACCTGTACTTCCGCCTGCACGTCCTGCCGGTGCAACTGAAACCGTTGCGCGAGCGTGATCGCGATGTCGCGGAACTGGCGTCCTGTTTCCTGGATACCTACACCCGCGAAGAGGCGCGCTCGTTCAGCCGCATCGACAATGATGCCGTCGACACCCTGCTGGCCTATCACTGGCCGGGCAATATCCGGGAGTTGCAGAACGTTATTCGCCAGTCCGTGGTCCTGCACGACGGTGAGGCGCTCGAAACCCATATGCTGCCCGATCACATCACCAACGCCAAACCCGCGTGTTCGTCGCCGGTAACCGGCCAGAACGGGCGGTTGCTGTGGCAGATTGAACGGGATGTGATCGAAGCCGCCATTTCCGGTTTCGCGGGCTCCATCCCAAAGGCCGCCGATGCGCTGGGCATCAGCCCTTCAACCATTTACCGCAAGCGCGAAACCTGGGCGGAAAAATCCGCCTGAAGTGCTCGTCACTCCGCTTTGACCATGTCGTCCGCGTCGGAAACCGTATCGCCGAAATGCACTGCCACGATTTTCACGCCGCAGTCACCGGCGGTTTTCAGACCGTGAACGGTGCCGGCAGGAATATAAAGGCTGTCATCCGGCGCGACAATCAGCACATCGTCACCCAGCTGCACTTCCGCTTCGCCTTCCACGATCGTCCAGTGTTCGGAGCGGTGGTCATGATAATGGGCGGGCAGTTCCTTGCCGCGCTTCACGGAAATACGCTCGATCCGGTGTCCGCCGCTGCATGACATGACCTCGACACTGCCCCAGCGGTGCCGTTTGGGTTTTGCCGTTGCCGTGTCGGGATGATGATCGACCAGGCGTGAACCGGCCTCCGGTTTCTGCTTGATCGGAATTTCAGGTACGATACCTGCCATGACACACTGCTCCCTGTTGTTCTGAGGGGCAGTCCTGCATGAGCCTTTACCGGCCTCTTTGAGGTACAAGGCCCCCGGCCTCTGGGGTACAGGCAGCAAATTCCAGGCCATGATGGCGCAGTGTGCGGCAATCATCGATAAATGGCTGTTTGCGGGATTTTGTCAGGTAGCCGGGGTCAGGAAGTTGCAAGCTCGGCAGGGCCGGTTTCCTGCAAGGTGCAAATCATTCTTTGCAAATTGCAAAAATCCATCGTGGCGGGTGTCCCCACCGTCAGCCCGCACGTTGAAACCGGTTTGGACTCAGGAGCCTTTGAGGCCCTGGCCGCTTTCCAGCATCTTCAACAGGTGCATGACTTCTTTCAGTTCAGGAGAAACATCCTGATGCTGTTTTGCAGGTTTGGGTGCGGATTTCTCAGCAGCCATATGAAACTCTTGCTCGCCTGCGCGATTTGCGCTGTACATGTGTCCCAGCCTTTTGCTCAATCAACATGGGTAGTCTACGCCTGTGCTTCCTAACGAAGACCTAAAATTGCATCCTAACGAAGACCTAACATCCACCCGAGAATTTGGCCGCCGTAATAAATCGGCGGTTGATCTAGTCGCGCTTCAAGGCGGAAATTGGACACGGAGAAGACAAAACCATGCTTGAACCAGCGGAAACCTATGAGCAGATTGTCACAGGCTTCAAATGGCAGATACCGGACCGTTTCAATATTGCCCGGGCGGTCTGCACCCGCTGGGCACTTGAGACACCGGACCGGATTGCCATCATTGAGCATATGGTGGACGGTCCGGTCCGCCGGACCTCGTTCTCAGAGCTTGAAGAGATGTCAAACCGGTTTGCCAACCTGCTGGTCAATTCGGGCATCGGGCGCGGCGACAGGGTGGCATTGTTGTTGCCGCAAGCCCGCGAAACCGCCGCAGCCCATATTGCAATCTACAAGATCGGGGCTATCGCTGTGCCGCTGGCAATGCTGTTCGGCGTGGAAGCGGTGCAGTACAGACTGCAGAATTCCGGCGCTAGCGCCCTGATCATGTCCACGGCCTCGCGTGACACCGTATCGGAGATACTGCCCGGTCTTGACGCTCTGCAGGTGGTATTCTGTATCGACGGCAAACTGGATATCGCGCCGCACATTCATGATGAGAGCGGAGCGCTTCCCGCCACCTTCGAGGCCGTCGACACCACGCCTGATGATGCCGCCTTGATGATCTATACTTCCGGCACGACCGGGCCTCCGAAGGGCGCTCTGCACGGACATCGCGTGTTGCTTGGCCATATTCCCGGCATCCAGTTCGCTCACGAGTTCTTTCCGCAGCCCGATGACCTGATGTGGACACCGTCTGACTGGGCATGGGCCGGCGGATTGCTGAACGCGCTTTTGCCGGCGCTTTACTTCGGCGTACCGGTGCTGGCCTACAAGTATACCAAGTTTGATCCGGCAAATGCCTGGGACCTGATGGCCCTGCATAACGTGCGCAATGTGTTCATTCCGCCAACTGCGCTGAAGCTTATGCGCGCCAGCACCCCCACTGATGTCGACAGGCTGACCTTGCGGACCATCTTTTCCGGTGGCGAAGCCGTTGGTGGTGCGCTGCAGGAATGGGCCATCGACAGCCTCGGCATGAAAATCAACGAAGTCTACGGGCAGACCGAATGCAATCTCGTGCTGGAAAGCTGCAATGCCATCGGCGTGTGGAAGAAAGGCGCCATCGGCAAGCCTGTGCCGGGTCACACAGTCGCCATCGTGGACGATGCCGGCAATGCACTGCCCGACGGCGAGGCAGGCAATATAGCCGTGCAGCGCCCCGACCCGGTGATGTTTCTGGAATACTGGGGCAAGCCCGAAGCAACCAGGAACAAGTATGCTGGTGACTGGCTGTTGACCGGCGACCAGGGTTTCCGGGATGCAGAAGGGTATTTTCATTTTGTCGGGCGTGATGATGACGTCATTACCTCATCCGGCTATCGCATTGGTCCCGGTGAGATAGAGGACTGCCTGTCACGCCATCCGGCCGTGAAACTGGCGGCCGTCATCGGGGTGCCGGACCCCGTTCGGACCGAGATCGTCAAGGCGTTTGTGGTTCTGAACGACGGATTTGAGGCCACCGAAGCCGTCCACGCTGAAATACAGGCACATGTCCGCAATCGCCTGTCAGCTCACGAGTACCCGCGCGAGATCGAATTCCGGGACGAGTTGCCGCTGACGACGACAGGCAAGGTAATCCGCCGGTTGCTGCGCGATGGGCCGTCTTCAAATTGACGTGTTCGGCGTCAATTATCCTGACACTGGGGCAATCAGGCACTAGTCTTGCCGTTTGCCCTTGGCACAACCGAAGGAAATTCAGGAGATTACGCATGTACTCTAGGCTCGTTTCATCATCCAGGACTGCAGTCATCGGCCTGGTAGCCGTCATAGGCGTGACAGGCGCCGCATTTGCCGGCCCGATCGAAGACCGTCAGGCCAACATGAAAAACGTCGGCAAAGCCATGGGTGCACTTGCTGCCATTGCCAAAAAGGAAGCACCGTTCGACGCAGGCGTGGTGAAAACCAATGCAACCACCCTGGCGGACAATGTAAAGGAAGCCAAGGCGCATTTCCCTGACGGAAGTGCCAGCGGCGACAAGGAAACCTGGGCCAAGGCTGAAATCTGGCAGAACAAGGCTGACTTTGTTGCCAAGGCCGACAAGTCCGTCGAAGCTGCAATGCAGATGGCCTCGGTAACCGAGGAAGCGAATTTCGGTGCCGCGCTGGGCGCACTTGGTGCCACCTGCAAGGCGTGCCACGAAGACTATCGCCGCCCGAAACAGTAACCGCTGAACAGTAGTAGACGGCATGAAACGGGTATTGGGCGCAGGGATCATGGCAGGTGGCCTGGCCGCCGCTGCCGGTTGGGTTGTGGCAGCGCCCGATCCGCTTCCTGCGTCTGCACTGAAGGCCCACACGGCCAATATTGAAAACGGCAAGCGGCTGTACACAGCAGCCGGTTGCCTGTCATGCCACCTGCCTGCCAAGGACAACAAACAAGCCGATATGTCCTTGCCTTCGGGTGGGAGGGTGCTGAAAACGCCCGCCGGAGCGTTTTATCCGCCCAATATCACGCCGGACGCCAATACCGGCATCGGCGGCTGGAGTGATATTCAGTTCATCAATGCGGTGAAGCGCGGTATTTCTCCGCAAGGCAGGCATTACCTGCCGGCTTTCCCGTACACCTCCTATGCCAGGATGAGTGACGGGGACGTGCTGGATATCAAGGCTTACATGGACACCCTGACGCCCGTCCAGGCGGAGAACATAAGTCCCGACCTGCCGCTCGGCCTGCCTGTCGAAACAGTGATGCGCCGCGGCTTGGGCATATGGAAAATCGCAGCCGGTTTTGGTCCGGTCACGTTCGTCAAGGACGCCTCGAAAGACGATGCCTGGAACCTGGGCGCCTATCTGGTACAGGGACCGGGTCATTGCGGCGAATGCCACACGCCGCGCAACTGGGCCATGGCAATGGACACTTCGAACTGGCTGGCCGGCGGTCCGCATCCTGAAGGTGACGGCAAGGTGCCGTCCTTGCGCGAGCTGAAGTCGCGGGGTCGTTTCAAGGACGCAAAAGATCTGGCGACCGGTCTCGAATTCGGCGAGACGCTGGGCTACGACAAGATGTCATCCGGCGGCATGGGTGCAGTGCAGACAAACATGTCGAAACTGCCTGCTGAAGATCGTGCGGCGATCGCCACTTATATCATGAGCCTTGAATAACCAGCCGGGCCTGTTCAGCCGGAAAACCCGCCTGCATCCAGAAAAGCCTGTTCTTCGCTGCTCGTATCACGTCCCAACATGGCATTGCGATGCGGAAACCGGCCGAACTGGTTGATGATGTCGCGGTGGGTTATGGCAAACGGCAGTGTCTTTTCAAGCCCCGGCTGGCCGCACAGCTCGACGCATCTTTCCTGGTCCGCCAGCGCTTCCGAATGCATCAACGGCATATAATACCAGCGCTTCACAGATACCTCACAGTCCCGGTCATCGCCCGCAGCTATTGCTTTTGCAGCGAGCGCCAGCGCCTTTGCATCGGCAGCAAACATCGCCGCCGTGCCGCGCAGCATATTGCGGCTCATCTGGTCCAGCAGCAGGATCAGAGCCAGCCTGCCGTCACGGGTATCTTCCCACTGGTCCAGCTCGCCGGATACGGCGCGATCATGCGCAGCACCGAATTTCTCGCGCAAACGGTCATCAAACCCCGCATCAGCCACAAAATAGGCTTCTTCCGGCAGCGCCAGCCAGAAATCAATGACGTCGCGCGGCGTCATACCGGTCCGCCGCCGCTGAAGGCCACATCACGGCGGGCTGACCGGATTGAAATGGAATACCCGGCAACGACATCAATGAGGGAGATGGCCAGCAGTGTCACAAACGGGGCCGTTCCGGCCTTCTCCACCAGCAGGAACTCAACCAGTGCGACGATGAACACCGCCGTCGACATGATGTGATCGATAATGGTGAGACTGCCGACACGGGCTGCCTTCAGCACTTCTATGAACAGCAGGAACAGTGCTGACATGATCAGCATGTCGGCCCACTGCAACGACAATGATGCGCCCGACAGCATGTTGAAGCGCATGGCTTCCGCCCACAGCCAGCCCGGATCGGTAAACACCATGACATTGTAGGCAATCAGCACCAGGGCAATCAGCGGAAACGCCAGCAGGTATCTCATTGGATTAATGTCCCCTCGTGAATCAATTCCCGGATTTGCCGGAAAGTTATCACATCAGCGCCAAACGATTAAGGGCCAGTGATGCGGTTGCATCACCAGCCCTGATTTTTGTGTGAACAATGCGCCTGTTACAGCACAGCAAATTGTTCAGATCAGAATTCACCCTTTGGATCGAGAACCTGACGGCCTTTGTACATGCCGGTCTTCAGGTCGATGTGGTGCGGACGGTGCAGTTCACCGGTCTGCTTGTTCTCGACATAAGTGGCTTCCGCCATCTTGTAACCGGACTGGCGCATGCCGCGCTTTGACGGCGTGGTTTTTCGCTTTGGAACAGCCATGACAAACTCCGTAAATGTGGGGCCGCGAAAAGGTCAGTTGCCCTGCAGCCACCTGGAAAAAACGTTCGGATAAACCGGGATGGCGCGGCTTATAGCTCGTGTTGGGCCAAAACACCAGAGTTGTTTTACGTAACATGTTTTAATTGGACATCGGGGGAAAATCTGCAGCGCGGATAGCCCTGCCGATTCACCAACCAGTGACCGATGTCATGCAAGCCCGTCCTTGACCCCGGCCAGCAGGCTGGCGGCACCCTTGGTGAGCAGGGCAATGTCTGAGCCGCAGGCCACGAAGGTAAAGCCGTCATTGAGCAGCTGGGCCGCGAATTTTGCATCAAACACCAGGGTGCCAACCGGCACGCCCTTCGCCATCAGTTTTTTCGCCACCGGCATGACGTGCTCCCACACGGCAGGGTGCATGGGTTGTCCCACATGGCCCAGGTCGGCGCCGATGTCGGCCGGGCCGAAAAACACGCCGGTAATCCCGTCAACCGCGGCAATTTCCTCTGCCTGGTCCATCGCCTGTCTGGTCTCAAGCTGCACCAGCACGGCGGTTTCATCTTCCACCCGGTCGAAATAGTCGCTCACCCTGCCAAATGAATTGGCCCGTGTGGCCCCGCTGACACCGCGAATGCCACGCGGCGGATAGCGCGTTGCCGCGACCGCCTGTTCAGCTTCGGAGACCGATTGAACCATCGGGAACAACAATCCCGGCGCGCCTATGTCCAGCAGGCGTTTGACCTTGACGGCGTCATTCCAGTCCGGGCGCACGATGGCCGTTGTGGAACTGGCCGCCAGCGCCTGCAGTTGCCCCATGACCAGCGGAATTTCATTGGGCGAATGCTCCATGTCCAGCAGCATCCAGTCATAACCCGCAGTTGCCAGCACCTCTGCAGAATAATTGTTGCTCAGACTGGCCCACAGACCGATCTGCTTTTTGCCCTCACGAATGGCCTGCGTGAAGGTGTTGGTCTGCATTTTCATATGACTGCCTTTTCCACAAACGCTTCATTGCGTTCAATCCGGTCATAGTTGAACGGCGACAGGTCGAGCGACCGGTACTCGCCATAGGTAATCAGCTCTGATGTGCCGCGGCCCATGGCAGGCGACTGCTGGAAGCCATGGCCTGAAAACCCGTTTACGAAAACGAAATTCTCGACCTGCGTATGGCGGCCGAGAATGGCGTTCTGGTCAAGCGTGTTGAAGGCATAATGCCCGGCCCAGGAGTTGATCAGCTTGATGGCCTCGAACTGCGGAATGCGGTTGGCGATGGCCGGCCAGGCCTTTTCTTCCCAGATACTGTGGTCTTCCACGAAGTCATCATAGTCCACCGCAGGATCTTCATCGGGCGGGCAGCCGGCCAGGTAATACTGACCGTCCGTGCGCATGTGCACTCCGCTGGGATCAATGGTCAGCGGCAGATCCTGGTCGAGCGGGTTTTCCGCTGCAAAGATAAACGTATAGCGCTTGCGCGGTTCGACCGGAATTTCGATGCCCGCCATGCGCGAGGTCAGCACCGCGCGCGGACCCGATGCATTGACCACGGTGCCGCACGAAATCACCTCGCCGGACTTCAGCGTAACGCTTTCAACCCGTGTACCAGCGGCATTCCTGGTCATGGCCACGACTTCATTGGCAATGTACTCAACGCCCTTCTCGCGCGCCGACCGCTTCCACCAGTCAAACAGGGTGGCCCCGTCAAAATAGCCTTCATCGACCAGGTTGTGATTTGCACCGACAATCCCGTCAAGATTGTAGAACGGATAAGCTGCCGCGATCTCGTCCGCCGTCAGGTGTTTCGTACCGGCCCCGCAGGCCGCCTGGATTTGCTGGTTCTCCTTCAATATACCGGCAAACTCTTCATTGTCCGCCATGTACATGTAACCGTAGCTTTGCAGCACAGGCTGCGGCACACGCGGATCGTTGCCCATGTACTCGCGGAAATTCTTGACGAACTCGGCACCGAATTGCGACACGCGCACATTGATCTCGTTGGAGAACTGCTGACGAATGCAGCTATTGGTGTGCGAGGTGGAGCAGAACTCATAAGTGGGGTCGCGCTCGACGACCAGGATCGAGCCGTCAAAGTCGGGATTATTGGCCAGCCACCAGGACACCGAAGAGCCGTACATGGCTCCGCCCACAATGATCACGTCGTAACTGGCGTTAACCGGAGTTTCCAAAACCTGCATCCTTCCACCGTCTGAACTGGTTGTTGATTGCAGGGATAATGCTGAATTTCAGATGCCATAAGCAAGCACGATTTCTGTCCGTCAACGCACCAGCAGGACCGGTGCCCGCACGGTGCGCAGCACGGTTGTCGTGGTGCTGCCGAAAATCAGGGTTCGCAGTGCAGAATGACCATAGGCGCCCATGACGAGGATCGCATCGCGGCGCGCCGACATGTAGTCGCCGAGCACCTGCTGCGGCGCGCCGTCGGCAATGTGGATAATGCACGACGGTGACCGGTCCACAACCTTCGAATAGGCCTTCACGAACCAGGATTTGTCGGCGGTGCCCTTGGGCCCGGCCGCCACCAGGTGCAGCTGCATGCCAGTGAACAGCGGTGACCCGACAACGAAATCCAGCGCTTTCAATGCAGCCGAACTGCCGTCAAGCGCGACAACGAGAATACCCGGCGGCTGGATTTTTCGCGACGCAATCAGCACCGGTTTGACACTTGCGCGAACCACTCGTTCGATTCTGGATCCGATATGATCACTGTCGAACTCGCTGGTCGCACCGCGCTTTCCGATAACCACCAGGTCAGCCTCTGCTTCGCGTTCAATGATGGTGTCGACAACACTGCCATGACGGTGCAGCCGGTTCACATCGCTGACACCACCGGCAAGCAGCAGTTTTTCCGCCTGCGCCAGCAACACCCGGCCATCACCGATCGCGAGTTTGCCTTCGGCCTCGTCGATCTGCGTCAGTTCCTCCAGCAACTCGCTTTTGACGCCAAGCCCGATGGCGCCGCTGAGATCATTGCGGGCAGCGACCGCGTCCTTGCGCTGGACAACATGCAGCAGCTCGACACTGGCCGACAGGCGCGTCGCCGCCCAGGCGGCCAGCTCGCACACACTGGACGCGTAGGAAGATGCATCAATACAGGCAAGAATGCGTTTCATGATGGCTGTCTCCAATCAGTGACCAGCAGGGAGTTGCGTGGCCCGGGTTGCGTCGTGGGTGGCAAACCGGCCGACCATGCTGGCGCTTGGCTCGTTCATCCCGACAACTTCAACCGATGCTCCTTCACGGCGGAACTTCAGCACGGCCTGGTCGAGAATGGCGACGGCGGAGATATCCCAGAAGTGAGCATCCGACATATCGATAACCACGCGGTCAAGCACTTCCTTGAAGTCGAACGCATCGGTGAACAGTTCCGTTGAGGCAAAAAACACCTGCCCCGAGAACCTGTAGGTCCGGCATGAACCGTCCGCGGACAGATGCGAGGTAACCGTAAACAGGCTTTTGACCTTGCTGGCAAAGAACAGCCCGCTGAGCACCACGCCAGCCAGCACACCCTGCGCCAGGTCATGGGTCCACACAACGACGACAACGGTCGCCACCATGACCACGGATGACTGCCAGGGATGGGTTTTCAGATTCCTGATGGATTTCCAGCTGAACGTGCCGATCGACACCATGATCATCACCGCAACCAGCGACGGCATGGGTATCTGGCTGACCAGCGGCCCCAGAACAACAATCAGGAACAGCAGGAAACTGCCCGCTACAAGGGTGGACAACCGGGTACTGCCACCGGATTTCACGTTGATGACCGACTGGCCGATCATCGCGCAACCACCCATGCCGCCAAGGAACCCGGTGGCAAAATTGGCAATGCCCTGCCCCTTGCACTCGCGGCGCTTGTTGCTTGGCGTGTCGGTTAGCTCATCGACAATGTGGGCTGTCATCATCGATTCCAGCAGGCCGACAATCGCCATGGTCAGGGAGTACGGGAAAATGATGCGAAGCGTCTCAAGCGTCAGCGGCACATCGGGGATGAGCAGATAGGGCATGCTGGCAGGAAGCTGTCCCATGTCTCCGACAGTGTTGACGCCAAGCCCGCCGTAAATCGACACGATGGTCAAGACCACGATGGCCACCAGGGGTGACGGCACCACCCTGGTCAGGCGCGGCAGCAGGTAGATGATGGCAAGTCCCGCCGCCACCATCGCGTATGTCACCCAGGTCACATTGACGAGCTGCGGCAACTGGGCAACGAATATCAGGATGGCCAGGGCATTGACGAACCCGGTCACCACCGATGTGGAGACATACTGCATTAAAAGGTCAAGCCGCGCGAACCCGGCGATGACCTGCAACACGCCCATCAAAATGGTGGCGGCAAACAGGTATTCGACACCGTGATCGCGGATCAGCGGCACCACCAGCACCGCAATTGCAGCTGTCGCGGCAGAGATCATGCCTGGCCGCCCACCCACCAGCGCAGCAATGACGGCGATGGAAAACGACGCATAGAGGCCGACTTTGGGGTCGACACCGGCAATGATCGAAAAGCCGATTGCTTCCGGTATCAGGGCGAGGGCCACAACGATACCGGCAAGAATATCGCCGCGCGGATTGGACAACCATTCGCGACGCAGCGTGGCGATTGAAAACATAAACAGGCCTGTAGAGAAATTGAACTTCGTGCCGGCAACACAGATGTCAGACACCGCACTCCGGCATGAGAACTTGATTTGATTGGTATCCGCCAGTTAGCGGACAAAGCCGGCGCACCGCAAGCGACAACTGGACGCGGGCGCCTCAATCCAGTTTCAGGCAGGCCAGGTACGGCACCGTTGAATTCACCCGCCTGCGGATCGTGCGCGCCTGCTTGCGGACCTTCGGGCCGGGTTTGCCGGCGTTGCGCACAGCCGGATTCGGCAGTGCGGCGGCCAGTTGTGCGGCGTGGGCTTTTGTCAGCGCCTTGCCGGATTTGCCGAAGTGATGGCGCGCGGCGGCTTCCGCGCCATAAACACCGGGCGCCCACTCGGCCGTATTGATGTAAACTTCAACAATCCGGCGTTTCGACCAGACCAGGTCGATCCACAGGGCAAGCGGCAGTTCCAGTGCCTTTCGTACGTAAGAGCGCGACGGCCACAAGAACAGGTTTTTCGCCACCTGCTGGGTGATGGTCGACCCACCGCGTTTTGGCCCACCCTCGTTTTCCAGCGCCTCCATGGCCACGGTCTGAAAAACCTCCCAGTCAATACCGGCATGCTCGCATATGCGCGCATCTTCGGCCGTCACCACCGAACGCACCAGATTTTGCGATGTATCGGCAAGCGGACGCCAGCGATAATCGATCGAGTTTCCCTCAAACGTCTTCCACACCATCATGGTCGTCACCGGAGGCGGCACCACCGTATAGACCAGTGTCAACAGGTATGGCAGCGCCAGCAGGCCGAACAGCATGTACAGCCCATAGCGCAGCCTTGAACGTTTCTTGTATTTTATGAAAGGTGCCATCGCTTGCCGGTTGCGCTCTGTTGCCGCCGGAATTAGAAGATGGCGGTAACAAGACCATTACCCCAGCCGGGCGCAATGCGAAACCGGCATAATGACAGGAGCGGGCGAAGCCAAATGACATTCCAGGCGGCACTGAAGAACACTGCCAATGAAATCGAAGTCATGCTCGACGAGCTTTTGTCGGTCGAGACATCGCTTGCACCGCGTGTGACCGAAGCCATGCGCTATTCCGCATTAGCACAGGGCAAGCGCCTGCGGCCGTTCTTCGTATCGGAAAGCGCCCGCATACTGGGCGCTGATCACCAACAGGCGCTGCGCGTCGGCGCTGCTCTTGAATGCATTCACTGTTATTCGCTGGTGCATGACGATCTGCCTGCAATGGATGATGACGACCTGCGCCGCGGCAAGCCGACCTGCCACATTGCCTATGACGAGGCGACCGCAATACTGGCCGGCGATGGCCTGCTGACGGTGGCGTTTGAGATTATTGCCGACCCGGCCACCCACGCAGATGGCTCGGTTCGCGCCGAACTGACCCTTGAGCTTGCCCGGTCAGCAGGTCACAACGGCATGGTAGGCGGCCAGATGCTCGATCTTGCCGCGGAACAAAAGCACTCCCATGATCTTGATGAGATCATCGCCATTCAAAGCCTGAAAACCGGAGAATTATTCCGCTTCTCGCTGGAAGGCGGCGCCATCCTTGCCCAGGCCGGTTCCGAAGACAGGGCCGCCATGCGGACTTTTGCCGACAGGGTTGGTCTGGCATTCCAGATTGCCGACGATATTCTTGACATCGAAAGTTCGCCGGAACAGCTCGGCAAGGCGACCCAGAAGGACGCAGAGGCCGGCAAGGCAACCTTCATCGACCTGTTTGGCCTGGACGGTGCCAAGCAAAAGGCCCGCGCGCTGGCTGACGAGGCCTGCGACCTGCTGGCGCCCTACGGAGACAAGGCGGAGACCCTGCGCGACGCCGCCCGCTTCATTGTCGAGCGCAAGAACTGATCGTTTCCCAAGCTGTTTCCATCACACCGTCTGCCCTGACAGTTCGTCATGTGAGATTCTACACATCACCGTGATGGGGCATGTGCGAGTGTCGTTTTCATCGAGAGGGCACATCGGGCCCGCAAAGGACAAGCACAGCACAAGAAACGAAGGAAAAGACCAATGAAGTCCCTCCTCATCGCAGCCATCATCGCATCAGGTTTCGCCACCGTCGGCACAGTCACAGCAAACGCAGGCGGCGGAAACAAGAGCTACGCCTACGAATACTGCCACTACTACAAGGCTCGCGCACTGGGCGCGCACAGCCTGGAACGCAAAGATTACATGTGGGCAAAATACCGTGCCTGCCTGCGCGAATACGGCGCCTACTAGGCACCGCGCAAAAAACCGAACGTCGAATAGTTCCGGGACGGCTGGAGCTGGAGCGGGGTGAGCACAGCGAACACAATGGCTTCGCACTCATCCCGTTCAACGCGTTTGGAAGCACCAGACCAAGGTCCGGAGTTCACGTGGCTCCACACTCACTGCAGGCAGGCGAAGATCACTCCGCTGCCTGATTGGCGCCACCGCCCCATTTGTTCACCACATAATCATCAACGATCTGCTTGAACTGATCGCCAATGTCCTCGCCGCGCAGGGTCTTGACCTTCTTGCCGTCAATGAAGACCGGGGCTGCCGGCACTTCGCCGGTACCGGGAAGCGAAATGCCGATATGGGCATGCTTGGATTCTCCCGGTCCGTTGACGATACAGCCCATGACGGCGACCTGAAGCTCCTCAAAGCCCGGATAGGCCTTTTTCCATTCCGGCTGCTGGGCCCGCAGGTAACCCTGGATGTCCTGGGCCAGGTGCTGGAACACCGTCGAGGTGGTGCGGCCGCAGCCCGGGCAGGCAATGACCATCGGTGTAAAATTGCGAATGCCCATGGTCTGCAGGATTTCCTGCGCCACAATAACTTCCTTCGACCGGTCTCCACCGGGATCAGGGGTCAGGGAAATGCGGATCGTGTCGCCGACACCTTCCTGCAGCAGCACGCCGAGACCGGCTGCTGACGCCACAATGCCCTTGGATCCCATTCCGGCCTCGGTAAGACCGAGGTGCAGGGCATAGTCACTGCGGGCTGAAATCTGGCGATAGCATGCGATCAGGTCCTGCACTTCCGATACTTTCACCGAAATGACGATCTTGTCGCGCGGCAAGCCGATTTCCTCGGCGCGCGCGGCAGACTGCAGGCCGGACTCGACCATGGTATCGTGCATCACAAGACGCACATCCCTGGGTTCTGCCAGCTTGGCGTTCTCGTCCATGTACTTTGCCAGCATGGCCTGGTCCAGCGAACCCCAGTTCACGCCGATCCGGACCGGTTTGTTGAACTCGATGGCACGTTCGATCATCATCGAGTAATTGCGGTCCTGCTTTTCCTTGAAACCGACATTGCCCGGATTGATGCGGTATTTTCCGAGCGCTTCGGCACACGCAGGATGATCGCGCAGCAAGGTGTGGCCGATATAGTGAAA
This sequence comes from Anderseniella sp. Alg231-50, assembly GCF_900149695.1. Taxonomy (NCBI): domain Bacteria; kingdom Pseudomonadati; phylum Pseudomonadota; class Alphaproteobacteria; order Hyphomicrobiales; family Parvibaculaceae; genus Anderseniella; species Anderseniella sp. Alg231-50. The sequence continues at coordinate 1,499,663 of NZ_LT703003.1, read as the reverse complement.
ATCACCGATCAGCGGTGTATCGACCCCCATCTGATCCAGCCGGTCACGAATATGCGGCACAGCCTTGGCCGCTTCTTCCTTGTCCACGGTGATGCGCACCAGTTCCGAACCTGCGCGGGCAAGTGCTGCAACCTGCTGGGCAGTACCCTCGATATCCGCGGTATCGGTATTGGTCATCGATTGTACAACGACCGGCGCACCGCCGCCGATTTGAATCTTGTCGCCAACCTTCACACCAACAGACTTGCGGCGCGGCTGAACGGCCGAATAGGCCATGGGCTGAACTCCTGAATTGGATAAAATACGTTGTCGGCTTGTTATTGGCATGGGTTGGCCTGCAATTTCAAGCGGCGCATCGGCGCAGCAACACCTTATGATGGAAAGTCCGCCGGTATATGGTAATCTGACGGCACAAAGGCTCAGGAGTAAATGTCATGGATGCAAAGGTTGTGGATGAGAACTCTGGCCAGGCCATGAAGCTGATCGAGAACCTGCCGTTCGAAACCGACAACGGCATTGCCGCACGAGGCCGCGTCGGCCTGATTGTGCTGGCCAGCGACTATACGATTGAGCATGAATGGCGCCAGATATTTGCGCAATTGCCCGGGCTCGCCCTGTATCAAAGCCGGATTTTCAACGACGACCAGATAACGCCCGAGACCCTTCGCGCCATGGAACCGCGCATTCGCGATTGTGCCGACGTGTTTCTGCCCGGCGCGACGATGGATGTCATTGCCTATGGCTGCACTTCGGCCTCGATGGCCATTGGCGAAGACAAAGTGTTCCAGCGCATCCGCGAAGCGCGTCCCGGGGTTGCGTGCACGACCCCGATTACGGCTGCTTTCGCGGCATTCGATGCATTCAAGGCCAAAAGAATCGGCGTATTGACGCCCTATCGTGCAGACGTGAACCGGATTGTCGCCGACTATATTCGGGCACGTGGTTTCGACGTTCCCGTGTTCGGATCATTTAACGAAGAGTCTGATGCAGTGGTTGCGGGTATTTCTCCGGAATCCATTCGCAACGGAGTAAAACGTGTACTGACAGAAACCGAGGTAGATGCTATCTTCGTGTCTTGTACGTCAGTCAGGCTCGTTGAAGAGGCTGCCAGCATTGAACGAGAAACCGGGATTCCGATTACCTCCAGCAACCATGCCATGGCATGGCACACAGCACGGCTGGCAGGAGTGACGGACCAACTCCCTCAGTTTGGCAAGTTGTTTACTCTTTAAAATTCCGACCTGTACAACGACCTCAGTCCGGAGTGGCGAGGCTGACTGTTCATTTACTATTGCAAATGGCGATCACACGTGCTTTTTCGGGCGCGTACAGAACATAACGTAAGGTCATTTTGCCTTTGCTTGACAGAAAATAATGGTGGGGGGCAATTTGTCAGGACCGAACAGACAGAAACGTGCCAGCAAAAAAAGACGTATCAGGCAACTCATGGATTCCATGTACCGGCTTGATGCGATCTATCCCGAGTTGCGTGAGAACGACAACGCCTTTGCCTCACTGATCGCGATCGTGTGGTTGTTTCTGGTCGACAAGCGCATCCATCCGACCGACACCAGGATGCTCAAGCGCCTCTATGATCCCTATATCAAGCTGCGCGGCGACGATATCACGTTTGTCAGCGAAAGACTGACGCTCAATCCGATGGACCAAAGCCACATCGAGTGGCTGGCGTCATTTCTGACGACCAGCATTACCCCTGAACGCAGGGCCGGGTTTATCCGGAAAATGTGGACCATCGCTTACTCCGACCGTGACCTGCACGAAGCTGAACTGGAGGTAATCCGCAAAGCATCGCGCATATTCGCCCTGACGGATCAGGAAGCAGAACAGCTTCACGAAGAAGGCAAGGCTATGGCTGGCCGGTAAACACCGACCACAGCGAAGGACCGAACATCACGGCCAGGCCCGCCAGGCACAGCGCACTTCTGGCCAAAACCGGCATTTCCCGGACTATCAGGCCGGTGCTGACCAGATACAGTGCAAAGGCAATCCTGACAAACGCCAGCAATGCCGGCAGGAGGCTTTGAGACGGCTCGATGAGTGCTGTGTCGGCCACCATTGCAAGCGGGATCAGGTAGAGCCCGACACCCAGCGCCATGGCATGGCCCGCCACCCTCAGCCAGGGCGCGCCGGTCATCCCGGCAGCAATGAAAACCGTGCCGCATACCGGCGGTGTAATGGTGGACAGCAGCGCATACCAGAACACGAACAGATGCGCCGCCAGAAGCGGCACACCAAGCTGTTGCAGGGCAGGCCCGGCCACGGAGATACAAATCACATAGGCCGCCGTGGTCGGTACTTCCATGCCGAGGATCAGGCAGGCAAGCGCGGTCAGCAGCAGGGCCGCCGGCAGCCAGCCGCCCGACAGGTCGACAATCAGTGACGTGATCTTGACGCCCAGGCCGGTCTGCCCGAGCACACCGACGATCAGGCTGGCACACAGGATGATCGAGGCGATCAGCGCAATCTGGCGGCCGCTGGTCACAATCGCCGACGAGAAGCGCTCGACAATCAGCTGTCTACCGGCAACACCGTGGCTGGTGAACATGAGCAGCACGGCAGCGGAAAGGATCGCCAGGGCGGCTGCAAACTGGGCCGTGTACCCGCCGTGGAAAAGGCGTTCCATCAGAACGGTGAACGGCACCAGGAAAAACCCGCCGGTGATCAGCAGCGTTCTGGCGGGAATACGTGCTTCATCCCCCATGCCTTTCAGTTCATACCGGTTGGCAAATCCGTCAACACCAAACCACACGGCACAAAAGAACAGCACCGCCGGCAGGATCGCTGCCGCCATGATGGACGTGTAAGGTGTCGATGTCAGCTCTACCATGACGAAAGCACCTGCGCCCATCAGCGGCGGCATGATCTGCCCACCGCTGGAAGCAACTGCCTCGACCGCACCTGCAAAAGCCGGCGGATAGCCAAGCCTGCGCATCGCCGGCAGCGTGAAGGATCCGGTCGAGGCGACATTGGCAGACGCGGAACCGGAAATGGAACCGAACAGGGCTGAAGCCAGAACCGATACTTTTGCGGCACCGGCCTTGAGCCTGCCGGCACTGGCAAGCGCCAGGTTCATGAACCCCTGACCTGCTTCACCGGCATTCAGAACCGCGCCGAAAATGACGAACACGGCCACCACGGAAACCGACACGCCGGTCAATTGTCCCCACAGGCCGCCTTCGGCAATCACCAGCGTGCCAAGGAAACTTTCCACGGGCAGGCCCGGATGTCCGAGCTCGCCGGGTACATGCTCGCCGAAAAGGCCATACAACAGGGCCACTGCCGCCACGCACGGCAACGGCCAGCCAATGGCGCGCCGGGCCATTTCAAGAACGCACACGATGACGACGGCGCTCGCCGCCAGTTGCCCGTTTCCTGCCAGCGAACCGTACTGATCCGACAGGGACGCTTCATTGAACGCAATCCACAGGCAAACCGCGATGGCACCCAGTCCCAGGCACCAGCCAGTGAGCGTGTCAACCCGCCGGCGCCCGGCAACCAGCATGATCCAGGGCACAGCCAGGGCCATGTGCAGCGGACGCGACACCAGGTTGGGGATCAGGCCGGAAAAAATCAGCCACAGGTGGAACGCGATGGATGCTGCCCCGAGAACCAGCCAGACTGGTCTGATCGCCGGGACAGCGTCTGGTTTTTCCATGAGAACTATCTAGATTCCATGGATCTTCAGCGCAGCGTATCCGGCACCTTTATGGCCTTTTCATCATAGTACTTCAGCGCGCCGGGATGCAGTTTCCCAACCATTGCCGACAGGTATTCAGGTGTTACCCCGTTCCACCATTTTGCGGTCTCGCCCATGCCCGCCTTGCCTTCCCAATAGGTTTTGGTCAGTTCATAGGCTGTTGCCTCGTCCATGGCAGTGTTGGTGTAGGCCATCACCGGCAATGTGGTGGTTGTGACATTCTTGTCCACACCCGCATAGGTGCCCGCCGGAATGGTCAGCTTGTCACGCTTGGTCATGGCAAACTGCTCATCACTCAAAGACAGCACATTGACCGGCGTGGAGGCAGCCGCTTCAAGCACATTCGGCGCCGGATAGGAGCCTGCCGTGGCGAAACCGTCGATCTGCTTGTTCTTCAGGGCAGACACGGCTGATGACAATTCAACTTCGGCCAGCTTGACCTTGCCTTCCAGGCCGAACAGCTTGATGTATTTTGCCGCTTCCCGGGCCCCGAAGCTGCCCTTGCCGATCAGGAAGGTCTTGCCGTTAAGGCCGGCAAAATCGCTTACGCCCGAATCCTGGCGTACGACAAAGTGCATGGTCAGTGACGGGATCGGGAACAGGCCCCTGATCTCGTCGAATTTTGCATTCTTGGGCTCAAACATCTTCTTGCCGGCCTGGGCGAGTTTGACCAGCACGGGTGGCGTCGTGAACACGTAATTGCCACCTCGAGAGGCGGCTTCCTTGACGTTCTGCACGGAGCCCTGTGACTCTTCCACCGTCAGGATGATATTGCCGCCGGAGCCTTTCTTGACTGCCTCGGCAAGCTGCACGCCCATCTGGTAATAGGACGATGTGGACTTGGCGGACTTGTAGGTAACGCGGGTTTCGGCATTCACCGTGACCGGCAGCGCGGCTGCGGCAGTGAGGGTGAAAGCGAAAGCAAGTTTGTTGAAGCGAGACATGGACGTCCTTCCCTGTACGTTTTGGTCGTTGTTGATTGACTGAAATTAAACACGCTCTGCCATGATGCACAACAATTCAAACATCATGGTAACACCGGCAAGCGCTGTATAGCCGGATGCGTCAAACGGCGGTGACACCTCGACGACATCTGCGCCAATGATATTGAGACCGCGCAGCTGGCGCAGCATGGCCTGGGCTTCCCTTGTGGTGAACCCGCCTGCCTCGGGAGTGCCGGTTCCCGGCGCAAAGGCGGGATCCAGGCAGTCAATGTCAAAGGTAACGTAAGTCTCGTCATCACCGACGATATCGCGTGCCCGTTTCATGGTGTCGTCGAGCCCGTTGGCAACGGCTTCCTCGATATCGATCATGGTCACGCCATGCTTTTCACCGAACTCGCGGTCCGACCAGTCGTAGACGCCGCCGCGAAGCCCGATCTGCACGGTCCGCTTGGGGTCAAGAACGCCTTCCTCGATGGCGCGTGCGAACGGTGTGCCATGGGTGAATTTCGATCCGTGGAAATAGCTGTCCCAGAGATCTGAATGGGCATCAAACTGGATCATGCCCACCGGCTTGTTGCGGCCCAGCGAGCGCAGGATCGGCAGTGAGCACAGATGGTCGCCACCGGCTGATAGTGGCCGGACACCTGCTGCCACGACCTGGTCGTAGAATTTTTCGATGCGCGACAGGGCGTCCATCAGGTCTGCCGGATTGACCGGCGCATCGCCGATATCGGCGACATTTGCCAGTTTGAACGGTTCGATCTTCAGATGGTGGTGAACCTTCCGGATCATCGCCGAAGCATCCCGCATCTGGCGCGGACCGTGGCGCGGACCGGGACGGTTGGTGGTTCCGCCGTCCCACGGCACGCCGATCAGCCCGATATCCACCTCGCCTGCGTCTTCGAGCCTGACCTGCGGCAGGCGCATGAAGCTGGCAACACCGGCAAAGCGCGGCACTTCAAGCCCCGGAACGGGTTGGTAGAAATCATTGTTGGGTCTGGACATGTGCGAAACTCCTTCTGCGTCAGGCAGCGGAGACTATCTCGCAATCAGCCTGCCGACCAGTGTCTTGCCGAGCCACCACAGCGCCAGCACATGAATGGCGGAATTCAGCCAGAACATTGGTGACGTATACAGGCCGCTGGACCAGGCATACGGCCACAATGCAAACGGATACATGGCAAGATCACCGGGAATGCCGATCAGGTGCTGCACGCCGTCGCTCAGTCCGAAGCCGCGGCACGCGGTCCACGGCAGGGGTTCCGGCCACAACCATCCGGCAACGCATTTTGGCGGATCGGTAGCCGCCTGCACCAGACCGGCAAACACGCCATAACCCAATTGCCATATCCAGCAGGCGGCAATGATGGCAAAGCAGATAAAGCCGCTGCCGCGCTCCGCTTTTGCATTTGCTTTTGCCATTGTTTCCACCGGATTATGGTTTCCCCGCACGACACCTACTTGAACCCGCACAGCTGATTGGGCAAGTCTTTGATCCATCACTTTTCAGGGAACCGTATCACCACATGAACCTCGCCCACTGGATCGAACGCAATGCACTGGAACACCCCGATGGCTCTGCCGTAGGCAAAGGCAGGGACATCATTCTCACCCATGGTGAGCTGCGCGACCGGGTCGAGCGGCTGGCGGCGGGCCTGCTGGGCCTCGGCCTGATCCGTGGTGACAGGGTCGCACTGGCGATGAAAAACGTGCCTGAATATTTCGAGGTGCTGTTTGCGATCTGGCATGCCGGCCTGGCCGCAGTTCCGATGAACGCAAAGCTGCATGCCTCGGAGTTTACCTACATTCTGGAGAACTCGGGCTGCAAGGCCTGCTTCGTCACCCCTGCTTTGGGCGAGACGATCACAGCTGCAGACGCCAATGGCGTCGACCACATCATTGATGTCACCAGCGAAACCTATGCGGACCTGCTGGGCAGCGAGCCGGTGAAAATCTGCTTTGTCGAGCCGGACGAACTGGCCTGGCTGTTCTACACATCCGGTACCACCGGCCGGCCCAAGGGGGCCATGCTGTCGCATCGCAACATTGTCGCGATGACGCTGAACTATTTCGTCGATTTCGACCGGGTCATGCCACACGACTGCATTATTCACCCGGCGCCCTTGAGCCATGGCTCCGGCATGTGGATGTTTCCCCATGTGTGCGCCGGCGCCTGCAACATCGTGCCTGCGTCAGGCGGGTTTGACCCGGTTGAAATTTATGATCTGCTTGCCCACTGGACCGGCGTGTCAATGTTTGCCGCACCGACCATGGTGCGCCGCCTGACGACCTGGGCAGGCGATGCGGCCATTACCAACCTCAAGCTGATCATCTATGGCGGTGCGCCGATGTATGTCGAAGACTGTATTGCGGCGCTGGACCGGTTCGGCCCGAAACTGGCGCAGCTTTACGGACAGGGCGAAAGCCCGATGACCATCACCCATCTGTCGCGCGAAGACATCGCCGGCCGCGATCATCCGAAATGGCGGCACCGGCTCGGCACCGCCGGTGTGGCGGATGCTTGCGTGCATGTGCGGGTTGTTGGCGAGGACGGGGCTGAAGTTCCGGTTGGCGAGAAAGGCGAAATTGTCTGCCGGGGTGACTCGGTCATGCTGGGCTACTGGAACAATCCTGAAGCTACTGCATCGGCCCTGCGCGACGGTTGGTTGTGGACCGGTGACGTCGGTGTGTTCGATGAAGACGGTTACCTGACGCTGACCGACCGGTCGAAAGACCTGATTATTTCGGGCGGCACCAATGTCTATCCGCGCGAGATAGAAGAAGTGCTTTTGCAGATGCCGGAACTGGCGGAGGTTTGCGTTATCGGCAGGCCGCACCCGGAATGGGGTGAGATTGTCATCGCCTACCTGGTCCGCGAACCCGGCCGGGATTTGCAGGACGAACAGGTCGATGCCTATTGCCTGGCCAACATGGCGCGCTTCAAGCGGCCGAAGGCCTATCGATTTGTTGATGTGCTGCCGAAGAGTAATTATGGCAAGATACTGAAAACGGAAGTCCGTGAGATCGAAAACACCCGCGATTGGATAGACTGATGGCCGTTATTCAGACCCAGGGGGTCCACCATATCACGCTGAACGGCGCCGACCGACAAACCTCGATTGATTTCTGGGAAGGCGTTCTCGGCATGCCGTTCGTTTTTGAACAGCCCAATCTTGATGCGCCCGACACCAACCACCTGTATTTCGACCCCGGCGACGGCAGGCTGATCACCATTTTCACCAACGAAGACTGGCCGGTGGACGCAGGCCCCAACCCAAACGGTGTCGGCAACCTGCATCACCTGGCCTTCATCGTGTCGCGCGCCACCTACACACAGGCAGCAGAACGCCTGGAAGCTGCAGGGTTTTCCAATTCGGGCAATGTCGACCGGGGCTTCATGGACTCTTTGTATTTTCGCGACCCGCTGGGCCAGCTCATGGAACTTGCCTGCTACAAGTTTGATCCGCCGCACGGCTTCACCCACGCCGACGTGCTGCACAGGGCCCACAAGATCCGCATCAAGGCCAAGGACTACAACATCGCCGACAAACACATCGCCGATGCGCTTGCAGTGCTGACACGGAAATCATCCGGGACGCTGAGTGACTAGGCGCGCGAGAGGTCCTTGGCATTCCTACCGTTTGTTGTAGGAGTACAGAAACCGTGACGCGGTAAAGGTTGTTTCCGACAGGCTTGTCCACGCAACCGCTTCGCTGCGGAAATTCTGGATATTGTCGAGAACCTTCCGGCTGAGGGAATCGTTGGAGGCCAGGTCATTCACTACCTGTTCGGACAGGCCCGCAAACCCGCTCAAAACCGACTTGGGGAACTGTTTCAGAATAACGCCGTGATCCTTGATGAGCGTTCTCAGGGAAGAGTTGTTCTTTGCCACAAACTCGCTGAGCACCAGTTGATTGACGGCAACATTGGCCGCCTCAACAACTGACTTGAGATCTGCGGGAAGCTTCTCCCACTCGTTCAGGTTGATGAAATTATCCAGTGTCGTTCCCGGCTCATGCCAGCCCGGATAATAATAGTACTTGGCCTTCTTGTACAAACCGAATGCCAGGTCGTTATAGGGACCAACCCATTCGGTCGCATCGATCTTGCCTGATTCAAGCGCACCGAGAATTTCAGATCCGGGCAGGTTTATCGCCTCGCCGCCGGCAGCCTTGATCACCTCACCGCCAAGACCCGGTATTCTCATCTTCAGGCCGCGATAGGCTTCCAGGTCGTTGACTTCCTTGTTGAACCATCCGCCCATCTGCACGCCCGAATTGCCGGACACGAAGAACTTGCAGCCAAGCTCGCTGTACATTTCATCGGCCAGCTGCTGGCCGCCGCCATACTGGATCCAGCTGTTTTGTTCCTGCGCCGTCATCCCGAAGGGGTAGGCGGACAAAAAGGCAATCGCGGGAATCTTGCCGTGCCAGTAATAGGGCGTTCCGTGGCCCATTTCGACCTCGCCCTTCCTGACCGCATCGAGTGAATCAAACGGCTTTACCAGCTCGCCACCGCCATAAACCTTGACACGCAACTTGCCTTCACTGCCCTGCTCGATGAATTTCGCGAGTAATTCTGCTCCGGTACCGAGGCCCGGGAAATTTTTTGGCCACGTGGTCACCATGCGCCATTCCCTCAGGCCCTGGGAGATAGCTGGAGTTGCCAAGCCTGCTGTACTTACCCCTGCAGCACCCGTTACCGCCGCATTTTTCAGAAAATCACGTCTTTTCATGAGACAGAGCACCTCTATTTAGCTTCGTACCCGGCAGAACGGTACTTTACATATGGTTTTCACGAAATTACTGGCCAGAAGCGCCCGTAATTACGTACCATGCAGTCAAACATCGGGAATTTACTTGATATTTCACCCTGGCATTCCCGTTCCGCCACATTTCTGGTGTGCAAAGGCCCGAAACGACAAATTCTGCAGGGCAACACAAATACTGCTGCCCGATAATTGCCATAGGCAGGACAAAATCTTTTGCACCCATGCATGGCCATCCAACGGCGTAAATGTGGTCAAAGTTGGTAAAGGGTAATCGGGGGCTTCGATTGGGAGCTACATAAATGACTTGTGTCAAAATCTGCCGAACTGCACTCACTCGAATGTTCGTAGCCTTGTTTGGGATCTGCTTTGCGTTTCTGTCTCTCGGGCTGCCTGCCCAGGGACAACAGGTCCTGGAAAAGGTTCGCCGTGACTCCAACGCAGGTACAGTCAGGATCATGACATCAGGCGTCGAGGGCGCGCGCATGATCGATGAGATCGCCTTCACCGTAAACGAACCCGGGAGAATGCGGGTACTGCCGATGATCGGCGATGGCGGTGTTCAGAACGTCAACGACATACTGTTCCTGCGTGGCATCGATATGGGGGTCGTGCACCACGATACCCTTGCTCTCCTGCGCAAGGAGAAAACCTACGGCAGGATAGAAAAGCGACTGCGCTTCGTGGCCAAACTGTTTGATGAGGAAATTCACCTTATTTCGCGCAGTGGTATCAATGATGTGTCCCAGCTGGCGGGGCGGAAGGTAAACTTCGGCAAGGTGGGCTCGGGCACGTATGCGCGCGCGGCCCGGATTTTCAAGGCGATGGGTGTGGAAGTGGTTCCCGTCAATTTCGACCCGACGCAGGGACTTGAAAAGGTTGCCACAGGGGAAATTGCGGCAGCGCTTTATGTAGCGGCAAGGCCATCACCGATCCTGCAGCAGATTGGCGCCGGTTCAGGCCTTCGTGTGCTCTCAATCCCCGCTGTCGGCGAGCTCGAAAAAGCATATCGCAAATCGACCCTGAGTAATCGCGACTACCCCAACCTGATAACCAGCGACCGGCAGGTGGAAACCATTGCCGTTGAATCGGTTCTGGTGGGTTACCTGTGGACTTCCCCCAATGAGAGGTCCGGCAAAATAGCCAATTTCGTGACAGCTTTTTTTGACCGGATCGGTGACATTCAAAAACCTTACAGGTCGGCCAAATGGCAGGAGATTGATGTGCTGGCGGATGTTCCGGGCTGGCGCCGGTTGCAGATCGCACAGGACTGGGTCTCCACCAGGTATGCCGAGAAACGCAAGGCCGACGAATTGCTCGTGGCGTCCTCCACCGAGGCTCTGGAGGAGCAGTTCAGCAACTTTCTTACCACTATCGAGCAAAGCGGCAGTCTTCAACAGGTGCTTCAGGAACCCCCGTCCGAAGAAAAGATGGAAGACCTGTTTCGCGATTTCCTGCAGTGGCGCAGCACTGTGGCCCAGGAATAGGTAACCTTGAAGGGTGATGGCCGCGCCGGGTTGGATTCAACCATGCCGGCCGCTCTTTGCGGCGCCTGGAAGCTGACCTTGACATCGTAGGGCATAGCGGAAATTCTCGTTAAGAACCCGCCCGCTGTCGGCATCGCAAACAACTGAGCGATCCAGGACGGCGTGACGCAAGGCACACAGCGTTGACCCGTCACGGAGGACATCCCCCTGAAAGCCTTGCCATTGGCCATGTTCTGGTTGCTCGGGATCATCTGGGGCAGCAGCTTCATCTACATGAAGATGGCATCGCAACTGGTGTCTCCCATGCAGATCGTACTGCTCAGGGTCGTGTTCGGACTGGTGCCCATAGCGCTTTACGCCCAGTACAAAGGTGCCTTCAAGCGGGCCCACGTGAAACATGCAGGCCACCTTGCGGTCATGGCTGTTGTCGGCACCATCGCCTATTATTATGGGTTCGCCAAAGGCTCGTCCCTGTTGCTGTCAGGTGTTGCAGGCGCATTGAGCGGGCTGACCCCCATCCTGTCTTTCCTTCTTGCGCTGATGTTTCTGGGTGGCGAAAAGGCGTCCGCTTTCAGGGTGCTTGGAATCGTGATTGGATTTCTTGGCGTGCTTTTGATCGCCCAGCCATCCGGCACTGACATCGCAGCCACGAATATCGAAGGCGTACTTTACAACGTTGTCGGATCATTCAGTGTTGGCGCATCGTTTGTCTATGCGAAGAAATACGTCATCCCGCTCGGTATACCGGTCTCAGCCCTCATTACCTACCAGTTGGGGCTGAGTCTCGTTATTCTGCTCGTGGTCACGGACATGAATGGAATTGGTGAAATCTGGAGCAATGCTTATGTTGCAGCCGGCCTGATTCTGGGGCTGGGTGTGCTGGGAACCGGGATAGCATTCATAATTTACTACTACATAATCGATGAACTGGGGGCCGTCTCCGCGGCTTCAGTCGCCTACATCCCGCCCGTCGTTGCCATCATTATCGGAGTCTTCCTGGTTGGCGAAAAAATCGACCTGCGGGAATACCTGGGTGCCGCTCTCATCCTGGTTGGCGTGGCGCTGGTGAACAGGAAACAGGCAGTCAGAACAGCAACTACACACGGCAAATAGAGCGCTGACGGGTATTCGTTTCCCGACACCGCTTATCGCTGACCTAGCTGCGCCCGGGAACATCGCCAAGATTGATGATGTCGTATTTCCGGGCCAGTTCCTCCATTCTGACCGGGTCATCGAGCTCCTCGGCACTCATCTCACCAAGCTCTGCGAGGTAGAGGTCAAACCCGGCCGGCTGGAAGATCATCAGCATCCGTGCGGTGACGCTCGCGTCGTTCACGACACAGGCGTGCGGGACACCGGGCGGGATATGAAGGCAGCTTCCCGGTCCGGCCGTCACCCAGTCCCCGTCCACATGAAAGTCCAGGGCGCCTTCCAGTATGTAGAATGTCTCCGCGTGGTGGTCGTGGCGATGCAGACCCAGCGCGAACGTGGATCTCAGATTGTCTTCCATCAAGGTGAAATGACCATCGGAATCGTGCGCGGACACTTTCACGTAAGTATGATCGGCCGACCATTCGTAGTCAGTGCCGCCGAGCGGATTTACAAAGGAGTACCGTTTCGTCATCCTGTTTGTTCCCTTTTGGAAAACAGCGGCCGGACGCATGCACGCCCGGCCGGTTCGCAAGGTTCATTTGGTTTTCAGTTGGCGCAGTGCACCGGCCCAGTCCTCAACATGGTATGTCCGGACGATCTTGCCGTCTTCAATCGTGTGGATATCGATGGTCAGGATATCAAAGCTCCTGCCCTCGCCATCCACGCCGAACAACGGCCCGGCCGGCGTTCCTGTGGCCCGGCTCCGCACCACGACGCGGTCACCTTCCTGGATCATTTCCTCCACGGCCCATTTCAGGTCGGGAATAAGCTTGCCGAAGCCGCCGACCTGGCCAACGAAGGCATCACGGGTTTTGATTTTCCCTGAATAGTCCCCGATGCTTCCCCAATCGGCTGTGGTTGCCGATTTGAATGCGTCGGCATGTGCATCGGATGCCGGATTGCTCAGGTAATCGTAAAACGTCTGAACAAGCGCCTTGTCATCGGCCATCGCGGCATTGGCCATGGGCATGATCAACAGTGCAAGAGCAGCAAATATCGTCCTGAATTTCATCATCGTGTTCTCCTGGTTTCCTGGATCCGCCGGTCAGAAACGCTCTGATACGGCTTCCTTGCTACACAAGATGGACGAATGCATTTTAGATGATAAGATAGAATAATATGAATTCACTGTTCGGAAATTTTGCATGATAGATCAATTGCGCCAGATGGCGATATTCGCCAGGACTATCGATCACGGTTCATTCCGGGCTGCTGCCAGGGCCATGCGGCTGTCTCCGTCGGTTGTCAGTCACCAGGTATCGGAACTGGAAAAACGGCTTGGCACGGCTCTGATCTATCGCTCGACACGCAGCCTGTCTCTGACACGTGACGGCGAGCGTCTGCTTGCATCCGCGCGCACCATGATCGAGGCGGCAGAAGACGGGCTCCAGTCGGTCTCCGACCAGGCCCGGGAACCATCCGGGGAACTGCGCCTGACAATGCCCGCGGTCCTGGCGCGCTCAAAGCTGGTTGAACAGATCGCCGGATTCACCGTGATCAATCGAAAAGTACAACTGACGATGGACTTTTCAGATAGCCGCAAGAGTCTGATCGGTGATGGTTTCGACCTGGCGATCCGCATGGGCTGGCTCAAGGACAGCGCCCTCATCGCCCGCAAGCTCAGCAGTGTGAAGCGCCGGCTTGTGGCGGCCAAATCCTACCTCGAGAACCGGACGAGACCGGGGTCGCCTGCAGATTTGAACGACTGGGACTGGCTTGAGCTTTCTCCGGTCAGGGCCAAGCAGCCGAAATTTCAAAAAGCCGGACACAAGACCACGACCCTGAAACCGGCTTCCCGCATAAGCGTGAACGACGCACATGCGCTGTACCAGTTTGCCCGCGCCGGGGCAGGGTTGGCTTTCATTCCCGATTTTCTCGCCGAAGACGATGTAACAGCCGGCGTGATGGAATACGTACTCCCCGACTGGCAGGTAGAAGACATCGGGATATATGCCGTCTGGCCCCAGAACGCGCCCAAGCATGGTTTGACTAAGTACCTGGTTGACCATCTTGCAGATTGAGAGGGCGGTGGTCAGTTTACGTCTTCGCCCACCTTCAGCAATATCAGCAAGTTGTCCAGCGCCACAGCCGCACGCCGGTCCGTGCCCGCTTGCGTCAACACCGGCACAGCACCCAGCACCCGCCTGATCTGCAGGTCACCGACCAGCAGGTCCAGATAAAGCCCCACTGCCTCGCCGGCATCGTCAAATGCCAGGATGCCGGCGCCCCGGGCCTTGATGAAAACATCCGCAATCAGGGGCGCGACGGTATCCCTGCCCGCCTGGGTCAGTTCGCGCGCCAGTTCACCTGATGGGTCCGCAGCAGCCGCCCTGTTGAGGGTGATGGCCTTGTCACTGACCAGCAGTCCCAACAGCAGGGGCCCAAGCGCCTTCAAGGTCGCCTCCGGTGGCCGTTCCTGAGCCAGGTCGTTTTCCAGCAATGCTTTCACTTCACCGGCATTGGCCTCGACGAGTGACCTGAACAGTCCCTGCTTGTTGCCGTACCAGTTGTACAGCGTTTCGTTCGAAGCCCTGGCGCGCTTCGCCACCGACAACATCGACGTGGCCAGGTAACCCTTCTCGGCCAACAACTCCAGAGCCGCCGCCTCGATACGCTGCTTGCGCGCTGTCTTGTTTTCATCCCGCACTGTTCAGGTCTCCCGGAGCTGTTGACAATAAACGTACACATCGTTACGGATAATGCAACCGTACATATAATTACGTTTATGGAGATCGCCATGACAACCACACCCCGGACCCGCCAGGCTAACGCGGCCCTGACCGCCCTGATTGTGCTGCAACTGACCATGCTGGGCGCGCTGTTTGCGCAATCCGCCCCGCATCCGCCCGCAACCATACCGCTGTTTGGCATTGCGCCGTTTCTGGCTGCCGCCCTGTCGGCAGCAGCCGCCGCCATCATCATCGGCCCGCTGGAGAGCGCTCCAGGCAAGGTCCTGTCTGTGCTGGCAGCCCTGATGGCGCTGCTGTCTTACGGGCCGCAAAAATACCTGGATGCGCAGTTCGCCCTGATCTGGCCTGCCGTGATTTCCGGTCAGATCGCCGCTTTTGCGGTCATTGTGCTGGTCGGCTCTGCCGCGATGGCGCGTTCAGAAACCTGATCTAGAGCATGCTCTAGCCCACACTCATCGCCAGAATCCGGCTTAGATGGGTGTAGGGTCGGCCGGTTTCCTCATGCCACTGGTTGAAGGCGGCCTGCACCGCAGTCATGTCTTTTTTTGACGACGGAATTTTGGCGACGACCCCCTCACGCATAAGCGCGTTGGTGACATCCGCCGACAGGATAAACCCGTCCTTGCCGATGAAGCGCAGCGCATACTGACCGGTGTTTCCGCCCAGCCGCGACCCCTGTTTCTTCATCAGTTCCAGCAGTCCGATCTGGTCTGACGCGGGCCAGGCGCCGAGGAACTTTGCCGCGGTGCCGTGTTGCCGCGCCAGCTCGACCAGCCAGATGGCATTGTCGCGCACCGACATGATTTTCGCGCCGTGACGGACAATGCGGGTGTCCTTGAGCAGTGCCTCATATTCCTCGTCCGGCAACATCGCCAGGAAATTGGGATTGAAGCCGTGAAACGCCTCCTCAAAGCCCGGCCATTTCTTCTCGATGACCTTCCAGTTGAAGCCGGAATTGAAAATGCAGCGGGCAAAATTGGCCAGCCAGCGGTCATCCGGCAGTGCCATCACTTCCGACTGGTCCGGCACTGTTTGCAGCAGGGCCTGCATGGCGGCTTCTCCGCCCTTGTTGTTGGCGGCGAGGGTCTCGATCTCAGCAAAGTGACGCATATGTTTATCCCTTCACAAACAGCTTGCGCGGCGTGTTGCACAGGCACTCCACGCCGGTATCGGTAATCAGGATCGGCTCGGTGATTTCCAGGCCCCCGTCATCGAGCCACAGCGCCGGCATGAAATGGAAGATCATGCCGGGTTCAAGCACCGTCTTGTCGCCACGCCGGAACGACATGGTGCGCTCGCCCCAGTCCGGCGGATAGCTCAGTCCGATGGAGTAGCCGGTCCGCGAATCCTTGGAAAACCCGTGCCGCTCCAGCGTATCGTAAAACGCAATGGCGATATCCTCACAAGTGTTCCCCGGTTTTGCCTGCTCCAATCCCTTGTCCACGGCCTCCAGCACCGCCTTTTCGGCATCCAGGTACTTTTGCGGCACCTGACCCAGAAACAACGTGCGCGACTGCGGGCAGTTGTACCGCCTGTAACAACCGGCGATTTCAAAGAACGTGCTCTCGCCGGATTTGAACGGCTGGTCATTCCAGGTCAGGTGCGGCGCGGTTGCATCCATGCCCGACGGCAGCATCGGCACGATGGCCGGATAATCACCCCAGTGGCCATTGGCTCCCTCAATCGACACCTTGTACAACTCCGCCACCAGCGCGTTCTTGGGCAGCCCCGGTTCCGCCATGTCGACGATGGTTGCATGCATGCGCTCGACAATACCGGCGGCACGGCGCATGAACCCGGTCTCGGCGGGCGACTTGACGGCACGCTGCCAGTTCACCAGCCCGTTGGCGTCGCTGAAGGTGGCATCGGGCAAATGCGATTTCAGGCTTTCCCACGCGGCTGCGGTAAACCAGTAATTGTCCATCTCAACGCCTATGCGCGCACCCTGCCAGCCGCGCCCGGCAATGACGCCGGACAGGTGATCCATCGGATGACGCTCTGAAGACTGCACGAAATGATCAGGGTATCCGATGATGTTGTCGTGTGCCATGAACGCGGTCCTGTAGGCACCGTTGGCATCCATCGAGCGTCCCCACCACACCGGCTCGCCCTCAAGGCCAAGCAAAACCGCCTGGTGCACGTAAAACGACCAGCCGTCATACCCCGTCAGCCAGCCCATGTTGGACGGGTCCGACACAATGACAAGGTCAAGCCCGCGCGCACTCATTTCAGCGCGGGTTTTCGCAATGCGCGCCTGATACTCGTCATGTGAAAAATGCAATACTGCTTCACTCATTTTGATTGCCCCTCGACGGCGAACGAATTGTCGGACAAGAATGCCGTCAGAAATCGTCCAAACGCAATGCAAGTTGATAGTATGAGCAGAATTTTTGACATCGTGGTAGTTGGCGGCGGCATGGCCGGATTTTCAGCAGCCGCCGAACTTGCCGAAACCCACAAGGTCTGCGTGATCGAGCGCGAACCGCAGGCGGGCTATCATTCAACCGGCAGGTCAGCGGCAACCTTTGTCCCAAGCTATGGCCCGCCGGCCATCCAGGCGCTGGCAAAGGCAAGCGAGGCATTTTTTGAAGCTGCCCCCAATGACTTTGCCGCTGCACCGCTTCTGTCACCGCGCGGCGAGATAATGATGGTCGGACCCGGTGACGAGGCCCACATGGCGGAAGGCGAAGCACTGGGCCTGCGCCCGTTGCCGCTCGACGAGCTGAAACACAGGGTTCCGCTGATGAAAACCGATGCGCTGATCGCAGCCTTGAGCGACGATCATGCCCGCGACCTGGATGTGGACCTGCTGCTGCAGGGCTACATGAAACTGTTCAGGGCGCGCGGCGGCACCGTGGCGACCAAAACTGAAGTAACAGGTTTTACCCGGCACTATGGCGCCTGGCAGGTGCAGACCACCGATGGCGATCTGAGCTGCGCCATGGTTGTAAACGCAACCGGTGCATGGGCCACACCGGTTGCCGAACTGGCAAAAGCACAGTCGATTGAGGTCACCCCCAAGCGCCGCTCTGCTGTCCTGCTTGACCTGCCGCAAAGCGCCGGTGTCGATCAGTGGCCATTGTGCTTTGGCGCCGGTGAAACCTTTTACTTCAAGCCCATGGGCGGCAAGCTGATGCTGTCACCGGCCGATGCGACACCGGTAGAACCGCATGATGCCTGGGCTGATGACATGGCACTGGCCGAAGCGGTCGAGAAATTCCACAACGTGATCGACTTTGAGGTCACCCATATCGGTCATACCTGGGGCGGCCTGCGCAGTTTTGCAGAAGATGGCAACCCGGTCGTGGGCTTTGACGATGAGGTCGACAATTTCTTCTGGCTGGCCGGCCAGGGCGGCTACGGCATTCAGACGGCACCGGCGTTATCCAGACTGTCCGCTGCGCTGATCGACGGGAGACAAATACCCGATGATATTGCCGCTCAGGGGCTTGAACCCGCAACCATATCGCCTGCAAGGTTCGGCACTTGAACAAAAGGAAAATTGCAAAATGAGAGATGGTGGTGTCAGCGTCGGTGAAGCGCTGGTTGGATTGCTGGAAGCTTATGGCGTAACCGACGTGTTCGGCATCCCCGGCGTACACAATGTCGAGATGTACCGGGCCCTGCCGCGCTCTGGCATCACCCACGTCCTGACCCGGCACGAGCAGGGCGCCGGCTTCATGGCCGACGGCTATGCCCGCGCATCCGGCAAGCCCGGCGTGTGCTTTACCATTACCGGTCCCGGCCTCACCAACATCATGACGCCGATGGGCCAGGCCTATTCGGACTCGGTGCCGATGCTGGTGATCTCCTCGACCCTGGACGTGAAGAACTGGGGCCAGGGCCGAGGCAGGCTGCATGAAATGCGCTCGCAACTCAACGCGGCTGCAACCGTGTCGCAGATCGCAGCCACCTGTTACTCAGCCAGGGACGTTCAGGACCGGGTTGCCGAAGCGTTCTCACTGTTTGCTTCCGCCAGGCCCCGGCCGGTGTATCTGGAGATTCCGCTCGACGTGCTCAAGCAGCCGGCCGGTAGAGGCTGGAAACCGCGCGCACTGGCGTCAAAACCCCGGGCCACGCCCGACGAGATCGCAAGTGCCGTTGCCCGGCTGTCGGCTGCGGCCAGGCCGGTCATCATTCTGGGCGGCGGCGCCCGCCGTGCCGGTACTGCCGCAGCCAAGATCGCCGAAAAGACCGGCGCCGTGATCTTCACCACTATAGCTGCCAAGGGCGCCATTGCGGACGACCATCCGTTGCTGGCCGGCTCGTTGCTGCCAAATCCTCTGGCCACAAAAGTCATCATGGCCGCAGACGCCATTCTGGCGGTTGGCACGGAACTGTCTGAAACAGACCTGTGGTACCAGACATTCGACATCACCACGGGTCTCATCCGGGTGGACATCGATCCAGCCTCGCTGGCCCGGCCCTATCCGGCCGACCTGCCGATCACCGGCGATGCGGAAGCAGTATTGTCAGACATCGCGGACAGCCTGCCGGACCAGAATAAGGCCGACGCCCGCGCCGGCCAGGTCAGGGAATTGCGGATTGCCTGTGCTGACGGTCATGATGATCTGCGCCAGACCATCACCACGGTGCTGGACACGGTTCGCGCCGCCGTACCGGCTGACACGATCATCGCGTCCGACATGACGCAGATCGCCTATGCAGCCAATGAAGTGTTGCGGTTTTCGCAACCTGACTGCTACCTGCATCCAGCCGGTTTCGGCACTTTAGGCTATGCGCTGCCGGCAGCCGTCGGGGCACGCGTCGCCTGTCCAGACCGCCCCGTGATTGCCATGGCCGGAGACTATGGCGTGCAGTACACCATCAATGAACTGGGCACTGCTGCTGAGCTGGGCAAGCCCCTGGTTGTCCTGTTGTGGAACAATGATGCACTGGGCCAGATCCGCGATGACATGGTCCACAAGGGCATCCAGCCGAACGCCGTCACCCTGATCAACCCGGATTTCGCCGCCTTGGCCAAAGCCTATAACTGCGACGCCATCAGGCCGCAGACACTGGACGAGTTGTCATCGGCCCTAAAGACCGGCCTGGCTGCTGAAGGACCGGTACTGATCGAGGTCCGTCCCGCAATCGTGAAGGGCTGACGGAGATGACCGCAACCCACAATTGCGCGGTCATTTTTGACGTGGATGGTCCGCTCCTGCATTTGCGGAAGCCGGAGGAAGACGCGTTTTTTACGCCTCTGGAACAGGTATTCGGCATTACCGGCCTGTCGCGCGACTGGGACAGTTACCGGGTTCGCAATGATCACGACATCATTCACCAGGTGCTGAGCGAACACCTTGGCGACAGGTTCGAGCGGGCTCATTACGACGCCTATGTCGACGCCTATGATGCCGAATTGAAAGACGGCTTTGCCAGCGGCAGGCTTGAAGTCAGCATTGTCCCGAAGGCGCCTGACATCGTCACCGCACTTGCCGCCACGCCGGGGATGGCGCTAGGCATCGCAACCGCAAACCTGAGATGTGCCGCGGAAATACGTCTTCGCCAAGCCGGATTGTGGGACAATCTGAGCGCCTATCCCGGCACAGCAGACAAGAGCGGCCACAAGCATCAAGTGCTGGCCCGCGTCATCTCGGACCTGGCGCTGCCTGCCGATCGTGTTGTGTACATCGGCGATAACCTGAACGATCTTGAAGCAGGCCGGAAAAACGGCACCCACTTTATTGGTTTTCATGTGCATGCCGACCGCCGGCAACGGCTGACGGACAATGGTGCCGAGTTTGTCACCGGCGACCACAAAGAGACGCTTGCACTGATAACCAGGATGCTGACACTCGCCCGATGAGCGCAAGCCTGAACCTGAACGATGACTGCGCGGCGATGCTCTCCGGTGACCAGGGTCCGGCGCTGCAGTTCGCCATGCAACTGGTGAAGCGCGCGGCCAACGTTATGGGCGCAAGCGAGCTTGTCCCGGTCACATTCGCCCATATTGACGCCTGCTTTTACGCCGGCCGCGCCCATGTGGACTTTGCCCGCTTCATGCTCGAGGCAGGCGCAAAGTTCAAAATCCCGGCCTGGACCAATAACGGCCTGGTCAGCCTTGCCGATGAAAACATCCGTGATCCGAAAACCGACATGGCCCGTGGCGCCAAGGAACTGATGCAGCTTTATGCCGAGCTTGGCTGCCGTACCGTGTGGACCTGTGCGCCGTACCAGCTTCCCGGCGGACCGGTTTTGGGCGATCACATCGTAGTCGGTGAAAGCAATGCGGTGAGTTTCTACAACGCTGCCGTCGGCGCGCGCACCAACAAGTACGGCGACTATCTCGACGTCGCCTGCGGGCTGACCGGCTACGCTCCCCTGTCCGGCCTGCACACCGATGCAGGACGCCGTGCGCAGATACTGTTTGATACGTCTGCGGTTCCCGACAGCCTGAAACGGCAGGACATCTACTTCCATCTGCTCGGCACCGTCGTGGGCCAGCAGGCCGGCAAGAAGGTTCCGGCAATTGACGCCCTTGACCCGGATGTAAGTGAAGATGCCTTGAAAGCGGTTTCCGCTGCTGCTGCCGCCGCCGGTGGTGTCGAGCACTGGCACGGCATTGGCCGCACACCGGAAGCGCCGGACAGGCAGACGGCGTTTGCCGGTCGCGACCCTGTCAAAACCGTGGCTGTCACTCTCGACACGCTCAGCGCCGCCCGGCGCAGCCTGACCAGCGCCGGCGACGGCCCGGTTGAAATGGTGGCTCTCGGCACGCCGCATTTTTCGTTTACGGAGTTCGCTGACCTCATACCGATGTTGCAGGGGCGCAAAATCAACCCGGCCACGAAACTGTATATTTCCACCAGCCGTCACGTGCGCGATCTTGCGGCGCAGAAAGGCTGGATAGAAGCGCTTGAGGACGCCGGGGCCGAGATCATTGTCGATACCTGCACCTATTTTTCGCCCGCCGTGCGCGGCTGCAAAGGCCGCGTCATGACCAACGCCGCCAAGTGGGCCTGGTATGCGCCCGGCATGCTGGGTGTCGAAGTGTGCTTCGGCTCACTTGCCGAATGCGCCGAAACCGCTGTCAGAGGCGATGTCTGGCGCGATCAAGCCCTGTGGCAGGGGCTGGACTGATGGCAAGGCTGCAGGCAAGGGTGTTGTACGAGGGCGCAGCGGAGGGACCCGTCCTGTGGCTCGACGAGCCGTTGAGTTTCTGGGGCGGTTTTGATCCTGCCACCGGCATCATCGTGGACAATAATCACCCGCAGAGCGGCGTATGCATCAAGGACACAATTCTGGTGCTTCCATCCACCCGTGGATCCGGCGGCACGCCGGGCGGCGTGGCGGAGGCCATTCGCCTCGGCACCGCACCCGGAGCCATCGTCATGGCCACAGGCGATGCAAATGTAATGATCGGCGCTGCGGTGGCCGAGAAGCTGTATGGCTTGGTTTGTCCCGTGCTGGAGCTGACAGGCGACGGGCTCGCTTCACTGCAGCATGCTGAACGCGTGAGTGTCACGCCAGCCGGGCAGATACAGCTTGGGGCCAACACCCGCTGATGATCAGCAATTGCAAATTCTCATCTTCACAAATCGAGACGATTCCAAAAATCTCGCCTGCAGTGCGCTGCCTCCAAAACCTTGTCCGTCAGACTCTGCGTTGGAGATTTCGTCTTTATTGCATCAGTGGTGCTAGCCTCAGGTGGCGACGGCTTCAACATTCCCAGAAAAACCTAAGTTACCAAGGCCGTTTCGATCTCAAGGTTCTTATTAGTTTCCACAAGTTGGGATAGTTTTAGCCATTATTGCGCAGGGCAGTTGAGCCAACTTGGTTTGCACAGGATCGAATTCATGAAAAACTCACGTCACCTCGATGAACATCTGATTGATAAAGTCGAACGTGCATTCGCGGAGGTCGAATATCCCGGTGATGATGACCTGACTGACTCTTCTTATGGTGAAGAACCCCGGGCTCTCGTAAACGACTTTCGCGGAAAGACCGATTGGAAGCAATTGGACGTGGCGTTTCTCAATCAAGCGCCGGACGGGTGGGGAACCGCACTGTCCTTTTTCTCGGATAATGCTCTTCGGTTTTACCTGCCTGCGTACATAATTGCTGACATTCGGGGTGATTTAGACAGTTACGATCCGGTAGCACGCTTGTGTTCATCCCTGACGCCGCAGGGCGAGCGCAAGAAAATAGCAAAGATGTGGGGTGGAGGTACGATGGGCTCGCGGGCAAGGGCTTGCTTCGCAAAGTTCAGTCCTCAGCAACTATCTGCCGTTGTGGCTTACCTCCGGTGGAAACTGGATGCCAGGGCTGGGCACGATCCAACGATAGAACAGGCCCTCGAGAACTATTGGCTTGAGCACGACGTGGTCCCGTAGGGTTGAAACCGCCACATATTATTAGTGTCGTTGGAGCTTGCAGACCGAATGGCAAACAGAGGCTAAAGCGGCCCTTGTGAAGTTCACGACTTGATGGGTCTACCCTAGGGCTGCACATCCTTGAGTTCATGCTTGCGGCGGTTCATGTAATCCTTGAGCGCTTCATCCACCGCCTCATCCATAGGTGGTTCTTCGTAAGCTTCCAGCATTTGCTTCCAGACAACATTGGCGCGCTCGGTGGCGGTTTTCGAACCGGCCTCCTCCCAGTTCTCGAAATTGCGCCAGTCGGACACCATCGGCTGGTAGAACGCCGTTTCAAACCGCGCCAGCGTGTGCTGCTCACCGAAAAAGTGCCCGCCCGGCTCAACCCCGGCAATGGCCTCGACCCCGAGCGCCTCGTCGCTCATGTCCATTGGCGCCAGCGACGCTATCCATTGCCGGATCATTTCAGCGTCGATCACGCATTTCTCCATGGATGCCGACAGGCCGCCCTCCAGCCAGCCGAGGCCGTGATGCACGACATTGGCGTGGCCCATGATCACCGCCCACAGGGACATGGCTGTCTCATAGGTCGACTGCGCATCCACGCAATTCGATGCGTTCACGTTCGACGACCGGTACGGCAGCTTGAAGTACCGCGCGATCTGGCCGCCGATCAGCACCGCCTTGACATATTCCGGCGTGCCGAAGGCAGGCGCACCGGATTTCATGTCCACATTGGAGGTAAACCCGCCGAACAGCACCGGCGCGCCGGGGTTAGCCATTTGTGACAGGGCGATCACGGCAAGCGCTTCCGCAGTCTGCTGCACCAGTGCACCGGCAACCGTCACCGGGCTCATGGCGCCGGCCAGCGTGAACGGCGTCACCGCGACCGCCTGGCCATATTCACCGAAACACAACAGGCCTTCGAGCAGTTCCTCGTCCACCCGGCGAGGGCTGTTGACGTTGAACGACGTCAGCAGCGAGCATTCGGACTTGAGCTGGTCCAGGCCGACATCACGCGCAATGGCCACCATCTCGATGGCGTCCATCGCGCGGAATTCCGACACCGTGCGCACAAACGCCGACCGGTCGGTGTATTTCAAGATGGCATAGGCATTGTCCAGGTGCCGGGTCGGCACCGGCAGGTCCATCGGTTCGACGATGGAACCGCCCATCGTATGACACACGCCGAGCGCATGGTTCAGTTTCACCAGGTCGACAAGCGCCTGGTAGGTGCCCGGACGCCGGCCATCATCCAGGTCATTGATGTTGGGCGGCGAGCCGACGGTATTGAAGTTGATGTAATTGCCGCCCATGACCGTATTACGCTCCGGGTTGCGGCCGTGCACGGCAAAGCTTTCAGGCGCGAGGCCGACAAAGTGCTCCACCGTTGCGCGATCCATCCGCGCCACCCCGGTCTCGCGATCAACTTTGCAGCCGTTCTTCTCCAGTATGTCCAGGCATCTGGCGGACAGGAACTCCAGCCCGGATTCCTGCAACACCCGGAAGGCTGCATCAATCAGCCGGTTGAGATCATCCTGGCCCAGCAGTTCGACCGGCGGCAGCGGATTGCGGAACACCCCGATCGGTTCCGGCAATTGTCCCGAAGACCGGTCCGGCCGGCTGCCGCGCCTCGCTCTGCGTCTTCCACCTTCGCGTGTTGACATGACAGTGTCCTTGTGCTGACAAACAGGGGTGTCGTTCACCTCCTGAACGCTAGGCCTACACCACATTGCCAACATGACCAGTGAGGACAAATTCTTGGCATTGCAGGACAATGATTGACAATTTCTCCAAACCAAGATGAAACCAGCCCACGGCATGACCAACCTGATTTTTCCGAGAGCCGAATGACCCAATTATCCAGACCAAGTCATCTGCAACAACTGAAAGCTGAAAGCATTCACATCATGCGCGAGGTCGCGGCGCAAAGGCCGGTTGTGAAATGTGGGGCTGGCCGGGTCATGGACCGCGACCAGCCCGAATCGATGGAAAACAACAAGCAGGAAGGTTATTTCTGATGCAGACCCCTGACCTCACTGCCGACAATATCGAAGCCTACCTGGCCGGGCAGTCGGCCAAGGACAGGCTGCGCTTCATCACCTGCGGATCGGCGGGTGACGGCAAGTCCACCCTGATCGGCCGGTTGTTGTATGATTCGAAACTGGTCTCTGACGACCAGTTATCGGCCCTTGAAGCAAGCTCCGGACGCATCGGCACGCAGGGTGACAATGTTGACTTCGCATTGCTGGTTGACGGGCTTGCCGCCGAGCGTCAACAGGGCACGACCATTGATGTCGCCTACCGTGCGTTCACCACGCCCGGCCGCAAGTTCATCGTGGCCGACACGCAGGGCCATGAACAATACACCCGCAACATGGTCACCGGTGCGTCAACCGCTGACCTTGCAGTGCTGCTGGTCGATGCCACCAAGGGCATCCTGACCCAGACCCGCCGCCATGCCTACATCGTGACACTGCTCGGCATCCGGCAACTGGTGCTTGCGGTCAACAAGATGGACCTGGTGGACAATGACGAAGCCACCTATCGCGCCATCGAAGCGGACTTTCTCGCGTTCGCCAAGGAGATCGGCACAGACCACGTGACCTGCATTCCGGTGTCCGCACTGACCGGTTGCAATGTTACCAAAAACAGCCCTGAAACACCCTGGTATGACGGTCCGTGCCTGCTGCAGCATCTCGAAACCGTGGATATGGCGCAGCCCGATCATGACCAGCCCGCCCGCCTGCCGGTTCAGTTGGCAAGCCATCCCGACAGCACCTTCCGGGGCTTTGCCGGGACCCTGGTATCAGGCACGCTTAAGCCGGGTGACAAGGTGAAAGTGCTGCCGTCAGCACGTGAAAGCACCATTGCCCGCATCGTTACCCACGGTGGCGATCTGGAGCAGGCGCAAGCCGGTCAGGCCATCATGGTGACGCTTGCTGACGAAGTCGACGCCGGCCGCGGCAGCGTCATTTGCTCTGCCGATGACCCGGTGGAAGTTGCCGACCAGTTCGAGGCCCAGATACTGTGGATGGGTGATGAGCCCATGCTGCCAGGCAGGCCCTACCTGGTAAAGCAGGGCGCCCGCACGGTGTCGGCGCAATTCGCGCAACCCAAATACGAGGTCAACGTCAACACGCTGGAACACACCGCCGCAAAGACGCTGGAACTCAACCAGATCGGCATGTGCAATATCAGCCTTGATGAGCAGCTGCCGTTTACCGCCTATGCCGACAACCGCGATCTTGGCGGCTTCATCATCATTGACCGCATCAGCAATACAACCGTCGGTCTGGGGTTGATCAACTTTGCCTTGCGCCGGGCCAGCAATATTCACTGGCAGGCGCTTGATATCCACAAGGGAACCCGCGCGGCCACCAAGAACCAGCAACCCACGGTGCTGTGGTTTACCGGCCTGTCGGGCTCCGGCAAGTCGACCGTCGCCAACATTGTCGAAAAGCGCCTCACCGCCATGGGCCACCACACCTACCTGCTCGATGGCGACAATGTACGCCACGGCCTCAATCATGACCTTGGTTTCACCGATGCCGACCGGGTGGAAAACATCCGCCGCGTCTCCGAGGTCTCTAAACTGATGGCGGACGCCGGTCTGATCGTCCTGGTATCGTTCATCTCGCCGTTCCGGGCAGAGCGCCGCATGGCACGCGACATGCTGGAGGACGGTGAATTCATTGAAATCCACGTCGACACACCGCTCGAGGTTTGCGAAACACGCGATGTGAAGGGCCTGTATGCCAAGGCCCGCGCCGGAGAGATCAAGAATTTCACCGGTATAGACAGCGACTATGAAGCGCCGGAGAACGCGGAAATCACCATCAACACGGCCGAAAAATCGCCTGAGACAACCGCCGGTGAAATTGTCGACCACCTGGAAAACAGCGGAAGACTGAAACCGGCATGAACAATGAACCTGTGAAGCTGACCTGGCTGAACGGTCCGGACATCGACCGGCTGGCGATGACCGACGAAGAAATCATCGCCGCCGTCGAACAGGGCCTCATTGCCCAGGGCACGCCGGACGGCGCGGTGATTGAACCACGCATGCATTTGACGCCGAACCCTGCCTTCAACGGCCATTTCAATGTCCTGCGCGGCTATGTGGCGCCGCTGGACCTGGCCGGTGTCAAAATCGTCGGTGACTATGTCGACAACTACAAAAAGGGCCTGCCGTCGGAAATGGCCCTGCTCAACCTGTTTGATCCGCAAACCGGCATGCCGCGCGCCATTCTCGACGCGACCCTGATCACCGACGCCCGCACCGGCGCGCTGACCGCCATCGGCGCAAAACACCTGGCACGCAAGGGATCAAAAATCCTCGGCCATGTCGGCGCCCGCGGCACCGCATACTGGAATGTGAGGCTGCTCGATCACCTGTATGATTTCGACGAGATCAGGGTGCATTCGCGCCGTCCGGAAAGCCGCGAGGCCTTTGCAGCAAAACTGGAAACCGATCTCGGCAAGAAGATAACCGTGACCGACAACTGGCGCGACTGTCTGGAAGGCGCCGATATCATGGTGGAAGCCTCCCGGCTGGCTGAACGTGAGGAACTGTTCAGGGCAGACTGGGTGAAGCCGGGCACTTGCGTCATTCCCTACGGTACCGTGTCCGCACTGGACATACGGATGACGGACATCATGGACAAGGTGGTCATCGATGATTTCAGCCAGTTCCGCGCCGGAAATCTCGGGGCACTGCGCCCGCACATCGATGCAGGTCTGATATCGGAAGACACCGTGCATGGCGAGCTTTGCCAGATTGTCACCGGGGCAAAACCGGGCCGTGAACGCGACGACGAAACCATCCTGTTCTGGCACCGTGGCCTGTCATTGTCCGACATTGCCCTTGGCGCAGCTATGCTCGAAAAGGCTGAAAAACTCGGCATCGGACAAAAGCTGGTCTATCGGTAAACCTGCTTCGCCAGCCTACCCATCAGGACCAGTTCGCAGGCAACAGCTTCGACCTCCCGGCCAATGGGCCGGTCGTCGTCAAGAAACCCCGACAGGGCCCTTACCTGCTCATGGGCAGTTGCAATGCGCGGCGCCACGCCCGCCGGACCGGCAAGGTCCAGCGCCTGGGCACCGGCCAGCAGTTCATAGGCCAGCAGATAGCTCAGTTGTTCGCAAAGCTGCATCAGTTTCGATGCCGCCAGCGGCGTGAACGTGGCTGCATCCTCGACTCCACCGGCATTGAAGCTCGGAATGACGGGCACCGGATTGGCAAGGTGAATGATATTGGCCCGTACCGCTTCGACCGGCTTGAGCAACGGCCCGAAACCGGCCCGGTCGGTTGCCGCAGATGACAGCAACGGGGCAAGACCCGACATCTCCGGCGTACACAGCCGGTGGATGCGGGCCACCGCGTCATTGGCCAGGACCGCCAGCGACCGCGCAGTTACATCAAGGGCCTGGCTCAGCCAGGGCGTGTGGTAGTTGCCGGTCGAGACAATCCGGTTTTCGCCCACCAGCACCGCAGGATTGTCGGGTGCATGGTTGATCTCGACGTCAAGCGCGGCCTCCAGCACATCCAGGGCCGCATGCACGGCGCCATGGGTCTGGATGACTGAGCGCAGCGAAATCGGATCCTGCAGCCGGCGCGCAGCACCGTCCTGCATCAGGGCGCTGCCTTCCAGCAGGTCGCGAAAAGCCTTGGCGGTTTCAACCTGGCCGGCCTGCGGCCTGATACCGGCGGCAGCGGAGCTGAGCGGTGAAACATTGGCCCGAAAGCCCTCCATGACCAGGGCTGCGGATATGTTGGCAGCATCCAGCGCGGCGCGGGCAGAGAGCGCCGCAAGGCAGGCTAACGAAGCTGAATGCGCCTGATTGTTGCACAAGACCAGCCCGTCTTTCGGTCCGAGCATCAGCGGTTCCAGGCCTGCCTTTTTCAGGGCATCTGATCCCGGCATGCGTCCGCCGTCGAAAAACGCATCCCCTTCTCCCATCAGGGCATGCGGGACAGCGGCCATAATCACCAAGTCTCCGGCACCAATGGACCCGGTTGCGGGCATGACCGGTGTAACGCCCGAATTCAGCGCATCGCGCAGCGCGTCAGCAACGGCAAGACTGGCACCTGCCGCACCGCTCAACACGGTGTTCAGACGCACCAGCATGGCGGCACGCACCGCCGGCACCGGCAAAGGCTGGCCGATTGCCTGTGCCCGGCCGCGAACCATTTTAGCTGAGAATTCTGCCGCTTCTTCGACCGACAGCATGTCTGTTGCGCGCACGCCCAGACCAGTATTCAAACCGTAAGCGGGGGTGTTGTCGGCAAAATAGCGCTCCACAATGGCTCGCCCGTCGGCCATGCGCTCACGGCACTCGTCGGCGATCTCCACCCGGCGTCCATCGACGGCAACGGCCTCCACGTCGGAAATTTTCAATCCCCGGCCGGTCAGACGCAACGCTGTGTCCGGCGCGTCCGGAACAGCTGTCCCGGCAATGAGCCGGGCCAGATTGACCACCGCGCGCTGATGCGTCCCGGTCATGATCTGCTTGCCGGCCTGGGTCGCTTCCACGGTAAAAGTCAATCTGCGCCCGTCGACCCTGATCAGTTCAGCAGCGAGATCCACAGGCAGGTCCGGCGTGGCGGCACCGACATGCTGCATGTCGAAGCCCACACCCACACTAGCCTCACCTTCCTCAAACAACTGGTCCATTGCATAACAGCAGGCCATCTCGAGATAACCGATGGTGGCAGGCGACGAGACGACGTCGACGCCGGTATTGCCCAGGGCGGATGCCAGGTCTGATGGTTTTGAGTGCACCTGCCCCGTGTATGAGATGCCGGGCGCGGCCGGTTTCATGAAACACTGGCTCCGGGCTTGGGCTCGTCCTTCTTGACCGGATCGCCCGGCGGTGACGGGCTGATTACGCCGCCTGAGTCCTGGATGAACTTGTTCGACCGCACCAGCTTGTCGCGCATGTTGCGGGCGAAGCTGCCTTCGAGCGCCACACCGATTTCGGTATTCTTCCTGACCAGTTCGCGCAGCTGGTCTGCCTCGATGGCCCAGTACCGCGCAGCCTTGTTGACCTTCACGGTTGCACTTGCCGGTTCACCGCGCAAAGCCGTCATCTCGCCGATGAACGCGCCGGGTTCACAAACCGCCACTGCACGCCCGCCGGAGATCACCAGCGCCTGACCGGTTGCAAGATATACAAGATGCCGGACCGGCTGGCCTTCCGTTGTCAGTTCCGTGCCGGTTTCGCCGGATATCCAGATGCCGCGATTGAGCAGTTTTCGGCGATCGGACAATGACAGGCTGGGCAGATGGTTTTTCATGAAAACCGTTTCTTCCTCGGAAAACCGCGCCGACCGGTTCTGGTGCCAGGTGATGGCAAGCTGGACCGCATTGACCACGACCAGCAGGCTTTCCCAGAAGACGCCTATGGGGTCTTTCAGCCAGAACAGTGCATAGGCTATGGCGATGGAGGCTGACAGAATGACGAATATCCGCAGCAGAAACATGCGCCGCATGAGCATCGACACGACCAGCAGCAAATAGGCAAAGTGTCCCACCATTCCGCCGGTGGAGAAGGCTGATTCAAGTGTCAATTCCACGAAACTTACCAGTCAAAGTTACTCTGAACCCAATCAAACGACGATCATCAGTTATAGACAAGACGCCACGTCAATCCAGCACCGTTTTTCCGTTGACTGATAGGCCGCACGCTCGGCTGCCTGCACCACGAGATAATCCGACGCCTCGTTTTCCAGCCCTGTACCGTCCAGCATATGGTCAGCGACATGGGCACACAGGTTGTACACGCAGTCGCCGCCAAACACTGTGTCCACGAAATCACATGGCACTTGTGTCTCTGTCATGCTGCCGTGGCTGCGCAGCCAAAGTTCACCCTGGCCGGAAAGCCGCAAGGTTGCATCCGCCCCCTCGATCAGCATTTCACCCATCGTGCGCCGTGTGTTGTCAGCCGCATGGTCAGCCAGCCGGTTGCCGTCCAGCACGCCACGCACCCCGTCCGGCAGGTCGAATATGACAATACCGGCATCTTCTCCGGCGATGACCGGATTGAGACGCCGCAGGTCCGCAAACACCGCCGTCGGGTCACCGAACAGGTAGCGGAAAGTGTCTATCCAGTGCACTCCGGTCTCATGGATCAGCAGTTTCGGCATCTTCTGGAAATATGGTTGCCGCGCCAGATAGGCATCCGGCCCCTGCCCGTCACCAGGACGCAGGCGATAGGTAATCTGGTAAACCTGGCCGAGCGCGTTTTCATCAAGCAGGTGCCTGGCTTTGCGGTACCAGGGCTGGAAGCGGAAGTTTTCATGCACGGCAATGAAGCAACCGGCCTTCTGCGACAGGGCAACCGCCTCGCTTGCTTCCTCCGGGGTTTGGCAGAACGGCTTCTGGCAGATCACCGCGGTTCTTTCGTCCATGCAGGTCCGGATAAGCTCGAGATGGGACGGAGGCGGCGTGACAATGTCCACCAGGTCGGGCCGGGCGGCGGCCAGCATGTCGGCCACGTCCGAGTAGGCCGCGACACCATTGGCTTGCGCAGCCGCTTCAGCTGCCTCGGCATTCGTGTCGCAAATACCGACCAGCTCGACACGATCCATGCGCGTCCATGCTTCATGGTGCAGTTGCGCGAAATATCCCGCGCCGACCACGGCCACCTTCAAACTGTTCATTACGCCAGGTCCTTGGCCTGCAGCAGGGGCGCGATATCCGCCTGCCAGTGTGGCAGCGGATGGCCGGCAACCGGCATGTCAAACGATGCGACACTGTCACCCAGCAGACATCCGAGATAGGCGGTTTTCAGGTCCGCGCCGCCAAACGCCAGATTGGAGATATTACCCAACACCTGTGATTTGACTCCGTCGAGATGCGGCCGGCCCATATCATTTGCCTGATAGGCTTCTTCAACCCAGGCCAGGTGATCGGGATCAACGTCTTCAAGCCAGATGGTCTGCTCCCCGTCCGCGGCAATGCGGACCAGGCAATTGGAGACAATGGACGTCACCCACGCATTGCCGTCTGCATCAAATGCCAGGCCGTCGGGAAAGATCCCGGCACCGAACTCGCATACTGTTTCGCGCTTGCCGAGCTTGCCCCTGCCCGTCACCTTGAACCGCGACATCCTGCGAACGAAGGTTTCGTTGACATAGAGCCAGCGCCCGGACGGGTGCAGCATGCATTCATTGGTGTATCCGAGGCCATCGGCAGCGATACGGGGCGCGCCGCGGTAGGGAATATGCACGATGAAGCCGTCGTCCACGTCCTTGCGATAGCCGAGCGCGCGCGGCACGCGGCGTGTCGAAACCGTCAGGAACAGCCCGCTTCCACCATCCGAGATCACAAAATTGCAGGGTGGCAGCTTTTCACCATCAACTTCGTCCAGGACGGTTTCGGTCGTCGCGTCCGGTCGCAACCGGAAAAGGCCGCCGGTTTCATCACCAAGATGGGCCAGCAGAATGTTGCCGCCGTCTTCCAGGGCAATCCCGTTCGGCCTCAGTGGATCGCTTTCCGGACGATCCCCGGCAAGATGCCGGATGGACACGCCATGTGGTGCAACAAGACTGACGCCACCGGCACCGGTCCAGTCCGGCACGATCAGCAATCCGGACGAATGTGCCAACACACACTCCGGCCGCTTGAGACCGGAACCCAAAAAGTCGATGTCGGCAAGATCAATCATGCTGGTGCCCTGAACCTGGATCAGTATGGTTTTCGACTGGAACAATCAAAACCATAAAACTGACCGCTTTCAAAGCCTTATAGCAACTTTACGAGATCAACTGAACCCATATTGCGCTAATGGCTTTCGCGCGGGATTTCCGCGCCTGACTTGCCAACCAGAAAATCCAGGTCACAACCGGTGTCGGCCTGCATGACATGGTCTTCATGCAGTTTGGCATAGCCGCGCGCCGGACTTTCCAGCGGCTGCCATTCGGTTTTGCGGGCGGCGAGTTCCTCATCGGACACATCAAGGTGCAGCCTGCGCCCTTTCACATCCAGTTCGATCATGTCTCCCTCGCGCACCAGCGCCAGCGGGCCGCCCGCGGCAGCTTCCGGCGCAACATGCAGCACAACGGTGCCGTAAGCGGTGCCGGACATGCGGGCATCGGAAATCCGCACCATGTCGGTGACGCCCTTTTTGAGCAGTTTTGCCGGCAGCGCCATATTGCCTACTTCGGAAAATCCCGGATATCCCTTGGGACCGCAGTTCTTCAACACCATGATCGAGTTTTCATCGATGTCGAGCTTGGGGTCATCAACCCGTGCCTTGTAGTCGTCGATGTCTTCAAACACCACTGCTCGGCCCTTGTGCTGCATCAGACCGGCGGTCGCGGCAGACGGCTTCAGTACCGCGCCGGACGGCGACAGGTTGCCACGCAACACGGCGATACCGCCGTTTTCCTTGAACGGCTTCTTGAAGGTATGAATTACATCGCGGTTATAGCAGGTCGCGTCCTTGATATTTGCCCATTGCGATTTGCCGTTCACGGTCTTGGCCGACTTGTGCAAAAGCCCGTTTTCCGCCAGTTCCTTCATCACCACCGGCAAGCCACCTGCATAGAAGAAATCCTCCATCAGGTATTTGCCGGACGGCATCAGGTTGACCAGGCACGGTACGTCCTGGCCGAACCTGTCCCAGTCATCCAGCGAGACCTTCACGCCCATGCGTCCGGCAATCGCCAGCAGGTGGACAACGGCATTTGTCGATCCGCCAATCGCACCATTGACCCGGATGGCGTTTTCAAACGCCTTGCGGGTGAGAATCTTCGACATGCGCAGATCTTCATCCACCATCTCGACAATGCGCCGGCCAACCATGTGAGCCAGCACATTGCGCCGCGAGTCAGCCGCCGGAATGGCCGCATTGGACGGCAATCCGAGGCCCAGCGATTCCACCATTGAGGCCATCGTCGACGCCGTTCCCATGGTCATGCAGTGTCCGACCGAACGCGACATGCAGGCTTCCGCCTCGGTCATCTGGTCAAATGTCATGGTACCGGCCTTCTGGCGCTCGACGAACTTCCAGACATGGGTCCCTGAACCAATGGTTTCATCCCCATAACGGCCATTGAGCATCGGCCCGCCCGACAGCACCAGGGTCGGCAGGTTGCAAGATGCCGCCCCCATGATCAGCGCCGGTGTGGTCTTGTCACAGCCGACCAGCAGCACCACACCATCGATCGGGTTGGCGCGGATCGATTCTTCAACATCCATTGAAACCAGGTTTCGGAACATCATCGTGGTCGGCCGCATCAGCGTTTCACCAAGCGAGGTGACCGGGAACTCCACCGGAAAACCGCCGGCTTCATAAATGCCACGCTTCACCCGTTCAGCCAGCACCCGGAAATGCGCATTGCATGGCGTCAGCTCCGACCATGTGTTGCAGATGCCGATCACCGGCCGGCCATCAAACAGGTGATGCGGCAGGCCCTGGTTCTTCATCCAGCTGCGATGATGGAACCCGTCCATGCCCTTCTGGCCGAACCAGTGTTTCGACCGGCCTTTGGGTGCCAGGGGATCCTTGTCAGACTTGGCGGCCAGCGACTTGCCCCGATAAACCGTTTTCCTAGCCATGATCATAATCCTCGATGTAATGACGCACGATGTCGTCCAGTGACTGATCCTTTGGCAGACCAAGCGCCAGCGCGCGGGCATCGTCGGTTGCCACCGGCCATGACCGGACAATAGCCTCGATGAACGGATCAGGCTCCACCGTGATCTCGCCGAGCTTGCGGTTATGGGCCACACGCTTGAGCGCATCCACCATGTCTGCAACGGTCACGTCCATGGACGGCAGTGACACCGCCCGGTCATCGCCCAGCCTGTCTGACGGCAATTCATGCAATGCCAGTATGCCTTCAACAATGTTGCGGTACCCGAGAACCGGCATTACGGTTTCCAGAGTAACCGGCAAGGCACACGGTTCACCTTTCAGCGGTTCCCGGAACACACCGGAAGCAAACGAAGACGCCGCCGCATTGGGTGCGCCGGGACGCACGATGACCGTCGGCAAGCGCGCCGAGCGGCCATCCAGGAACCCTTTTCGCGTGTAATCGTTGATCAGCAGCTCGCAACACGCCTTGGTCACGCCGTAGGTGGTCTGTGGTGTCTGCTTGCCCTCGTCGCCCACCACGCCCGGCATATGGTCGCCCCCGAACACCGCAATGGATGACGCAAACACCAGCCGTGGCGTGGAAGCCCTGGCACGAAGTGCTTCGAAAATGTTCATCCCGCCGGTCAGGTTGACCCGGATCGCCAAATCGAAATCCTTTTCGCCGCCCCCGGACACCACCGAAGCCAGGTGAAACACCGAAATGTCATCGCGGTCGATCAACCCGTCAATGGTTGCCTTGTCGGAAATATCTCCGGTCACCAGTGTCACCTGGCCATCGAGCTGCATCGGCAGGGGATCGGGCGCCATGACGTCAAACAGCACAACTTCATCCACCGGTGTTTGCGTCCCGTCCGGCCCGGCAAGCGTGCCCTTGTCAATAATTCGCCGCGCCAGTCGCGCACCAACAAAGCCGGTGCCGCCGGTGATAACAACTTTCATATGACGTTTGCCTCCAACCGCTCTTTATTCCAGACGAATTGTGTTTTATGCGGATGCAGAAACCTGCCACATTGTTGGCAAGGCTCAAACCACAAATCCCGCAGGGAGGGAATAAAATGGCAGGTAAACTCAAGGGAAAGACCGCTTTGGTCACAGCGGCCGGCCAGGGCATCGGCAAGGCGGCCGCCATCGCCATGGCACGTGAAGGCGCGAAAGTATTTGCAACCGATATCAACAAGGACGCGCTGGCCCAGGTGAAACAGGAACAGCGCGGTATCCGCACCTACCTGCTGGACGTCACCAAGCCCCGGCAGGTGGCGAAAGTCGTCGAGCGTGTCGGACCTGTCGACATCCTGTTCAACTGCTCCGGCTTCGTGCACCACGGCAATATTCTGGAATGTGACGATGCCGCGTGGGATTTCTCCTTCGACCTCAACGTGAAATCCCAGTACCGGATGGCCAGGGCGGTACTGCCCGGCATGCTGGAAAACGGCGGCGGCTCGATCATCAACATGGCCTCGGTGGCATCATCCATCAAAGGCGCCCCGTCGCGCTTCGTCTACGGCGCAACCAAGGCTGCCGTGATCGGCATGACCCGGTCCATCGCCATCGACTTCATCAAGCAGAATATCCGCTGCAACGCCGTTTGTCCCGGCACCATCGACACACCGTCGTTGCGCCAGAGGGTCGAGAAACTGGGGGAGGACATGGGCGGCTATGACAAGGCGCGCGAATGGTTTCTGGCGCGCCAGCCGACCGGCGCACTTGCCACGGCCGAAGACGTGGCCGGACTGGTTGTCTACCTGGCGTCCGATGATGCCACGTTCGTGACCGGGCAGAACCATATCATCGACGGCGGTTGGTCGATCTGATCACACGGCGAGCGCGACCCCGTCATGGCCGGGGTCGGCGCCGCCGTCCATGACCCCGTCAACGATCCGGATGCCGTGCACCGCCGCAATGCCGAATGTCAGGGCAGACCGGATAACCTCGTATCCGTCGTTCTGCAACGGCTCCACGACATAGCCGGGAATGCGGCTGGTAATGTCAATGGCATCGGATGTGGATGAAAACCGCGGTGCGGAAACCGCCTGTTCCATGGTCATGCCGAAGTCCAGCACGTTGATGAGCCCCTGCAGCACGCCCATGGCAATCTGGGTGCCGCCGGGGGCGCCGATGACCACATGCGGCTTGCCGTCCTTGAAGGCGATGGTCGGACACACGGATGAGAACCGGCTTTTGCCGGGCGCGATTGACCCTGCCCTGCCGGGACGCGGATCAAACACACCCATGCAGCCATTGTACATGAACCCCAGACCGTCGGTGATGACGCCGGACGGCATGCCCAGCGAATGGGTCATGGTCACGCAATTGCCGTGCCTGTCCACGACTGCAACGTGGGTGGTGTCTTTCGGTTCCGGCGGCAGGTCCATCCGCTCCACGGACATGCGTTCACCCGCCTTGATGCGGTCGGCAATGGCGGCTGCATGCTGCCCGGATATCAGCCGGTCGAGAGGGACTTCATAAAATGCCGGATCGCCGACAAAATTGTCCTTGTCCGAAGTCGCCGCCTTCATTGCCTCGCACACAATGCGGATATACTCGGTTGTGTTGTGGCCGATCCCGGCCAGGTCGAAATTCTCAAGAATGTTCAACATCTCGACCACCATGACGCCGCCGCCCGGCGGATGGTTGGTGGCGATGTCAAAACCGCGATAACTGCCGCGCAACGGATCGGTGCGCACTGTCTCATAGGCCTTGAGATCGGCAAGCGTCATCAGCCCGCCATGGGCCTTGAAGTCATCTTCTATCTGCTCGGCCATTTCACCGGAGTAAAAAATTTCAGCCCCATGCCGCGCCACCCGCTCCAGGGTGATGGCAAGGTCGGGGTTGGCAACATGATCTCCTATCCGCTTCACCGAGCCGTCGGGACGGAAATAGGCCCGCGCGCCGGTCTTTGAAAACCGCAGCCGGTCGGCAACATCGACCCGGCCGAATTCCGCACCATGGGTCCACCAGTGGTGCACGTGCGGGCGCACATGGAAGCCTGCCCTGGCCTGTGCAATTGCCGGTGCGCAGATATCAGCCCAGTCCATGGTGCCGAATTCGTTGGCCGCTTGCGAATAGGCTTTCAGCGATCCCGGCGTGGTGACCGCCTGATATCCCAGGTCATTGACATTGCCCTCAAGCACGAACCCGAAACCGTCACGGGTTTCGCCTTCCAGCAGGTCAAGCCACATATCCGGTGTTGCCGACAGCGGCGTATTGCCGTGGAAATCAATGTTGGTGTGAACGCCCTTGCCCGGCATGTAGATCTGGCAGGATCCAAAACCGGCAATACCGCACATTTGCGGGTCGACCACGCCCTGGACCAGGGCCGCGGCCATGGCGGCGTCAATGGCGTTGCCGCCGCGCATCAGGACCCGCGCGCCTGCTTCGGACGCTTCTGGCTGCGCGGTGACGATCATTGCCTGTTCGGTCCCGGCCATGGCCTGCTCCCTGTCTGGCGGCACGTCTTATTCTGCGGCATTTGCCTCCACAGCATCTGCACCGGCAATAAAACCACCAGACTGGCGTGCCCAAAGGCTGGCGTAAAGCCCCTTTGCGGCAAGCAGTTCGGCATGGGTGCCCTCTTCTACTATGACACCCTTGTCCATGACGACGAGACGGTCCATGGCTGCGATCGTCGACAGTCTGTGGGCAATGGCCAGAACGGTCTTGCCCTGCATCAGGCCTTCGAAACTCTCCTGGATCACAGCTTCCACTTCTGAGTCCAGTGCACTTGTCGCCTCGTCCAGAATCAGGATCGGCGCGTCTTTCAGCAACACCCGTGCAATGGCGATACGCTGGCGTTGCCCGCCGGACAGTTTGACCCCGCGCTCACCCACATGGCTGTCATATCCGGCGCGCCCGTGCATGTCCTCAAGTCCTGGGATGAAGCCGTCAGCGGCGGCACGGCGAGCCGCCTCCTCGACCTCGTGCAGCGGCGCATCGGGCCGGCCATAGCGGATGTTGTCCGCAATCGAGCGGTGCAGCAGCGAGGTATCCTGGGTCACCATGCCGATATTCGCCCTGAGCGAACTTTGGGCAACCTCGGCAATGTCCTGGCCGTCAATCAGGATACGCCCGCTTCCCAGATCGTAAAACCGCAGCAACAGGGACACCAGGGTCGACTTGCCCGCGCCCGAACGCCCGACGATGCCGAGTTTCTCACCGGGCTTCACCGTCAGCGACAGGTCGTCGATGATGCCTTGGTCAAGTTCTTCGCGGTCCTTGCCGTAATGGAACCCGATACCGTCAAACCTGATTTCCCCCGAATTGACCTGAAGCTTCGGCGCGCCGGGCTGGTCCACGACAGACACGGTTCGCGAGATGGTTTCTATGCCGTCCTGCACCACGCCGATGTTTTCAAACAGACCGGACACTTCCCACATGATCCAGTGCGCCATACCTTTCAGGCGCAACACCAGGCCAATGGCAAAGGCGATGGCGCCCGCCGTGATGGCACCGGTTGACCACAGCCACAGGGAAACCACGCTGACCCCGAACAGGTTGATGGAGTTGAGCACGTTGAGCGTGGTGATCAACAGGGTCGACAGGCGCATCTGCCGGTGCACATTGTCCAGAAACGGCTCCATGCCGGCACGTGCATAGCGGTCTTCAAACTCTGTGTGGGCGAACATTTTCACAGTTGGAATGTTTGTATAACTGTCCACGATCCTGCCCGTGACCACCGAACGCGCATCTGCCTGGGCCTTGGACACCCGCTTCAGCTTCGGAACGAAATAATAAAGCGCTGCGAGATAGCCGATCAGCCATACGACCATGGGCATCGCGAGCCGCCAGTCGCTGGCTGCAAACAGGACCAGCGCCGCCGTGAAATACACAATGACAAAGACAAAAACGTCGGCGGTTTTAAGCACCACTTCGCGCACCGCCAGCGCCGACTGCATCACCTTGGTGGCAACGCGCCCGGCAAAGTCGTTTTGGAAAAACTCCAGCGACTGGCGCAGCACATAGCGATGTGCCTGCC
Organism: Anderseniella sp. Alg231-50; assembly: GCF_900149695.1. Taxonomy (NCBI): domain Bacteria; kingdom Pseudomonadati; phylum Pseudomonadota; class Alphaproteobacteria; order Hyphomicrobiales; family Parvibaculaceae; genus Anderseniella; species Anderseniella sp. Alg231-50. The sequence goes on along the minus strand of NZ_LT703003.1, from coordinate 1,460,004 downwards.
AGCGGATGAGCATCGGGTAGTTGCCCATCAGTGTCTGGTGAATGATCAGCTCGTACAGAAAGTTGAGCACCGGATGCAGTACCAGCACCAGCACCGCAAGCAGGCTGAGCTGCCACCAGTAATCCTGAAACACCGCATCGGGCGTTGTCTTGGCCAGCCAGTCGACAACCGACCCCAGAAACGCAAACAGCGAGACTTCAATCGTTGCCACAACAGCAGCCAGCACCGACGTGGTCAGCACCCACGGCCAGAACGGTTTGGTGTAGTGCCAGACAAAACCGCTCAGTGTCGCAGGCGGCATCTCCGCTTCCTGATCAGGAAACGGCTGCGTCCTCGCCTCAAACCATTTGAACAATCCGTCCAGCACAATTATTCTTTCTACGAATTTTTCAGCCGGTATTGCCTATCAATACAGGCAGAACCTTGACCATGTCTCTTATATTACATTGTTCGGCGAATGCTGCATGACAGCCATGCGTCACTGCGACTGTTGAACAAGCTGCCCCAGGCGTTACAACGCCCCTTCACCTAACGATTACGCCATTAACAGCAAATCCTGAAACCAGGGAAAGCGAGCCCGCATGGATACCATCGGCAAGCGCATCACGCACGCGCGCGAAAGCAAGAATTATGATGTCAACCAGCTGTCGGACCGGGTCGGTGTAAAAGCCGAAACCATCCTCGCCTGGGAAGCCGACGAGCGCGACCCCCGGGCCAACCGGCTGCTGCGGCTGGCAGGCGCGCTGGATGTCAGCTTTGCCTGGCTCATGGTCGGCGAAGAATATGAACCCGAAGATGCAACAAACGGTGGCAGGCTGTCCTCGGTTGAGGGCAAGTTGCAGCGCATCCGCCAGTTATATGCCGAGCTCGGCGGGCTGATCACCAGTCTCGAACAGGACACCCAGTTCATGATGGCACGTGATGAGGAACTGGAGGAGCTGGCAGAAGTCGACGAGGCTCCGGTGAGCCACTGAATTTCTGATCAGTTCTTGAGGATACCGAGAACCCGGTCCGATACCTCGCGCAATCCGGCACTGCCGCCCACTTCGAAAGGCACAAGATTGCCGTCGGAAAATGCTGCACGCACGGCATTGCGGAAGGTTTCCCCGGCGCCGGTCAGTTCCGGCGAGTTCATCGTTTCGCCGAGCCAGTCCAGCATCATGGCGCCTGACAGCAGCATGGCGGACGGGTTGGCCTTGCCGGTTCCCATAATGTCCGGCGCGGTGCCGTGGCACGGCTGAAACAGGCCGTGCCTGTCGCCGATGTCGGCAGACGGCGCCATCCCCATGCCGCCCATCAGGGCAGCGGCCTGGTCAGACAGGATATCACCAAACATGTTTTCGGTGATCATCACGTCAAACACCCAGGGGTTGCGCACCAGCGCCAGCGACGTTGCATCCACATAGGCGTGATCAGCTTTGAGCCCGGAAAATTTCTCGGCACGTTCGTAGAACACCTTGCGCATGAAGGCGAAACTGCCGAACACATTGGCCTTGTCGACACAGGTGACGCGGCCCTGCCCGCGGCCTTGCGCCGTGCGCCGTTCCGCCAGCCTGAGAGCGAAGTCCGACAGCCGTTCGGTGCCCTTGCGGGTGATCACCATGGTGTCGCGGGCTTCATCGTCGCCGGTCATTTCGCAGGCGCCGCGAGACGCAAACAGCCCCTCGGTGTTCTCGCGGATCAATACGAAATCAAGCTGCGCGGCACGCGGGTCTTTCAGCGGTACCGGAGAGCCTGGAAATGTTTCAACCGGCCGGACACCAGCATAAAGATCGAAGATTTCACGCAGTTCTATCTGGGGTGTGATTTCCCTGCCGTCTTCATACCTGATATCGGGCAGGCCCATGGCGCCCAGCAACATGACGTCTGCGGCACCGGCCTTTTTCACGACATCGTCGGGCAGCGCGACGCCGGTGTCGCGGAATACGCCGGCGCCGGCTTCAAGGGTCTCGTAGGTGAACGAGAAACCGCCGGACCGTGCCGCCAGCACGTCGAGGCATTCAAGACACGGCTCCATGACCTCGCGGCCGATGCCGTCGCCGGGAAGAACTGCAACATGAATGGAATTCGAAGAGGTCATTAACGGTTTCCTTTGGTATCAGATGAAATGCGATCAAACCGGCGCACCGACTTGGCCGCCACGAGGTCGGACGTGGTTTCCGAAAATGCCAGGTAATGGGATGTTTCCATGTGCAGGTCGAACGCTGCCTCGTCCTCGTAGGCCTCGTAAAGGAATACAACGTCCTCGCTGTCATTGTGCTCGATGCAGACATCAAACACGAGGCATCCCGGTTCATTGGAGAGCGACTTTTCAGCCTGGATCAGCATCAAGGGCATGAACGCGTTCAGCATATCCCGCTTCAGGCGAAATTCCGCCGTGATAACAAACATGAATTTCAGCCCCAATTTCCGGATCGAACGACTATCGCTGGGGGGTTCTGGCATACTGCCCCGGCAGCAAGCCAGTGAAAAAAACTTTGCGCTCGGGTAAAACTGGCTTGTGAAGAAAGCCTCGACGGCGCTTGTACACTATCCCGGCACAGCTTAAACACCGCAGAACACTTCCGGTTTCCCATCACCACAGCGACATGGTGGTTTTACAGGAACACCTGACCAGATGCCTCAATACTGTGTCCACGGCCTCCTGCTCGAATCAGGCTTTGACATTCCTGAACTGCCTCCCAGACAGGCGCAGCAGGTACTGGATAAGACGCCTGTTGAGATGGTGATGCGGGACCTGCCCGCCACGATCGACCACCATACCGTCACCAAAGACGGATATCTGGTGGGCAGCAATGAAATCCTGATTGCACTGGACAACGGCATTCGTTGCCATATTGAAGCTGGAAACCGGGTCAGCATCGATCCCGGCGGCGCCCACAATGAACCGGCAGCCCGACTGTTTGCTCTTTCGGCCGGCCTCGGATGCCTGCTGCATCAACGCGATTATATTCCGCTGCATTGTGCAGCCGTGGACACACCCAAGGGCAGCGTGGCGTTTTGCGGCAACGCCGGCGACGGCAAGTCCACCCTTGCAGCCAGTTTCCAGATGGCGGGCTTCGGCCTGTTCACCGACGACAGGCTGACCATTCACTCAACAGCTGAACATCCCTACCTGGCTGCACCGTCGATACCGGCATTGCACCTGTATCAGCAATCCGGCGAAATGACGGGGCTTGGTGATGACCACCTGGCAGTGGACTCATACCGGTTCGGCAAGCATATTCACCTGGTGCCTGACGCCTACAGCCTGCTCCCCCGCCCGATGGCCGGACTGTATTTCACCGACTGGCACGACGACGAGACGGCGGAACCGGTCATCACACCCATGGGCCAGCTCAATGCCATGATGCGCCTGCGGCGGGATGTGTCGCTTACCCATCTGATCGAGGCATTGGGCCGGGAACAGCAATTCATGACATGGGCGGCAGGCCTGTGTGGCAGCGTACCGGCCTTCCATCTGGTCAGGCCGCGCAACAAAGACCGTCATGAGCACTGCATGAACTTGATTATTTCACACGTCCGGGACACCTTTGGCACATGAGCCAGCAAAACATAAAATCTGACAGCATCCTGATCCGCACCAGCCAGCTGCCTGCAGCGGAGCTGGGGCCCGATGATACCGTGCTGCTCGACGCCGAGCGCGGGGTGTATTACGGACTGGAGGGCCCGGCCCGGCAGATATGGGAAAAGCTGAGCGAGGAGGTCACGCTTGACGATATTTGCACCTCGCTGGTCAAGGAATACGACGTTGAGCGTGAACAGTGCGAAAGCGACACCCGCGATTTTATTGCCGAGCTGATTGAGAACGGCCTTGTCAAAGTCCGCTGACGGGCTCTGGCAACGCGCAGGCCGCCTGTCCGCCATGCAGTGGAAGGCACTGCTGACGGCGACCTGGCTATTGGCGAGGGCGCGCGGTGAACACCGCCGCAAGCCCATCAAGGCCGTGCTGCAGCGCTTTCAAACAACCAGGTCCGCGTCCGCTGCGACAGCCGCGGAAACCGATCTTATCGGGTGGGCCATAAGTTCAGCCGGCTCACGCGTGCCGTGGCGGTCGGACTGCCTGCTGCAGGCAATGGCGGGGTCGATGTGGCTGGACCGCATCGAACGAAGCTACAAACTCAACATCGGTGTCCGGAAAAATGCCACAGGTGAGCTTGAAGCACACGCCTGGCTGACCAGCGGCGATCTTGTCGTCACCGGCAAGCTGCCCGATCTGGAAGCGTTTTCACCCATGCCGCTGGAGAGCGGCATATCAAGGCTTTAGGCAGCCGAATCGATCAGCCGTACCCGGAGTAGAAAAGGGCGGCCGAGCAACAGCGACAATGACTTCCTGTTATTTTCCCAGCACGACGCAAAAACTGTAAATATATGATATTATGAAATAAACTATGGTTTCAGGGGATCTTGAAAGTAAATCAAGGCTGTACAAAGTGTGGCGCAACAGGTAGAAATCGACTGCTTGAACAGGCATTCAAGACATCCCGGGCAAAGGCAAACCTTCGGCTCTGGAAGCGCTTGTTAGGCGGAATTTCCGGTTTGTATCAATATGAGTTCCAGGCTCACCAACGGATGTGAGCATGCAATGTACACACGCAACGCCGGGTGCGTTGAGGATTGGCACATGAGAGCTTTGAACCGTTTCCGGTTACCGACAGAAAATGCACCGATAGTACGGCAGGTATTTGAACCACGTGAATGGTCCCGGCCGTGCCTTCATATCAATAACATTGCTGCGATCACCCAAGGCGGGTTTGCGTCGGCAGGAGTCGATAACTGCTTCACTCCTGATGGATTCCGTTGCGACCCGTAAGGACGCCAGACTCAAAGAACAAAGTCATTGGCGTGAAGCTGGCTTATGTTGCTAATTCCCCAGAACTGAACACTGTTGTTCGCATCAAGCTGAAGCACCACGTGGCCGTCGACGACACTCATCGCTGATTGCAGCGTGACGAAATCAGCAAATCCATAGTCGGACACATCTACAACATCTCCCAGGCCAGCCCCTGCCGCAAAGTCCATTATTCTGTCATCGCCATCAGCATTGTTGAAGGTGAAAATGTCATTGCCCTCGCCGCCCTGGAGAAGGTCATTGCCGCCGCGACCAACTATGACGTCGTCGCCATAAGAGCCGATAATCGTATTGTCGTTGTTGTCGCCATGGAGATTGTCGTCAAAACTGGATCCCCAAAGCCCTTCAATACTGATGAAACTGTCACCAGCCGCATCTCCGGTATTAGCTCCGGCATTCAGCAGATCGACGGTCACGCCAACAGCAGACTCCATGTACGAGGCGACGTCTCGACCGCTGCCGCCATCGAGCGCATCGGCGCCGGCGCCTCCTTCCAGCATATCGCTACCTGCTTCTCCAAACAGAAAGTCGTTGCCGTCATTGCCGAACAGCCTGTCCAGGCCGTCTCCGCCCTGCATGGTGTCCGAAGCGACTGTGCCCAACCCGATGTCATGGGTGGCTGAACCGGTATACGGGCCCGTGTTCAGGCGCAAGTCGAAGCTGTAAGTCTGATCGACGACCCCGCCATTGCCGTCGTCCACACGGACGATGACTGTACGGCTGGTTATTGTACCGGACACCAGTGAAGCGTCGGCGCGGACCACCAGTTCGTTGTTGACGATCGCCAGATCCGGATCCGTGACAGGACTACCCGTACCATCCACGAAACTGAATGTGTGGGAGTCGTTCACATCACCATCAACCACATTGTCCAGGTCCACCAGCACGGAGCCAGCCAGAACATCAAAACTGCTCCAGATTCCGCAATTGATCAGGGCTTCGCGATACGACTCGGCGTATGATTCCGTGATTTCTGTCGGGATATCATTTTCCCCGTTGATGGTAATAGTGACGGTTGCTGTGTCGGACCCTCCATTGCCGTCAGACACCACGTAGCTGAACGTGTCGGTTGCAGTCTCACTCGCTGCAGTGTCCTCGAACGCGCCGTTCGGATCATAATCATAGCTGCCATCGGAATTCAGGGTCAGCAGCGCGCCGGAGGACAGGGTAATCTGGTTGCCCACGTCACCGGCGCTGCCGTTGACTTCAGTTACCGTCAGCGGCGTATCACCATCAATATCCGTGTCGTTGGTGATAACATTGCCGGAGCTGGCAACGGTGTCATCCTCACCGACTGTCAGGGTGTCGGCGTTGCCCACAGGGTCATCATTTTCCCCGTCGATGGTCACAGTAACGGTTGCCGTATCAGACCCACCATTACCATCGGACACCACATAGCTGAACGTGTCGGTTGCAGTGTCACCGAGAGCTGTGTCCTCGAACGCGCCGTTCGGATCATAATCATAGCTGCCATCGGAATTCAGCGTCAGCAGCGCGCCAGAGGCCAGGGTAACCTGGTTGCCCACGTCACCGGCGTTGCCATTGACTTCAGTCACCGTCAGCGGCGTATCACCGTCAATGTCTGTGTCATTGGTGATGACATTGCCGGAAGTGGCAACGGTATCATCCTCACCAACTGTCAGCGTATCGGCATTTGCCACAGGGTCATCATTTATGGGATTGAGCGTGATGTCCACCGAGCCGGTCACGGACGCGATACCGTCGCTGACCGTATAAGTGAAATCACCTGGATCATCGGTGCCATTGTAGTCAGCCGGCGCATCATACTGCAGGCCGGCAAGCTGGGTCTGGGACAATGTCTGGCCGTCGGAAACAGGCGACCCGTCAGCCAGTGTCACTGTGCCGAGCGTAGGCAGACCGGAAACAGTGATGGTCAGCGGATTGCCGTTGGGATCACTTGCAGACAGGCCAAGAGACGTATCTGCTGTTTCTTCATCAACGGTAATGGAATTCGATGCCACAACAGGCCAGTCATTTACATTGTTGACGGTAATGACCGAGGTGGCGACATTTGAATCAAGACCACCGTCATTGACAGTCACTTCAATTGCGCGATCCGTATAGACATTCGAATAGGTCGAGAACTGAATCTGTTCGATTGCCTGCTCGTAATCAGCGAGAGTAGCAGTGCCGCTCAGCGTCAATTCGCCGGTCGATGCATTATAGGCAGACGCGGTGATGCCGCCCGGCAGCGAGCCAGAAACGGCAAGCAGATCACCCACTTGCGCATTGGTGATGACGATATTGGCGGATTCGATCTGCGTGTCATTCGGGTCCTGGACATCCACATCCGGACTGGCTATGGCAACCTGCGCATTGGTGTTGTCGACGCTTGCCGCAAAATCAACAGGAGGCGTAAATGTTGTCGATATGTCGACATTGTCGATCCAGACCTTGTCACCGCCGTTGTTGAAGTTTCCGGAGGTCTCGAACCGCACGGCAAAATCTGGAGAAACATACGCGCTGATGTCGGCCGTAAAGGTCTGATAGGCACTATCGTTCGCCGGACCGGACAGGACACCAATCTCGACAAAATTTATGCCGTCCGACGACACCATCACGCGAACGAAGTCGTTGCTGTCGTCAAAACCGTCGCGCCGATAGTCAAAGCTGAGAGAAGCCGTTTCAGCTCCCGTCAGGTCTGCGGAGCGGGTCGCCCTGGCACCATCGTCCTTCAGTGTGAGTGAGTTGTCACCGGCGTCCGCTTCGACATTGATATCGCTGCCGTTCGCGCCGCCTATGGATGACTCGGTCCAGTCAGATGTCCAGTTGGACCCGCTGCTCGGGTAGCTGCCGCCTTCAAAATCATCTGACGGGGACACCGGAGCGGCGTTGTCCGCCGCATTGAGGTCAAGACTCGGGGCTTCATTGGTTCCATTGACGACGATGGTCACCGTCACGGTATCCGTAAGGCCGCTTTCGTCGTCAATGGTATAGGTGAATGAATCGGTAATCGAACTGCCCAGCTGTACCTGCTCGAATGACCCGTTCGGATCATAGCTGTAGGTACCGTCCGAGTTGAGTGTCACCAGCGCGCCGGAATCAAGCGTTACCTGATTACCAATGTCGGCAGCAGCACCGTTGATCTCGATGACCGTCAGCACGTCGCCTTCAGGATCATAATCGGGCGAACCGTCGGTAAGGACGTTGCCGGTCGTCGGTTCAGTATCATTGGAGTCTACCGTCAGCAGGTCCGGATTTGCGACCGGAGCATCATTGGCGCCGTTGATCGTGATGGTTATGTCGTGGCTCGTCCCGTCCACCGAAGTGACGCTGATGACGTCGGTCAGTGTTTCACCTGCGTCCAGCGCATCGATCACGGGATTGAGATTGCTCGCCGTGTATGTCCAGCCACCCAGTGGATTGATGGTGACATCGCCGTACGTACCGCCATAGGTGCTGGAGATGAACTGGGCCTGGCCATTGTCAGGATCTGCTATGGTCAGTGTACCGCCGGTGGTCAGGCTGAACGGAGCGGAGTCTTCGGTGACAGATCCCGTATCGGTTCCGCCAATCGTCGCGTTTGGTGATGCAACGTGAACGATGGCTTCACCGACATTGGAGTTGCCGGTGCCATCATTGACAAAAATATCGAATTCACGGTTGCCGAGCGTCGCTGTCGGGCTCGCATTGTCGTAGGTGATTGATGCAATAAGTGCTTCCCAGGCTGCCTGGGAAGCCGTACCGCCGCCCTGCACAGTAATGGAGAAGGCATCTGGTGTACCGCTGACATCATAATCCACCAGGAAATTGACGCCATCGGCAGTAACAAGCGTGCCGGTAACGCCCGTGACCAGTGCAAAATTCACCCCGCCAATGTTCAAGACCTCATCGTTGCCATCCACCACATCGGACACGTTGATGGTCATGGAAGTCAGATTCGGTGAGTTCAGGTCGGTTATGTCAACATCGCTGTCGGCAATGTTTACTGCATCGCCTGTGCTGGTATTGAAAAAGGCGTCAAACCCGCGATTGTCGAACCCGCCGCCGGAATTGTCCGGATCGAGGTTCAGCAACGGCGCTCCATTGGTGTTCATTCCGACGAGGCCGACTGCGGTCTGTCCATCCGGGTCTGTTATCTCGTATGTGAACGTGTCATGCGAGAGGGCATTGCCGTCCGGATCGACGGTCAGTGTCTTGTCGTTATTGAGGGTAACGAGGACCCCTGAGGGCAGAGCAACCTGTTGACCCACAATCACGTCCACACCATTGATTTTCGTGATGGTCAGGTCGGCTGCGGTGTAGGTTTCGCTGAAATCATTGTCCAGCGGGGAAATGACCACACTTGTATTCGGCGTTGTCACGACCTCGTCCTCGAAGGCGGCAAGCACGCTCTCAAAGCTGTTTTCCCGGACAATCAGCCAGGAATCATAAATTGCGTCACCGGTATCTGCGATGCCGATCTTGATGTCTGTCGCGACCCCGATCTGCAGGTTTATGTTGACCGAAATCGTGGTTGTATAGCCATCCATCTGGGTTGGCTCGGTGGTACGGGTAACGTGCAGCGACTGGTTGGCTGATTCATATACACCGTCCGTGGGATCGTGGGTCGAGTTCGGATCGTTTGCATCATCGCTTTGGTTGCTGGTCGGATTAATGGTTCCGGCACTGTTGATCGTGTCGATGCCGACCTGCTGGCCGTCCGTCGTCACGGCATAGTTGACGCCATTGATCCAGATGCCGATGGAATCGTTGAACCCTGCATAGACGTACTCATTGTATTCGTCCGAGCCGAACACAAACTGCAGGGTCAGCACGCCCGTAGTAGACGTGATATTCGCTTCCAGGAAAGAGGCATCGAACGTACTGATACCGTTTTCGAGGGAATTGAAGTCCGGGTCGCCATCAGTGGCACCGGGATCGGTTATGTCTGTGCCGAAATTGCCCGCATCGGCAGTTCCGACAATGCCATTGGCGTTGCCTGTCGAGAAAATCACCCCGGAATCAAACCCGAGAAACTCGGAACCCAACCCATCCAGGGCGCCGGAAAATGTTGCTGCCTGGGATGCTGCGCCGGTATAGGAGGCCGAATTGATGGTGACGCCCGCACCAAAAATGTTCTGCGCCAGAGTATCTGCCTGGTTGGTTGCCGGAACCACGACTTCAGACTGGTCCAGTTCCAGCAGGCCGTCGAACTCTTCAACGGAAATGGTTTCTGTCTCGACACTACCCGTCGACACTTCGAGTTCCCAGTCACCACCAAGCGCGGCAGAACCGGTATCATCATCGGACGCCGCAACATCGGCACCGGTGGCCTCGGACAGGGCTTCGATCGTCAGGCTTCCAAGCCGGCCTTCACCAAAATCACAGCCATAGACCAGTATATCGCCGGTATCTGCCAGGCTGCCGCCAATCTGGGCCCAGGACTGCGCCTGGCCGCCGGCAATACTGTGAGCATCCACCATGGTGCTGCCAAGTTGCAGCTGGCCGGACTGGCCGTGTGAAACGATGTGCACGGCGTCAATGCCGGAGCGGCCTTCCAGAACAGACGCCATGAAGGCAACGCCGTCCTGGTCTGCCTCAATGATGTGAACTTCAAAAGACGGATCAATGCCGTCGATCAGTTGCTGCACGTTGTCTGCGCTGGCGTCGACAAACACCACTTGCAGGCCGGCATCGCCTGCTGCATCAAGCAGCTCAGCCGACACTGCGGCGCTTGTTTGAACGGCCACTGGGTTGGAAGCATTCGAACCGGTTCCCGGCGTCAATTCCGCCTGCTCGATTGATGCAACAGCGGTATCGAGGCGAATCCAGGCATCGTTTACCCCGTGTTCACCAACCGAACGGTTTTCACCGGTCTGAACGTCTACTACTATAGGTTGTCCTGCCGGCGTATCGCTTGCCAGGGTAAATGTCACGGTTTCCCCGGACCCTTCCCCCATAGCGGGAAAGACCACTTCAACCTGCGTCCCTGCTGTCAGGTCCAGGTTTGGAACAAGTGCTATTTCGTCAATGAATTCAGGCGTTTCGCCCAAATCAAAAACATTAAAACCAACGCCGTCACTCATACTAACTCTCCCGCAGCACACGACAATTCGTGCACAGCCATGCGAGCAGTGAATCCTGACCGGGTTAATTTATGTCAAATTTGTTTGAGTGCTAATGTCAATTTGGTTGAAAGAACCTTACAGCAACCTGGCAACCCCATGCCGCGCGCAAACGAGCATCAGTCAGGCCCACCCGCGCAACTGATATACCAGCATACCAATCCACTCCTTGATCGACTGTGTTGAGAAGTCCAGTGCCTTGGAGTTCGGCAGGAAGGCAAAGACCGTCCTTCCCTCGATTGATGATGACAAAGGGTCTATTGAAGCCGGTGAGAATGTAACCCCTGCTTTACGGAACACGGCCGCTGCGCGCGGCATGTGCAGGGCAGATGTAACCAGAATAGCGGATGAGAAGCCGTCCTCCCGCATGCGAGCGAGGCTGTTGACCGCATTTTCGCGGGTGTTTCGAGACTCGCTTTCCAGCACGATATCCGCGTCATCAACACCAAATTCCCGCAGAAATCCGGCAATGACTTCAGCTTCAGACCTGGAATCAAGCCGCGAAACAGGGCGCCCGCTGCTGACCAGTATTCGGTCCACTTTTCCTGCCTTGAGCAGACGCGCTGCATGCAGGATACGATCTGCGCCGGATTTCAGGTCAGTATAAGGGTTGGAGCCCTGCGCCTGAACGGTCACACCACCCAGAACAATCGCTACATCCGCTTTCGGCAGCGTATCGATATTTACAATCGGATATTGTTCTTCGAGCGAATTAATCAGCTTCAACGCCACTATGGGAGTAGCCGCCAGCCAAAGATACAGCGTCGCGAGCGTGACCCAGACCATCGCCTTGCGGCGTCTGCCCAACGCAAATGAAAACAGGCACGCCAGTCCCGCCAGAACGGCAAAGCCGACAGGGTAGACAAACAACGGGATAATCTTGTCGAGAAACAAGGACATGGTAAATCGCAGTTTGGCGCGTGTCGCGTCGATTTGTCGAGCGATTGTTTAAGGCCTGGTGAGTATCGGTATATGCACCACGGATCCGGCATAAATTGGGCTTGCAGGACACGGACTTTCTCAATTTCGATTCCTCTGTAAAGACTCTTTTAGGGCTCTCCCGGTAGTTTTGCGCGGCTGGGATTCCGTTCATGCGGGTTCCTGAGTGCGTAAACCCACTGGAGCGACGGGTAGTTGGTCATGTGTATTGAGTCAGTAAATCGGCGTATCGGAGCCGGTCACAACCGAGATGTCCGATAATGAGTATAGACGGCGACGGCAACGACAATATCCTCGATGGAACATCCGGTAACGACACGATTAACGGATTTGCCGGGGATGACACCATCAATGGCAATGACGGCAACGACATCATCAATGGTGGCGATGACAATGACTGGATCGATGGTGGTCTCGGCGACGACATAATCGACGCCGGCGACGGCGATGACATCGTCATTTACGATGCCAATGACACCACACTGGCGGTTGGCGGCGCCGGCAGCGACATCCTGGCGTACAATGACGGCGAGTTTGACGACACCCGTGATGTTTCCCTGCAGGGTTTCGAATTTTCAGCGGAGCGATACACCGACGGCACGGACGATGTCTATGATGTCTACGATCTGTCCTTCAATTACGTCGAAGAACGCCGATACCACAATGACGGCACATACACACTTACCGTATTCGATTTTGACGACACCCAGACCTGGTCTGAATGGATCCGTATTTTCGATGCTGCCGGCAATGTAACGTACGAGGAATTCGTCGATGACAACAATGGCGGTGGCGGCAATCCCAATACCGCGCCTGAGGATTTTGCCGGGGTCACCGAAGACCTCGTCCTGACCGTTACGGGTAACCTGTTTACCGATGATCTCATCAACAATCCGGCAGGCGTCTATGTGCTCACCGAGGTTGCTGGCGTTGCGGTACCAGGCACCGGCACGGTGTTCATAGTCGGGACGTACGGAACCCTGGAAGTCGCGGCAAACGGCGATTACTCATATATTCTGGACAATTCTCTGGTTCAGGATTTCACAGCAGACGATATCATTCCGGATACCTTTGCCTACAACTTCACTGAAGACGGCAACCCCCTGAATACTGACCTGATTGTCGAAATTACAGGCAACAATGACGCTCCGGTTGCCAGCGACAACACCGCCACCGTGCAGGAAAACATCACACTGTCGGCTACCGGCAACGTTATCACCGATGACGACGGGTTCGGCGTAGACAGCGACATCGAGAACCAGCCCATCGGCATTGTCGAAGTCAACAGCATCAACCTTAATCCGACCGGCACAACACTGGTTGCCGGAACATACGGCACCCTGACCATTGATGGTGTCACCGGCGACTACACTTATGATCTGGACAACAACCTTCCTGCAGTCCAGGCACTGGATTTTGGCGATACGCTGGTTGATTCCTTCACCTACAGCCTTACTGACGGCAGTGTTGTGACGACAGCGGACCTTGATGTCACGATCGAGGGCTCGGACGTAAGTGTTCAGGCTTTCGCAGATGTCAACTCTGTCACGGAAGATGACGTGGTAGCGGCCACCGGCAACGTGCTCGACAACGACTCTGGTGTCGGCATTACCGTCATCAATGTCGACTCTACCGCGGTAGCAACGTCCGGCGATACGGTGATTGCAGGTGCTTATGGTACTTTGACCATCAGCGCCGATGGCAATTATTCGTATCTGGTCGATCCCGCTTCCAGCGCGGCTCAGGAACTCAAGGACGGTGAAACTCTTACTGAGACGTTCACCTACACTGCTGAAAACACCTTTAACAATACCGAAAACTCAAACCTGACCATCACCATCAACGGCGTGAACGATGTCGCTGTCGTGACAGGCGATGACACGGCTGAAGTAACCGAAGATCTCGGTAATCCGCCGTTCGATCTGGGTATCCTGGTCGTAAATGACGCCGATGCCGGAGAATCATCATTCCAGGCCGGAAACTACAACGGCACTTACGGTGTCGTCGCCCTCACCGCCGCTGGCAGTTACACCTATACCCTGAACAACTCCGACCTGCTCGTGCAGTCCCTGGGTGCAGGCATCACTGCAACAGATACGGTTACCGTTCAGGCATTTGACGGATCGACGCATAACGTTACGGTCACCATAACCGGCGTCAATGACGTGGCGGTCGTCGGCGGCGATGACCAGGCAAGTGTTACCGAGGATGACGACCCGCTTACCCTCACCGATTCCGGGGTCTTGACGGTTGCTGATGTCGACACCGGCGAAGCCGAGTTCAACCCCGAAACAATAGCCGGCACTTATGGTTCTCTGACCATAGATGCGCTGGGCAACTGGACCTATTCTGCCGATAATACGCCGCTGGTCATCCAGCAGCTTGGCGCCACCGCAACCCTGACCGAGACCATCACTGTCTCGACCCTCGATGGTACGACCCACAATATCGACGTCGTGATCAACGGTACCAATGATGCCGCGATTATCGGCGGTGTGGATACCGGCAGTGTCAAGGAAGAAGACGACCCGGTAACGCTGACGACGACCGGCACACTGACCATTTCCGACATTGACCTCGGCGAAGAAGTCTTCAATGCCAACACGACCCCGGGCTCATATGGCTCTTTGACCATAGATGCCCTGGGCAACTGGACCTATTCCGCAGACAACACCCTGCCGGCCATCCAGGCACTTGGTGAGGGTTCGTCCCTGATCGACACCATCACAATCCAGTCGATTGACGGCACGACCCACGATGTAACCGTCACCATCAACGGTACCAACGATGCTGCGGTTATCAGCGTCGGCGTTCTGCCGGAAGTGACCGAAGACGACGCGCCTGTAACGTTGACAGGGCTTGGCACGATCAACATTACCGATGTTGACACCGGCGAAGCACAGTTCACGCCCGGAAACCTCAACGGTTTGTACGGAGTACTGACGCTGGATGCTGCCGGCAACGCATCTTACGCCGCAGATAACACACAAACGGTCATCCAGTCACTTGGTGCGGGAAGCACCTTGACCGATACCATCACTGTTACCTCCGTCGACGGTACGACCTTCGATGTGAATGTAGTGATCAATGGCACCAATGATGCTGCCATTATCGCCGGTGTGGACACCGGTGACGTGACCGAAGACGGTGGCTTGGCTGAAGTTGCATCCGGCACCCTGACCATCTCCGATGTCGACACTGGTGAAGAGCTGTTTACGACAGGCGCTGCCGCCGGCACCTATGGCTCTTTGACCATAGACGCTACAGGAAACTGGACCTACACGCTCGACAACGCCAACACCGCCGTGCAGGCACTGCCCGCCGGCGCCACCATTAACGATACCGTGACGGTAGCCGCCATTGACGGCACGACCCATGACATCATCGTCACCATCACCGGCACCAATGACGCTGCCGTTATCGCCGGTGTGGACACCGGTGACGTCACCGAGGACGGTGGTGTGCTTCAGGTCACATCGGGCACCTTGACAATCTCGGACGTGGACACCGGTGAAGAACTGTTCAAGCCCGGCACCTATAGTCCTGGAATCGTTGAATATAATGGCGAGACCCAGCTTTCTGTAAACCAGGACAACGCCTATCAGTTCAGCGATGGCGTCAATCCGCCTGTCGTCCTGACCCAGAGCGGGACCGAGGTCGGCCCTGACCGCTATGCCGGCTGGTCTGCCCTGCAGGTTGAAGCGACGGACACCGGATTTGACGTGCTGTGGCAGGGCCCTAACGACGTCTACGCAGTCTGGCAGACCGATGCCGCAGGCGTCTATATAACGTCCACCCCGTACTCACCCGCGTCCCTGCCCAGCCTGGAGCCGCAGTTTTCTGCCGATCTTGATGGTGACGGCTTTATCGAAGGCGAGACAGCTCCCCAGTTGCATGCCGGTGCCTATGGCTCTGTAACCATCGACGCCTCGGGCGCCTGGACCTACACGCTCGACAATGCCAATGCGACCGTTCAGGCTTTGCCGGTTGGCGCCACACTGAATGACACCGTTACGGTGTTTGCCGTCGATGGCACCGCCCATGACATCACTGTCACCATCACCGGCACCAATGATGCCGCCGTGATCGCCGGCGCAGACACTGGCAACGTCACCGAGGACGGTGGTGTGCTTCAGGTCACATCGGGCACCTTGACAATCTCGGACGTGGACACCGGTGAGGAACTGTTCAAGCCCGGCACCTATGGTCCGATGACGGTTGAATCCAACGGCGAGATCCAGCTTTCCGTCAACCAGGCCAACGCCTATGAGTTCAGCGACGGCGTCAATCCGCCTGTCGTCCTGACATCGAGCGGGACCGACGTCGGGCCTGACCGCTGGGTCGGCTGGTCGGCCTTGCAGGTTGAAGCGACGGATACCGGGTTTACCGTCCTCTGGCAGGGGCCCAACGACGTTTATACAGTCTGGCAGGTCGACGCCACAGGCGCATTTATATCTTCCAGCACCCTGTCACCGGCAGCCCTGCCCGGCCTGGAACCGGTCTTTGCCGCCGACCTTGACGGCGACGGGTTCATCGAAGGTGAAGCGGCTCCCCAGTTGCATGCCGGCACTTATGGCTCGCTGACCATCGACGCTGCAGGTGCGTGGACCTACACGCTCGACAATGACAACGCCACCGTGCAGGCCCTGCCGCTCGGTGCAACCTTGAATGACACCATCACCGTCATGGCCGTGGATGGCACTACCCACGACATCACCGTCACCGTCACTGGTACAAATGATGCCGCGGTGATCGCCGGTGTGGATACCGGCAACGTCACCGAGGACGGCGGCGTGGCCGAGGTCACATCCGGCACCTTGACCATATCGGACGTCGACACCGGTGAAGAGCTGTTCAGCAACGGCAATGCAGCCGGCACCTACGGGTCCCTGACCATCGATGCAGCAGGCAACTGGACCTACACGCTCGACAATGCCAATGCAGCCGTGCAGGCGTTGCCACTCAATGCCACCATGAACGATGTGGTCACGGTAACCGCCATCGACGGCACCACCCATGACATTACCGTCACCATAACCGGTACCAATGACGCCGCAGTGATCGCCGGCGTGGACACCGGCAATGTAACCGAAGACGGTGGTGTGCTTCAGGTTACATCCGGCACCTTGACCATTTCCGACATCGATACCGGTGAGGAACTGTTCACGGCAGGTGGTGCAACCGGCACATTTGGTTCTGTAACCATCGATGCCAACGGCAATTGGACCTACACACTCGACAATGCCAACGCAGCCGTGCAGGCGCTGCCGCTAAACGCCACCATGAACGATGTTGTCACGGTAACCGCCATTGACGGCACCACCCATGACATCACCATCACCATCACCGGCATCAATGATGCTGCCGTCATTGGCGGTGACGACCAGGGCGCGGTCACGGAAGACAACGACCCGCTGACCCTGACTGACACAGGCTTGCTGTCAATTTCGGATGTCGACACCGGCGAAGCCGTGTTCACAGCCGAAACCATTGTCGGCACGCTCGGGTCCCTGACGATAGACGCTGCAGGAAGCTGGACATATACGGCAGACAATACCCAAACTGCGATCCAGTCTCTGGGTCAGGGTGAAACGGCTACCGATACCATCACGGTAAGCGCAGTTGACGGCACCACACACAATATCGATGTTGTGATAACCGGCATCAATGACGCACCGGAAACCGGTGTCGATGACATTGGTACGATAGTCTCGACCGGAACCACGATCCTCATTTCGACCTTGCTGGCCAACGATACGGACGCCGAAGGCGATACCCTGTCGCTGACCGAGATTGACGGCAGTGCCATCGCGCCCGGCGGCAGTGTTGTCGTTCGCGACGGCACGGTCACCATGTCTGCGGATGGGACGACGCTCACATTCGTACCGACACCGAGTTACTCCGGGCCGACCAGCTTCAACTATACCGCGTCTGACGGCATCGATACCGGCGAGGGCACTGTGACGACAGTGGTTGAAGCCGTTGCCGGCGATGACAGCCTGGTGGTCAGCGAAGACGCCTTTGGTACAGTAAATGTGCTGGCCAACGACGACGTGATCATCGAATTCGTCACCGGATTCACCATCACGACGCAACCTGCAAACGGCTCACTGGTCGTAAATCCAGACCTGAGCGTCACCTATACGCCTGATCCAGATTACAATGGTCCGGATCAGTTTGAATACCAGTTCACCGGCATGTCGGCCGGTCTCGAATATGAGTTCTACAGACGCGCGCCTGATGACGATACGGTCCACAACATTACCGACGAAAATCTCACCGCCACCGGGATTGCGACCGAATTCAATGTCAGCGAAATAGCTTTTGATTTCCAGAACAACACCAACACATACGGCTTCAGGTACACAGGCCACATCTACATTGAGACACCGGGCCTCTACACCTTCTCGACCACATCGGATGACGGCAGCAATCTGTCGATTGACGGCAATGAGATCGTTGACAATGACGGCGTACATGGTGCTGTGACCGAGTCCGGCCAGCTGAATGTAGTTGCCCCCGGGTATTATCCCATTGAAATACTGTTCTTCCAGGACAGAGGTGATGACCTTCTGGAAGTCACCGTTTCCGGGCCCGATACCGGTAATGTGGAAATGGACCTGTTCGCTTCCGGCCTGGTGGGTCATTCGCTGCGCACGGACACGGCAACCATCGACATCACGGTAAATCCTGTGAATGACGCCGCAGCGATTGCCGGTGTAGTCGACGGTTCGGTGATCGAGGACGAGACGGCACCGGACTTGACCACATCGGGCACCCTGACTATCTCCGATATTGATGATCCGTCAGAAGAAACCTTTGTTGCAGGTACTTTCAATGGCACGGTCGGCGACATTACAATCGACGCTGCTGGCAACTGGACCTACACCGCGCAGTCCGACAATTCTGCAATCCAGGCACTTGGTGCCGGTGAAACCCTGATAGACACCGTCACGGTGTCATCGGTGGACGGTACCCAGCAGGACATCATCATTACAATTACCGGTACCAATGATGCTGCTGTCATCGGCGGCGGTGATACCGGCGGCGTCATTGAGGACGGCGGTGCGGCTGAAGCCGTATCCGGCGCCTTGACCATATCAGACGTTGATACGGGTGAAGAGCTGTTCACCAACGGCACTGTGGCCGGGACTTATGGGTCGTTGACAATAGATGCCAATGGCAACTGGACCTACACGCTCGATAATGCCGATGCAGCCGTTCAGGCCCTGCCGCTCGGCACCACATTGAATGACACCGTCACGGTATCTGCCATCGATGGCACGACCCACGACATCAACATCACCATCACCGGCACCAATGATGCCGCTGTGATAACCGGCGTGGACACCGGCAACGTAACCGAAGACGGCGGCGTGCTTCAGGTCACATCAGGCACTCTGGCCATTTCCGATGTCGATACCGCGGAAGCGTTCTTCGTAGCCGGTCCGCCCATCGGCACAATCGTGGAGGCCAACGGCGAGATTCAGCTCTCCGTCAACCAGGCCAACGCCTACGAATTTAGCGACGGCGTCGGTGCGCCGGTCACCCTGACATCGGGCGGAACCGACGTCGGGCCTGACCGCTGGGTCGGCTGGTCGGCCCTGCAGGTTGAAGCGACGGATACCGGGTTTACCGTGCTGTGGCAGGGACCCAACGACGTCTACACCGTCTGGCAGGTCGACGCCTCGGGCGCATTCATATCTTCCAGCACCTACTCACCGACAGCCCTTCCTGGATTCGAGCCGGTCTTTGCGGCCGACTTTGATGGTGACGGGCTTGCCGGAACCGAACTTGCAACCCACCATTATGCCGGCAGTTACGGGTTGCTGGTCATTGATTCAGCAGGAGCGTGGACCTACACGCTCGACAATGACAATGCCGCCGTGCAGGCCCTGCCCGCCGGCACCACCATGAACGACATAGTCACGGTATCTGCCAAGGACGGTACGACCCATGACATCACCGTAACCATTACCGGCACCAATGACGCTGCCGTTGTTGGCGGTGTAGACACCGGTGACGTTACCGAAGACGGTGGCGTGGCTGAAGTCACCTCCGGCACCCTGACCATCTCCGATGTCGACACCGGTGAAGAGCTGTTTACGGCAGGCGCTGCTGTCGGCACCTATGGCGCTTTGACCATAGACGCTGCAGGTAACTGGACCTACACGCTCGACAATGCCAATGCAGCCGTTCAGGCCCTGCCTCTCAACGCCACCATGAACGATACCGTCACGGTAGCTGCCATTGACGGCACGACCCACGACATCATCGTCACCATCACCGGCACCAATGATGCCGCCATGGTTGGCGGTGTGGACACCGGAGACGTCACCGAAGACGGCGGCGTGCTTCAGGCCGCATCCGGCACCCTGACCATCTCCGACATCGATACCGGTGAAGAGCTGTTCACTGTCGGCACTACCGCCGGCACCTATGGTTCTGTCGCGATAGACGCTGCAGGCAACTGGACCTATACGCTCGACAATGCCAATGCCACCGTACAGGCCCTGCCGCACGGTACTACACTGAATGACACCGTGACGGTAACCGCCGTTGACGGCACGACCCACGACATCACCATCACCATCACCGGCACCAATGATGCCGCCGTGATCGCCGGCGTGGATACCGGCAATGTCACCGAAGACGGTGGTGTGCTTCAGGTGACCTCCGGCATCCTGACTATTTCCGACGTCGATACCGGCGAGGAACTGTTCAAACCCGGCACCTATAGCCCCACGATTATTGAGTACAATGGCGAGACCCAGCTTTCCGTCAACCAGGACAACGCCTATGAGTTCAGCGATGGCGTCAATCCGCCGGTCGTCCTGACCCAGAGCGGAACCAATGTCGGGCCTGACCGCTATGTCGGCTGGTCTGCCCTTCAGGTTGAAGCGACGGATACCGGGTTTGACGTGCTGTGGCAGGGCCCGAATGACGTCTATACGGTCTGGCAGACCGACGCGGCGGGCGTCTATATAACATCCACTCCATACTCGCCGGCATCCCTCCCCGGCCTGGAACCGGATTTTGCAGCCGACCTTGACGGCGACGGGTTCATCGAAGGCGAAGCTGCTCCCCAGCTGCAGGCCGGAACTTATGGTTCAGTGACCATCGACACTGCAGGTGCATGGACCTACACACTCGACAATACCAATGCCGCCGTGCAGGCCCTGCCGCTCGGCGCCACCATGAATGACACTGTCACGGTTATGGCCATTGACGGCACCACCCATGACATCACCGTCACCATCACCGGCACCAATGACGCTGCCGTTGTTGGTGGTGTGGATACCGGAGACGTCACCGAAGACGGTGGTGTGGCTGAAGTCACAACCGGCACCTTGACCATATCGGACGTCGACACCGGTGAAGAGCTGTTCACCGGCGGCAATGTAGCCGGCACCTACGGCTCCCTGGCCATCGATACGGCAGGCAACTGGACCTACACGCTCGACAATGCCAATGCAGCCGTGCAGGCCCTGGCTGCCAACGCCACCTTGAACGATGTGGTCACGGTAACAGCTGTTGACGGCACCACCCACGACATAACCGTAACCATAAACGGCGCCAATGATGCTGCGGTAGCTGCAGATGAAGCACCTGTGGTTGTCGCGCCCGGCCAGACAGTCAATATCGACGTGCTGGCCAATGATACAGACCCGGACGATGTCAGCCTGGCGGTCACCGGCATAATCGACCCGGCAGATCCGGCGATCGTGTTGCAGTTTGACGGCTCGTCGCAGGTGACACTGGCATCAGGCACAGTCATCGAACTGATGGGCGACGGCACCCTGAACGTCACCGAAGGCGTCATCCCGGCTGACATCGAAACCTTCCAGTATCAACTCACTTCAGGTGACGGTGATATTGCACAAGCCACCGTGACACTGCACATCGACTCCGATGGCGACACGATTGCAAACCTGGTCGATATCGACGATGACAATGACGGCATTATCGACATCAACGAGGCCGTGCAGTCTACCGGTTCCGACAGCGGGATCGACGGGGCGCTTTTGTCCGGTGATGTCTCATTCGGTATTTCAAGCGCCGACCTGAACGACCAGGACGGCGATCATGTTCTGACCTCGGTCACGGTAAACGGCAAGACATTTACCGACTTCGTGCTGCCGGACAGCTATGGCCACAACTTCACCGCCAGCGTTGACCTGACCTACCAGAAAGATGGATCGACCGAAGCGTCGTTCTCCGGATCTGCCGACTGGAACGCAGACATTCTGCCCGCCTTCCAGTCCACTGACCTGAACGATTATCAGGAATCCAGTTCCGACTTTAACGCCGGCGACTATTACGAACTGAACTACAACACACCCCTGTTCGTCACCGCAGGCACTTTTGTCGGCGTAACCGAGCGTGGCGGCAACAACCCGGTCGAAATCAGGGCCTATGATGATCAGGGCAATCCCCTTGGCGACAAGATCCTGGTCAGCGGTACGGATTACCTGGACACCGGGGCCCGGCAGAACAGCACCCAGAATGCCGAGATGGCGATCTATGCACTGGATGACCTGGCTCCTGTGGGTTCGGACATTGCGTCCATCCGGGTATTCATTCCTGACAATTCCGGCGGACCTGACGGCAAGGTTTTTGTCTTCGGTGATGGTGTCGCCTTCGGCGGCGGCAATCGCCTCGACATTGATTCAGACAATGACGGCATCACCGACAATGTCGAAGCACAGGCAACAGACAACTATATCGCCCCGTCCGGCGTGGACCTGGATCAGGATGGCCTTGATGATGCCTATGACGCCAATGTCGGTTCAACCGACGCGGGCCTGAGTGCAGGCCTCACGCCGGTTGATACCGACGGAGACGGGTTTGCGGACTATGTCGATTTCAACTCCGATAATGATGCACTGAACGACGCTGAAGAACGCGGCGACGGCGGACCGACGTCATCCACCTCGACAGCAGATGCCGACGGTGACGGCCTGCTCGATGTCTTCGAGGGCAGCGACGTCAATGACGGCTTCGACGTCAACGATGAAAACATTGACGACGTCAGCGGTGATTTCAACCTGGGCGGCGTTCCCAACCTGCTACCGGACGGTTCCAACGCGGATGCCTCGATCGACCTGTCGTTCCGCGATGTGAACGACGCACCAGTTGCGGAAGACAATGCGGCAGGCGTGAGCGAGGATACAAACCTTGATCACACCGGAAACGTCCTGACCGACGATGACGGTGCCGGTGTCGACAGTGATGTTGAAGGCGACAGCCTGATTGTCACCAATGCCGGCCAGAACCCGGTTCCCCTGTTTGGGTCGCTAACCATCGTTGGTGTATACGGCACACTGCAGATCACCAGAAGCGGCAGCTACACCTATACGCTGGACAATGCCAATGTCGCAGTGCAGGCCCTGGCAGCCGGTGAGACGTTCACCGAGGTCTTCGATTACGAGATCAGCGATGGATCGCTGACCTCTACGGCCAACCTGACCATCACCATCAACGGCACCGCAGATGCGCCGGTGATCACCCAGGGCGACGGCAACGACAACGACTTGTTCGGTGCCGACAACAACGACATCATCGACGGGCTGGACAGCAATGACACCATCACCGGGTTCGGCGGCGACGATACACTGAACGGTGACGGCGGCGACGACATGCTGAACGGTGGCGCAGGCGCCGACACACTCAATGGCGGCAGCGGATCCGATACACTCATCGGCGGCGCCGGTGCCGACGATTTGGACGGCGGCAGTGACTTCGACTGGGTGTCCTACCGCACCGCAACCGAAGCGGTCACCGTCAATCTGGCGGATACCAGCCTGAATACCGGTGATGCTGCCGGCGACCAGTATACCGCAGTGGAAATGTTTGAAGGTTCTGCTTTCGACGACACCCTGACCGGAGATGATACAACCAACTTCCTGGCAGGCGGCGAAGGGGACGACATCCTTATCGGAGGCGCCGGAAACGACGCCCTGATTGGTGGACTTGGCGCCGATGTTCTCAATGGCGGTGAGGGTTTTGACAACATTTCCTACGTGTTCGCCGCATCAGGAGTGACGGTGGACCTCTCCAATTCAGCCAACAATACCGGTGAAGCCTTCGGTGACACCTTCATCGACGTGGAGATGGTTCAAGGCTCCGCCTTCGGCGACACCATTACAGGTGACGCGGGTGTCAACTGGATTCATGGCCATACCGGAAATGACGTCATCGATGGCGGCGCCGGCGCAGATATCCTGTTCGGCAATGATGGATCGGACACTTTGACTGGCGGCACCGGAGCCGACACGTTCTACTTCTTCACAGACGAAACCGGCACCGACACGATTACAGACTTTGAAGACGACGTGGACCAACTCAATCTGCAGTATCTCGGGTTGTTCTCCACAACCCAGCAGGTTCTGGACGCTGCTTCAAGCAACGGCGCTGACACGGTGATTGATCTGGGCGGCGGTGATTCCATCGTCCTGCAGAACTTCGCATTCTCCAACTTCAATGAAACCGACTTTCTTGTATAGGTGAAGATCAGGGTTTTGGCGGGTACAGCTCTTGTTGACTACACATTAAAGGTACCCGCCGCCTGACTTTAATCGTCGATTAACCAGAATCATCAAATCCTTGCCTCACCTTAAAAATCTGGCTTGGAATATTTATCGTGGCTTTCAAGACGAACACCCCAAAGGTTTGGGTCAGACCCAGACTTATGTGCATCAACATTGCCGAACTCACAAAATTCTCTTGCGGCAGTGGGACGGATACAATCAATCCCGGCGCCAGCCAGCCACCAAATTGCTAACTGGCCACCTGACAAGACCGGCAACCAACAACGCTTGCCAATCCCTCAACCAAACGGATACACGCATCCGGCTTTCACGATCGCATCCCGCTGACCAGGTCCGGTTTTTCACCGGCGGTTGATTGCGACGGGACATGGGCTGACAGGCAGCCGTCCTGCAGTGTGTAGAGCTTGTCGGTCCACGACAGCGATGACAGGCGATGCGCGACGACGACAATTGTCGTGTGCGGGCGCAGCCCCTGAAGCGTGGCAACGATAGCCGCTTCATCGGCAGGATTGAGCGCACTTGTGGCTTCATCCAGAAACAGCACGCCGGGTTTCAGGTAAAGCGCCCTGGCCAGCGAAATTCGCTGGCGCTGGCCGCGCGACAGGCGACTGCCACGATCACCCAGCAAGGTATCAAGCCCACCGGGAAGCTTGCGCACAATTTCGGCGGCCCCGGCCATTTCAAGCGCGGCCCAGATCTCCGCGTCACCGGGATCGTCGTCAAACGGCGCGACATTGAACCTGACATTTTCATTGACCAGCTGAGCATCCTGCAAAACGTAGGCTACCGTCTGCCGCCATGCCTTGCGGCGCGTGTCGTCGAGCACCTCGCCATCGACACTAATTCGCCCGCCAGTCGGCATCAGCAGTCCCGACATCAGGTCAAGCAGGGTGGTCTTGCCCGCACCCGACAGGCCGACAAGCCCGGTTGCAGAGCCTGCCGGCAGTTCGATGCAGATGTCCTGCAGAACCTGTGTTTCGCTGTTGGGGTAAACATAAGCCACGTTCTCAAGCACAAGTGAGTCGCGAAACGGCACTGAAATCATGGCACCGGCCGGCAGGTTTTCACCGTGAGCTTGCGCTGCTTCGCGCAAGTCATGAATGCGCCTCCATCCCGGCATCATCGCCAGCAGGTCACGCACCGCGCGCTGCAACTCCCCGGCACGCGGAAACAGGCGGGCAAAGATGATGATGAGCGCCACCGGTTCGACACTCAGTGTTTGTGAATAGGAACTCACCAGCCAGATCAGTGCGGCCAGCATGAAAACCGCCGCGAGATCATGCACCAGGCCTGCCTGGGCACCGTTTTTGGCCCGCAGGATCATCGCCTCAACATATCGCTGCGACAGATCATCGAACCGTTTGTCAGCCTGTTCCTCACCGGCTGCTGACTTGATTGACTTGAGATCGTCAAGTTGATGGCGAAACCGCTTGAACAGGTTTTCCAGCAGTGAAACCGAACGCTCGCTGAGGCGGTAGGCCCTGAAATCAAATCCCAGTATCGGCAGGGCCATTGCCAGTGCCAGTGCCGTAACGATGAGTGTCAGGCGCGCATCGATCAGCAGAGCCGTTGCCAGGCTGATCGCTACGGCAAACAGGCTGGACGCAAGCCGGGCCAGGGCACCGACACCGAATGCCGCGTTTTCCGACTGTATCGACAGCGAATGGTTGAGCACGCCGCTGTCCTGCATGGCAAGAAACGGCCAGTTGGCCCGCGTAACCGCGCGATGTGTTGACGCCCGCAATTCATGGAGAAAACTGTACTGCAGCCGGGCAGCCGCGAGGTTGTATGCAAAACCGACGGCCGCCCGGGCAACCATCAGCCCCACAAAAACCAGCAATACCGAGCGCAGCGACAGATCAAGACCAAGCCGGTCAAACGCGGAACTGAGAACGCCTGTGAACCAGCTCGTCTCTCCCTGCGCGGCAACGCCAACCAGGGCCAGGAGCGGCACCAGCAGGATGAGGCCAAGCCCTTCGGCAAGGGTTCGCACGACAAGCAGCACCACATTCAGGGCCAGCAGGCCCGGGCGGAATTTCCAAAGACTCAAGATGAAGCTTATGAATGACATCCCAGGAACAGTCCGCTGCGAAATAGTCAGGCAAATTCGAAACACCGGCCACCAGCCGATTCGATTGCAATACAGCCTATAGCAACATGCGGTCACACGAACTCATAAAGTTGCTCCAACACACCGCAACCCCTCCGGCCGTACACTGCGGCTCATCGGCTATCGGCAAGTTCCGGCAGCAGCGCCTTGAAATAGTCAATCGTCCAGCCAAGGCCCTTTTCCAGGTCGACCGCCGGTTGCCAGTCGAGGGTCCGTCTCGCCAGCGCAATATCCGGCTGGCGTTGTTTGGGGTCGTCCCGCGGCAATTCGCGATAGACGATGTCCGATTTCGACCCGGTCATCTCGATGGCTTTTTCCGCCAGTTCCTTGATGGTGAACTCGGCCGGATTGCCGAGATTGACAGGTCCGGTGATTTCCGGCCCGGTTGCCATCAGGCGCAGAAGTCCTTCGACCAGGTCATCAACATAGCAGAAAGACCGGGTTTGCGATCCGTCACCGAAAATGCTGATGGGTTCGTCGCGCAGGGCCTGCATGATGAAGTTTGAAACCACCCTGCCGTCGGCAGGATGCATGCGGGGACCGTAGGTGTTGAAGATACGGGCAACCTTGATCTCAAGCCCGTGCTGGCGGTGATAATCGAAGAACAGCGTTTCCGCACAGCGTTTGCCTTCATCGTAACATGATCGCGGCCCGATCGGATTGACATTGCCCCAGTACTCTTCCGGCTGCGGATGCACGACCGGGTCGCCATAGACTTCACTCGTCGAAGCCTGGAACACCTTGCATCCAAGTCGTTTGGCAAGTCCCAGCACATTGATGGCGCCGTGCACGGAGGTCTTGGTGGTCTGAACCGGGTCGTGCTGGTAGTGCACCGGTGATGCCGGACAGGCGAGATTGTAAATCTCGTCCACCTCCACATAGAGAGGGAATGTCACGTCATGACGCATGAACTCGAAACGCGAATGATTGTGAAACTGATCGATGTTGCGCTTGGTGCCGGTAAAAAGGTTGTCGATACACAACACATCGTGGCCCTGTTCCAGCAACCGGTCGATAAGATGGGAACCGATGAAACCGGCTCCTCCGGTCACCAGGATACGCTTGCGGTTGTCATACAGTCTGGCCAATTGGGTTTCTTCTCTTGAAGTTCAGGTTTCCGGATCAGGCTTGCGGGGCCATTGATCCTGTGCCGTTACAGGCCGAAATAATCACGATACCAGCGGGCAAAATACGCGATACCATCGTCAACACCCACCTTCGGTTTGTAGCCGGTCAGCTCTGACAAAGCCGAAACATCACCCCAGGTATCGCGCACATCGCCGGCTGCCATGCCGGTAAAGTTGATCTGCGCCTTAACGCCCAGCGAGTTTTCGAGGCACTTGATATAGTCCATGAGCTCAACCCGTGTGCCGGATGCGATATTGACCAGCCTGTGCGGTGCAACCGGGCTCGTGCCAAGCTGCGCCGCCTGGCCGTCAACGACTGCCACCGGTTCGGGTGTTGTCGGCATCAGCCCCACCACAGCGTCAACCACATCGCTGACATGAGTGAAATCACGGGTCATCTTGCCATGATTATAGACTTCAATAGGTTCATCCTTGAGCATGGCGTCGGCAAACTTGAAAAACGCCATGTCAGGACGGCCCCATTCGCCGTAGACCGTGAAAAACCGCATGCCTGTCATCGGCAGCCTGAACAGGTCCGAATAGGAATGAGCCATCATCTCATTGGATTTCTTGGTTGCCGCGTAGAACGACACCGGATGTTCCACCGGGTGACTTTCCGACCACGGCAGCGTGGTATTGGCCCCATAGACGGAACTTGTTGAGGCGTACAGGAAGTGCATCGGCTTTGCGGCACGCACCAGCTCCAGCATATTGCTGAACCCCACCAGATTGCTGTCTATGTAGGCTTGCGGATTTTCAAGACTGTAGCGGACCCCGGCCTGCGCCGCCAAATGCACCACGATCTCCGGATCGGCTTTCTGCCAGACGTCCTGCAACGCAGCGCTGTCACACAGATCGGCTTCTGCGACCGGAACACCGGCCGTGCGCAGATTCTCCAGGCGCGCGCGCTTCAGCGCGATGTCATAGTAGGGCGACATGTTGTCGAAACCTGTCACCTCATGGCCGTCCGCCTTCAGGCGGCGGGCCAGATGAAACCCGATGAACCCTGCAGTACCGGTAACCAGGACGCGCAATGAAAAACCCTCCTAAAAAATTCCAGCCCCTGCAAACACGACAGGAATGGAACGCGGTCGCGAGTGCTTATAGCGCTCGTTTGGCGGCGTGTCCTGCGTTGTTTTCGAGCAGCCCACGGGTTTAGGGCGCCGGATCCATTAATTATCCATTCTGCGGGAGGACAAGTTTAATGAGTCCTGCCCCTAGCGGTTGGATCCCTTGGTACGCCGTACCAGGCGGCCCGCCGCAATCGCCGAACAGATGCCGACAGGTATGAACGCATAGCCGCGGTCCTTTGAACCGAACGGTGTTTCAGCAGGCCAGTCATCCAGGTATGCCTGGATGAGTTTGACATCGATAAATCTGGCTGTGTCCGGGTCATCCGAGAGTGCTTCCAGCTCTTCGCGAAGGCGCGGCAGGTCCCAGGTTAGACGCGCATGCCAGTCGATTACCTGTTCACCACCACCCGGGTTGTCGAGAACCGATGCAGGCAGCTTGTCTTGCATCATCCGGCGGATCATCCAGCGGTTTTGTCCGAAACGCCGCGACTGGGCCTCCGGCAATCCAAGCGACCACTCGATAAGCCGGCGGTCTGAAAACGGGTCTCTGGTCTCGACATTGTACATGGCACGCAACGCCTGGTGAATATCGGCTCGCTCGTGCGAAAAGCTGCCGGTAAAGAGCTCCCCTCTGACGCGCCGGGTATCGCGCACGGGTGTTGAAAAGAAATCCCAACCATAGTGCGCCATGCGATCTTCGACATGCATTTCCCGGGCAAAGTCGGGATTGATCACCGACCGCCGCCGCCACAGCGGCAAAGAACCCCGATCACCCCTGAGCTGTGCATAACGTCGATGCACCCAGTCCGGTGCAATCCGGAACAGCAGCATGTGAGTGAGCCTGCGGTAGACACCTTTTGCACCTCCGGGGCCTGCAAAAACATCACGCAGCAGGTTCGCGTAATCTCCGTTTTGCCAGCGTTCGAGCAGAACCCCCTCGCCGCTCCAGCTCAACGACATGTTACCCATGCCGCCATCGAGCAGAACATTCAGGCCCTGGTCCCGCGCAGCCATGTTGATGTCGTGGATCCAGCACAGGTTGATCGCGTTGCGCGGGGCGACACCGGAATAGTCCAGAAAATCGTCGAGCTGGTGAAACAGCCCGTGACCTTCCGATCGGACAAAATGCGGCTTGATGCGCGGGTGCAAATTGCAAATATCCTCGATGAACGGGGTTTCATCTCCGTAGGATCCGTCCCGGCAGCGACCGTCCCAGTCCCTGGAAGGCACCCAGGTAAACGCCGGCAAGGCCTGGTTGTCAGACAAATGATCCAGTGCAGTTACCGCAACCGACGATGAATCAAGCCCACCGCTCAGGAACGTGCCGACCCGCGGCTCGCCTGCCACCTGCGACCTGACCGCCTCATTGAACAGTTCAAGACCGGCCTCCACATAATCTTCATCGCGCGCATAGCGCACGTCCGGCACCTCATCGAGACTCCAGTATCTCGTGCTCTCCGTCTTTGCCGGACTGACGCGAAACAAATGCCCCGGCAGGACGCGCCTGATGTCCTTGTAATAGGTGCGTTCTCCGTCATGGAACAGCTGCACAAGCTGGTCGGCAATCTTTTGCTCGTCTATCGCACGCTCGACATCGGGCAGCGAGAGCACGGCTCGCGGCGCCGATGCGACGACAACACGCTGTGGCGTTTCGTGATAACACAGTGCTCTCAGACCGATGTGATCGCGGCATGCCAGAAGGGTCTCCTCATGGGCATCCCAGCATATGAAGGAAAACTCCCCGGACCATTTTTTTACAGCAGCATCGCCGCCCATAAGCCAGGACTGAAATGCCAGATCGGCATCAGATACCCTATCTGACCGGAAGCTCGATCCGCCCAGATCCCGGGCAATTTCCGCCCGGTTGGCCAGTCGGCCATCAAACACAAACAAATGCCGGCCGTCGTTTGCCTGCAGCGGCTGGCTTGCCTTGTCGTCCATGCCGGTTGTGCCGCGCAAGGCAAACACAACACCGCATGAGCCGGACGTGCGGACAGTCTGCGCTGTCCGGCCGTATGGACGCAGTCCCTGGCCCAAACGTTCAATCACTGCGCGTTCGGCAGGCCGTCCATCCTTCCAGAAAATCGCCCCTATCCCGCTCAAGCAATCATCCTCATGGCAGCACTGTTCACTGCTTCTGCAAACCGGCGTCTGCAGGCACAGTAATTCTTGTAGCAGTTGATTCGGGCTTCGCCTGCCTGGTTTTCACCGGAAGATTCCGCAATAAACCAGCAGCGAGCACACCCATTACGGGCGGGTCAGGTAGCGCCACGCCGAAAACGGCAGGCCCAGCACAGCGTACAGCGGCTGCCAGGCCAGCCCCAGGCCCAGCGCGCGGGCATCGCGCGGGTCTGCAAGAACCTGGAAAACATCGTGCCAGGCAGCCTTCAGGGAGCCGCCCAGAACAGCCCTGCGAACCGTTCCGGCAATTTCCCGCGGCAGGTCCGCCAGGCGGCGGGTGTCGTCGCCAAAATCTGCCTCCTCGATCCGGGCTATTGCCCGGGCAACCCCGGCGCTAAGGCGGCGTTCCTGTATCGGCAATCCGGTTTCACCCTCAATACCCGCATACAGGGCGCCAACCAGCTCCTTTGTACGATCAACTGCGGTGACGGCGCCCAGCTCGGACGGTAACCAGTCCGGATCCGGTATCATCTGCTCTGCTCTGGTGACAGCCTTGGCGGCATCATCGATCCATTTCAGGACGAAATAGCTGTGATCAACAGCGTGACAACACATGTAGGCAGCCATGTCAGCCGGGCCGAGTGTGCGGATATTGCCGACCTGCAGGGCAACCTTCTCGGCGGCCTGCCACAACCGGTCAAACCGGACATCAAACCAATATGGATTGTGGGTCAGGCGATGATGCAATTCGACCGCCAGCCCCATGTCAGGCGATACCCATGTGAACGCGTGTGCCAGGTACATCAGTGTCGGTTGCGCCCGCGAGTTCACCTCGAAACCCGGCCAGTCCTTGCGGTAGCCGGCAGCGGCAAGTGCGGCTTCGGCGGATGCCATGTCCTCTGCCGCCACCAGAATGTCGATATCGCTGGACACGCGCTGGTTATGCACATCGCCATGCAGCAGGCGGCCCGCCGCAACTCCCTTGAACGCCAGGGCGCGAACGCCTGCCGCCGCAAGCAACTGGATCACCTGCACTGTGCCCACTTCCTGGGCGAGGTTTCGGGTGACGATGTCACGCCGGTAGCAGTCCAGCATGAGCATTGTTTCTTCCGGCACCATGGCCAGACCTGCCCGGCTGATCCTCGTGGCTGCCAGCGCACCGAGCTTGTGTGCCCGTGCCAGCGAACCGAACCGCTGCCAGTCAATCCGGTCACGCAACCGGTCATGAGCCGCAACAAAGGCCATATCCGATTCACAGGCCGCCATCAGCAGGCTAAGTTCGCAGGAAAGTTGAACCGGCATGGGTTTAGAACACTTTCGCGTTGGTATCCCCAGGTCTGCCGTTCAACCCTTGAACAACATGGAATCCCGGGGTCTGCCTCGTCATGCTTTCACGATATGCGCGCCCGCCAGCCCGCGTCTGGCAAAGGCATTTCGTGCATCCACAATGAGTTTGGCACTGTTCGCGACAAGTTGGTAGTCAATGGCATCATGATCTGTTGAAACCAGCACGGCATTGTACTGCGCAACAGCTTCCGCGGTGAGGTCTGACGACTTGCGCCCGGCCAGATCAGCATGTTCCCGGGTCATGGGTATTTCACCAACGTGGGGATCGTGAAACTCAACCTTGCAGCCATGTTTTTCAAGCAACTCGATGAGCGCAAATGACGGGCTCTCCCTGATATCGGACACGTTTTTCTTGTAGGCTAGGCCGAGTACAAGAATAGCCGCTGCGCCAAGCGCGACGGACTGTTGCTGATCCAGCTCGTCCCGCAGCCTGCCGACCACATACTTCGGCATGGCGACATTGATTTCACCTGCCAGTTCGATGAACCGGGTCGGCAATCCATATTCACGCGACTTCCAGGTGAGGTAAAACGGATCTATCGGGATACAATGGCCACCCAGGCCCGGACCCGGATAAAACGGCATGAAGCCAAACGGCTTTGTCGAGGCCGCGTCAATGACCTCCCAGACATCAATGCCCATCGCGTCGTAGATCACCTTCAGTTCGTTGACCAGCGCTATGTTGACCGCCCTGAACACGTTCTCGGTGATCTTGACGGCTTCGGCAACAGACGGAGTTGACACCGGTACAACCGTATCGACCACCGCACCGTATAGTGCCTTCATCAGGTCTGAGGCCTGCTCACCGTCACCGGCCACCACTTTCGGAATACTGGCGGTATGATACCGGTCGTTGCCCGGATCTTCCCGCTCGGGCGAGAAACCCAACCAGAAATCCGCACCGGAACGCAGGCCGCCTGCTTCCAGGATCGGCTTCAGAACTTCAAGGGTAGTGCCTGGATAGGTCGTCGATTCAAGCACGATCAGGTGCCCCGGCCTAAGCCTGTCAGCTATCTGTTCGGCGGTGCCGGAAACATAGGACAGGTCTGGTTCGCGGTGCTTGGACAATGGCGTCGGGACACATATGACGACAGCGTCACAGTGCTTCAGATGTGCAAAGTCGGAAGTCGCCTCAAAACGCCTGGCGGACACATGACCGGCAAGTTCCTCGGAAGCAACGGCGTCAATATACGATAGCCCCTTGCCAAGTGCCGTGGTCTTGGCTTCATCGATATCGAAACCTGTAACCTTGAACCCGGCACGCGCACACGCGGCGGCCAGCGGCAGTCCGACATATCCGAGCCCGATGACACCGACGGTCGCGGTCCGGTCGGACAACCTGTTGAGGAGTGTCTCAAATACCGGTTCTGGAACAGGCTGGTTCAAGCGTGAAAATCTCCCGAGGAATTTACCGGAGCATTACAGGGACCGGTTGCCGATCGCAAGGCGCAAGGTCACAAAGGCATGGTTGCGCACCGGCATCACTTCGCCCTGAATTGACCCAGCTTGCTCAGGTTCTTCCACACCAGTGCACCTATGCCTCCAACGGCGTTGGACTGCAACGCCCGATAATCTTCACGACTTTTCCGCAAAACCCGTTCAACCGACCGGTTGCTTTCACCGCCCACCCGCATCTTGACGAAAACTTCCGGGACATACGTCGCCTGGATTCCGCCTTTGCCGAACCAGCGCAGAATGGCATCGTAGTCCGCAGCAATCTGGTAGCTGGTGTCATACCCGCCCCAGCGGTCAATCACGGACTTGCGCACATACAGAGAAGGATGCGGCGGCATCCACCCACGTTTCAGCTTCGAGGCCGAGAATTCACCGGCCGTCCAGTGGCGGATTACCCTGTCGGGATCTTTTGCGGATACATATTGCAAATCGCCGTAGACTGCATCCACATCGGCATTCTCAAAGGCACCCGCAACGAGTTCAAGAACTGATGCCGACGCAAATACATCATCAGAATGCATCAGCCCGATCACATCGCCGGTGGCCCGCTTCATCCCCTTGTTGAGCGCATCATAGATGCCGTCATCGGGTTCACTGGTCAGCGACATTCTCGGATCGGCAAGCTGGTTCAAAACCTCCAGGGAGCCATCTGTTGAGCCGGCATCCATGACCACATGTTCGAAATTCTCATGGGTTTGCGCCTGCAGCGACTTCACCGCATCCGCCAGCGTATCGCGGCGATTGTAAACGGCGGTAATGACGGAAATCTTCATGGCTCTGGGGTAAACGATTCTGTCGGGAAGATGCAAGCCGCCCGTTCCTGTGCAGCATCGCCGTCAGTCCAGATTTCGTAAAATTTTAATTACCGGAACCGGCTGAATTTTCATTTTCAGTGCCACGGAACTTTAGGCCGTGTGAGTCATTTTGTACGCCGACGACGACAGATCAATACTTCCGACGAGGCGACAATGTCCGAACCATCGGCTTACGAACAATATGCTCTGGAGCTAATGAATGCGCACCGGCTCAATCCGCAAAGCGCAGTTGATGCCTATGGAAACCCTTCAGGCACATTTTCCGCTACTCAGCTGCAACCGCTGGCGTTCAACCTGCTGCTGAACGATGCGGCTGAAGATCACAGCGCCTGGATACTGCAGACCAACCGGTTTTCCCATACCGGACAGGGCAACAGCAGCCCGGAAGAGCGGATGCAGGACGCCGGCTATCAGTTTACCGGAGATTCCGCGTCCGAAGAAAACCTCGCCTTGAGTCGCACGACCGGCTTTCTGAACGCATTGTCCGCACTGGAAGACAGCATTGAAGCGCTGTTCCTCAACGCAACGACCCGGGCCAGAACATTCGACCCGCAATTCCGCGAGATCGGCCTCGGTTTTGAGCTGGGCCGCTACAGACAATACAATGCAGCCGTATTGAACGAAAACTTTGCTGTATCAGGCGATGACAAGTTCATCACGGGCGTTGTCTACAACGACACCGATGCCAACGATCAGTTCTCGTACAATGAAGGTGTTGGTGGCGCAACGATCCGCATCCAGCCCCAGGGCGGATCGCAGGAAGACTTCGCAAACTATGCATCAGGTGGTTATTCCGCCTCAACCACTGCCTCCGGCCTCGTCAACGTTGAGTTTTCGCTCAATGGGACGACGACCAGCGTGGTCATCGAAATGGGTATCGACAATGTCAAGATCGACTTGCGTGACACCAATTTCATCACGTCATCTGCATCCGCATTCCTTGGAGAAGGCGCGGTTGGCCTTGAACTGCTTGGCATCAACGATACCAATGCAACAGGCAACGATGGTGAAAACACCCTGATTGGCAACTCGGGCGACAACCGCATCGCCGGTGGCGAGGCATCCGACACACTGACCGGTAACGGCGGCAGTGACACGTTCGTATTCGACAATTGCCATGACGGCGTTGACCAGGTGACCGATTTCGTATCCGGCACCGACATCATCGAGATCGGGCGCCTTGGCTTTGCACAAGCCATGCAGCTTGGTGAACTCGGCGCAGATAGTCTCGTGTTCGGTACAACTGCCACCCAGAACCAGGCACAATTCCTGTACGATCAGACGACGGGAAACCTGAGCATCGATGTGGATGGCACCGGCCTCGCAGAAGCGCTGCTGTTTGTCAATCTCGGCGCGGGAACTTCCCTGACGTACAGCGACATCGTCATAACTGCCGGCGGTCGTGCCCACTCGATCGTCAATGAAAATATCGTCGTGATCGAGAGCAACGGGGCTTATGAACTGGCCGTCGATCAGGATGGACGGTATCAGGTCAGCAATGGCGTTGGCATACTTGTCACATTGAGCCAGGGCGGCTCCGATGTCGGACCGGCGCGCTATGCCGGATGGTCCGCCCTGCAGGCTGAGGCAACCGCCACCGGCTTCACCGTGTTGTGGGAAGGTCCCAACGGCATTTATTCGCTCTGGCAGACCGACGCGACCGGCGCTCATCTGTCTTCGCAGGCGATGTCAGCGGCAGAACTTCCCCTGCTGGAACCGATCTTCCTGGCAGACATTAACGGTGACGGGAAAATCGGGGTCGCCGAAACCATTGAGGAAAACGGCGCCCTCCATCTCACCGTCAATCCAACAAATGCCTATCAGATCGGTGATGGCGTCGACACACCTATCACCCTTACGCACGGCGGAACAGCTGTCGGACCCGCGGCATATGCCGGCTGGTATGCCCGGCAGGCCGAAGCGACAGACACCGGATACACAGTGTTGTGGCAGGATTCCAACGGTGACTATTCACTCTGGCAGACAGATGCAACCGGTGCCTATCAGACTTCCAGGGCAGTGACGTCAGTCGAACTTCCCGGGCTGGAAACGGTCTTTGAGGCGGATCTTGATGGTGATGGCCAGATCGGCATTTCCGCTATGATCGAGGACAATGGCGCCTACCAACTCACTGTGAATCAGGCCAACGCATACGAGATCAACGACGGCCTTGGCACACAAGTCACCCTCAGCCAGGGCGGCACCAATGTCGGACCGGCGCGCTATGCCGGATGGTCCGTGCTGCAGGCCGAGGCGACGGATACCGGATACACAGTATTGTGGCAGGACCCCAATGGCGGTTACGCGCTGTGGCAAACTGATGCCACAGGTGCCTATCTGTCCTCCAAGCCGATGACGGCAGCCGCACTTCCCGGGCTGGAAACCACTTTCTCTGCCGACCTTGACGGCAATGGCCAGATCGGCCTTCCGGAAATCACCGAGGACAACGGCGCATACCAGCTCACCGTCAGTCAGGACAACGCCTATCAAATCAGTGACGGGGTCGGCGCACCGATTACCTTGTCGCAATCCGGCGCTGACGTCGGACCGGCTCGTTACGCTGGTTGGTCCGCCCTGCAAGCCGAGGCCACCGATACCGGATTTACCGTGTTGTGGCAGGATCCCAATGGCGGGTACGCGGTCTGGCAAACAGATGCCGATGGCGTCTACCAGTCTTCCAAGCCGATCACGGCAGCTGCACTTCCAGGGCTGGAAACAATTTTCGCCGCAGACCTGGACGGCAATGGCGAGATCGGGCTTCCCGACATCATCGAGGACGATGGTTCTTATCAGCTCACTGTCAGCACGGACAACGCATATCAATTCAGTGACGGGGTCAGCGCGCCGATTACGCTGACGCAGTCCGGTGCTGACGTCGGACCGGCACGCTATGCCGGCTGGTCTGCCCTGCAGGTCGAGGCGACAGACACCGGGTTTACCGTGTTGTGGCAAGACCCCAATGGCGGGTACGCACTCTGGGAGACGGATGCCGAAGGCGTCTATCAGTCCTCCAAGCCGATAACGGCAGCCGCACTTCCAGGGCTGGAAACCTTTTTTGCCTCAGACCTTGATGGCAGTGGCCAGATCGGGCTTCCGGACATCATCGAGGACAATGGCGCTTATCAGCTCACAGTCAACCAGAACGAGGCTTATGAGTTCAGCGACGGGATCGGCGCATCAATCACCCTGATGCAAGGTGGACTGGATGTCGGCCCCACACGCTATGCGGGCTGGTCTGCATTGCAGGTTGAAGCAAAAGGCGCTGGATTTGCCGTGCTGTGGCAGGACCCCAATGGCGGCTATTCGGTCTGGCAGACTGATGCTGAAGGCAACTATCAGGGGGGTTACGGCCTGTCAGCAGACGGACTGGCCGGTGTCGAGGCATTGTTCGCTGCAGACCTCAATGGCGACGGTGGCATAGGACTGGTTTAGCTTTTGATCTGCTCTTGTGGTGTGCAAATACAAGGCAGCCCTTGCGCCAGCCGATCAGACAGGTTTGGCCGTGGCCGGGTCTGTAGCAGCCAGGCGTTTGGCTATGTTTTTGGGCCGCGCCCGACGCTTCCCGCCCACGCCCGCAGCATGGCGCGCGTGGCCACCCGGGGTCACGATTCATTCAAATTTGAACAAATAACATCGGATCAAATTAAATCTCGCATGCCTACTATCCGGCAGGCGTACAGAGTGGTCCGGCCTCGGATTTCAGGGAAATGACTTAAGATATGTGTCAACACTGTTTCGAATACACAAGCGGGTCCATGACAATCTCAAACCTGCTTGACCAGCTGGGTGAGTGGTTGTCCGACAATCCCTCCCCTTTTGGCCAGCCTGGCGAACAGGGGTGGCAACAAGTCGAATTGCCCGGTACCGGATCGTTTGGCCTTGCGTCCCTGTCTGAACTGGACAATTCCTCCAATACCCCGCAGCAAGCCGGCACGGGCGAAGGCGGAACGGCTAACGGGGTTTCGGAAGGCTTCAACCAGGCTCTGGTCGACCAGCTCGACAGTGACTATGATTACGGCGGAGGGTTCACCGCGCCCAATGAATGGCGTGAATTCTCCGGTGAGACCGCGCAGACTATTACCTACGGATTCCCGACAAGCGCCAGTTTCGCATCCGGATTCGGTGAAGCGTCGGGCTGGAGTGAATTCACAGAGGCGCAAAAAACGGCCGCCCGCCTTGCCATGAACATGTGGGATGATCTGGTTGCAACCGAATTGGTTGAAGCCACCGGCAGTGCTGCCAATTCTGCGGATATAAAGCTGTCTAACACCACCACCAGTATCGGCTATGCCCACGCTTGGGGAACCGGCTATGTCGGCTATGAAGGCGGCACCTATGGGGCCATCGACGGATCGGTATGGTTCAATTCCGCCTTCGACAGTTCACAGCAGTCCAATGACCTGATGACACCGACCCTGAACAGTCACGGCTTTGCGACCTTTGTCCATGAAATCGGTCACGCCCTTGGTCTCGCTCACGGCGGAGATTACAACGGCGGCAATCCGCAATACGGCAATACGTCAACCGGATGGGAGTTTGCCGAAGACAGTCAGCAATATACCATCATGTCTTATTTTGATGCTGACAACACTGGTGCCGACTGGGGAAATAACAACACCTGGGCTCCCTATATCTGGGAAAATTCAGCCCAGACCCCAATGGTCTACGACATTCTTGCCATTCAACAGATGTATGGTGCCGATTACACAACCCGCGCGGATGATACGGTTTACGGCTTCAACTCAACCGTTGGCGGCGCCATTTACGATTTCAACAACAACCAGACACCGATCCTGACCATCTGGGACGGAGACGGTGTTGACACGATAGACCTGTCAGGCTGGTCTCTGTCATCGACCCTGTCGCTGGTAGCCGGGTCTTACTCGAGCACCAACGGTCTCGATTACAACCTGGCCATTGCCTATGACGTGGACATCGAAAACGCCATTGGCGGCTCAGGTTACGATGTCTTGACCGGTAATGACCTGGACAATGTCCTGACCGGCAATGGCGGCAATGATACGCTGATCGGCAATCGCGGCGATGACACACTTTATGGCGGCGAAGGAGCCGATAACCTTTCCGGCGGCGAGGGCAATGACTGGCTCGATGGCGGCAGCGGCGGTGACATCATCGATGGCGGAGCCGACAACGACACTATTGTGTTCGATGCCGCAGATAATTTCGCCGATCTGAATGGCGGCGATGGCTGGGACACCCTGTTCTTCTATGACAACTGGCAGGATCTCGATCTCGCTGCCCGGAATTTTGAGCAGTCCCAGGTGCAGGTCACCGACAATGGTGCCGAAGCCTGGGCGACGATCACCGATACCTATGACCTCAATGATAACCTGATTGAACGCCTTACAGTGAACGATGACGGCACGAGTTCACTGACCGTCTATGACTTCTATAATGTGGAGACCTGGACGGAGTGGACCCGCCATTATGACGGCGACGGGGCCCTGCTTTCCGAAGTGTTTGCCAATGACGCAAACACTGTTGAGAGCAATGGTGCCCACCAGCTTTCCATCACTCCATCCAATGCCTACGAAATCAGCGACGGGACCGGCACACCGGTCATCCTGACACAAGGCGGATCCGAGGTCGGACCA
Source organism: Anderseniella sp. Alg231-50 (assembly GCF_900149695.1). Taxonomy (NCBI): domain Bacteria; kingdom Pseudomonadati; phylum Pseudomonadota; class Alphaproteobacteria; order Hyphomicrobiales; family Parvibaculaceae; genus Anderseniella; species Anderseniella sp. Alg231-50. The sequence continues at coordinate 1,419,931 of NZ_LT703003.1, read as the reverse complement.
GAACGCTATGCCGGCTGGTCAGCGCTGCAGGCCGAGGCAACGGACACCGGTTTTACCGTGCTGTGGCAAGGGCCGAACGGCATCTACACCGTGTGGCAGACGGACGCCAATGGCGCTTACCTGTCTTCCAGCACCCATTCATCTGCCGCACTTGCCGGACTGGAACCGATTTTCGATGCAGATCTTGATGGCAATGGACAGGTCGGGGCCTTCCAGACCGTCGAGGACAATGGCGCCTACCAGCTGTCCGTCACGCCGGACAACGCTTATGAAATCAGCAACGGTATCGGTGCGCCGGTCATCCTGACTCAAGGTGGAACAGACGTCGGTCCTGCGCGCTATGCAGGCTGGTCAGCCCTGCAGGCCGAGGCAACGGACACCGGCTTTTCCGTACTGTGGCAAGGGCCCAACGACATCTACACCGTGTGGCAGACAGACGCCAATGGCGCTTACCTATCTTCCAGCACCCACTCCTCTGCCGCACTCGCCGGAATGGAAACGGTTTTCGCTGCGGACCTTGATGGCAATGGACAGATCGGAAGCTTCCAGGCAGTCGAGGACAATGGCGCCTACCAGCTGTCCATCACGCCGGCCAATGCTTATGAAATCAGCGACGGGGTCGGCACACCGGTCACCCTGACACAAGGCGGAACAGACGTCGGTCCTGCGCGTTATGCCGGCTGGTCTGCGCTGCAGGTCGAGGCGACGGACACCGGCTTTACCGTGTTGTGGCAGGGACCCGATGACATCTATTCACTCTGGCAGACGGACGCTGCCGGCGCCTATCAGTCTTCCAGCATCAAGTCAGCTGCTGCACTTTCCGAACTGGAGACCACTTTTGCTGCTGATCTTGACGGCAACGGGCACATCGGGGCCTTCGAAGTCATCGAGGACAACGGAGACCACCAACTGTCCGTCACTGCTGCCAATGTCTATGAAATCAGTGATGGAGGCGCCACGTCAGTCGCACTGACGCAAAGCGGAACAGACGTCGGTCCTGCGCGTTATGCCGGCTGGTCAGCGCTGCAGGCCGAGGCCACAGACACCGGATATACCGTACTGTGGGAGGGCCCCAGCGACGTCTACTCTGTCTGGGAGACGGACGCGAACGGTGCCTATCTCTCTTCCAGCACCCACTCATCAAACGACCTTGTCGGACTGGAGTCGCTATTCGCAGCAGACCTTGATGGCGACGGCATGATTGGAGTTGACCAAACTCCCCAATTGTCCATCGGACAGGACGACGATTTTCTTGTCTGACGCCGTCGCCTGACGGCGGTCAGCATCAAGGCCTGCCATTCTTGGAAGATTGATCAAGTGTCTGTTTCAGCTTGACAAACAACACCTTGTCAATTGCCGTCACAGCGTCAACATCATGGTTTTTCATATATGTTTTCACCTCCAGTAATTTGGTATCGACCAGGAAGCGATACCAGAAACCCTGCAGGACATGAAATGCCGTTGCTTCGCGCCCGTCCAGAAATCCCAGGCAAATCACATAGCGGTAAAAGAAGTATACAAATGCGCGCATGCCGGCGGGTAGACGGGCATAGACCTTCTCCTTCAGGAACCGCTTCACGCCGACCTGCCGGCCACCTTGAAGACTGGCCACCGTGTCATGCGGCATGAAGTGATATTCGAGATTGAGAAGATCAATTACCTCCCGGCTGGCATATGAATTGTGTTTGTCGGTCCACCAGGTAAGCGGGTTCAGATTATCATCAATGATGTCGCCCTTGAAGTCAGCGGTCTGTCCATCGACCTTGATATGCTCGTCCATCCAGCGGTCTTCACAACGCCCTTTTCCAAATCGGAAAAGTCTCAGGACCCTGATCGGAAAAACGCCGCCGTGCCGGACAGGTTTCTGAAGGAAGGTCATGCGGCGCGATACATACACCCCTTCAACATCCTCGCTAAGCCCGCCAAGTGCCTGCTTGATTTCCGTCGCCAGTCCGGGCGTTACAAACTCGTCGGCATCAAGGCGCAGCACCCATTCGCTGTCATCCGCCAACTGGTCGAGCGCCCAATTGAACTGGGTGGCATAGTTGACCCACTTGTTCTCGTGAACCACCGCGCCGAGAGAGCGCGCGATCTCGCGGGTTTTGTCGACCGAGCCGGAATCCACCACCACGACACGTTCGGCTATGTCCTTGACCGAACCGATCGCCCGCGCCAGATGCTGCTCCTCATTGGCGGTAAGAATGACGACGGTTAACATTACGGCTTACTCGCTATTGCTATCATCGACTTGGCCAGGGGAGGAATTCGCCCGACCCGCAGGAAGCGCACATCGACAAAGCCGACTTCATTCAGGAGTTCCGTCAGGGTTCGCATAGACCAGAATTTGATGTGCCCATGATCCCACAGGGCAGTGAAATGCTTGTCCATGGCCCCGGTGGCGGCCAGCGCCAGGTTTTTCAGATATCCGTGGTACGGCGTGGACACAATGGCCGTCCCGCCGGGCTCCAGCAAGTCGATCAAGGTGGAGGCATAATCTCGCGGCGCATAGACATGTTCCACGACTTCGAGGCTTATCACGACCGGATATCGGCCATGTTCCTTTGCCAGATCGTCATAGGCCGATCCAGACGATAGTTTGAGGTCCGGATAGCTCTTGCGAGCTTCGGCAATGCCCTCAACTGAAGGGTCCACTCCCGTCACATCCCAGCCCCGGGCCTCCATGACCTGGGCGACGCTGCCATTTCCACATCCGAGATCGAAGACGCGTGGCGGCTGGTCGTTGCTTGATGAAGCGGCCTTCAACCGGTCGAGCTCTGCAAGCACTGCCGGCAAAATGTATCCGTGCGAGCAGTTCTGCTCAGGATCATCATATTTGTATCCAGAAATTTCCGATGTGTTTTTCATGATTCCAAATCAGTCCAAGTGGTTGATTTCCCTCGCTGGATTGCCAGCAACGATCGCTTTCGCCGATACATTTTTGATAACCACGGCACGCGCACCGACAATTGCACCATCACCGATACTCACATTCGGGCCAACAAAGGCATCTGCGCAAATCCAGACGCTGTCCCCAATTGTGATCGGTGGTTTTGTAAGCGGCCTGTCGGCGCGGCTGTAGTCATGGCTGCCGGCGCACAGGTGAGAATTTTGCGATACTGTTGTTGCACGACCCAGTGCAATTGGACCCAGGGCATACAATATCACCCTGTCACCTACTGCGCTTCCATCCTCTATCGACAGATTCCACGGTATCGATATCCGGACCGTTGGATATACATGAACATCATTTCCGATTCTGGCCTTGAACAAACGAAGCAACGCCCTGCGCCATCCCCAGAACGGCCTTGGGCTCCACGCAAACAGTGGATGTGCCAGTGCCCACAGCACCCGGCCTGCATTTTCCCGCCTCGTCCACTTTTGGGCGGCCCGGTTAGATTGTACATCCATGGCAGTTACATTCTTGAGTTAGCCAGTTAAGTGATCCTGACACAGGAAGGCGGATCACCGCCCTCCCGGAGCCAGCCATAAGCGTCGATCAGTTTCCGTCCGATGGTTTCCCATCCAAACTCGCTCTTCATCCAGGCGCGGCCACGCTGCCCCATCGCGTCAATTTCGTCTTCCGATGTTTCCATGGCCGCACAAAGCTGAGCGGTAAGGCGGTCTATGCCATGATCGATCCACCAACCGCACTTCTGGGTTTCCAGCCCGCTCCACGGGGCCCCTTTGGTACAGATGACCGGCGTGCCTGCCATGAGGCTTTCCGCCACCGTCATCCCGAAGTTTTCATTGAGGGTCGCCAGCACAAACAGGCTTGAGTCTGCATACAGGCGCTGCTTTTCCGCCCCGAATACGGGGCCCCTCACCTCCACTGTAGTCAGGGACAGCTGTTCGACCAGGCCGGTGAGTTCTTCAGAATGGCCTTTTTCACTTGGCCCGGCGATGACCAGCCGCCATTCCGGAAATCGCTTGGTGACTTCAGCCCATGACTTTATCAACCGGTCCAGGCCCTTTTTGGCATGAACCCGGCCGATCGAAATCACGACCTTGTCGCGCCCGGTTCGCCCGGGTGATCTGGCCGGCACATCGTCGTGAATACCATTTGGCACAACCGCGATCGGTTGACGGTACCCAAGCGCGCGTATCTCATCAGCCTCCGATTCCGCCGTGGCATGGAACATGTCCACCGCATCAAGTGCCCGGTTCTGGAACATGTGCCCGAATACCTTTTTGCGTATCGGGGAAAAGTTCAGGGACGTCGCAGACAGCATGCCACGCGGGGCCGTGACCAGCTTGACGTCCCGGTTCTTCCTGCGGGCCAGGGAGCCATATATGTTCGGCATCATCCAAAGCCCGTGATTGTGGATTATGTCAGCTCCGGGCTCTGCGACACGCTTCTTCAATTCTGAGGAAATATACAGCCTCTGCAAAACCGGTATCGAGCTCAGGTCACGTGGCATTGTTTCAAACACAACGCCACTGTCGTGCGCCTTGCCAGGTGTCCCGACCGACAACAGGGCAACGTCACTGCCCAACCCGGCCTGGGCTTTCGCCAGAGACGGCACGGAGTAGGACAGACCTGACGCTTCGGATTCGATTGAGGTCACAATATGGGAAATTTTCAGCATGTTTTCAGGTGCAGGCCGTGTCTGATTATTTGGCCAGTGTTCCAATTATGTTTGATCTGAAGGAGCGCAGGAGATCTGTTGAATTCACCGTTCGTTCATACGCAACTCCCAACAGCAACGGGACCGGATGAAACTGCAGGTAGGACGGGTTCGGTTCGATAAACTCTATATCGATACCGGAAAAACCGACAGCACCGGCTTCGGTCTCAATAGCCGCTCGCGTGTTCAGGCGGTAAAACGTCGGCCAGGGTTCATGAGCATCCTCTGGCAACTGACGGATGCGGTTGGCGATGAACTCATGAAATGATTGGGGCGTGATCCACGATATCAACGCCACGTAATGAAACAGGTTCGGCGTGCGGAAAAAGTACTTGCCGCCGGGTTTGAGCATCCTCAGCGTTTCGGTGAGGAACTCGCGCGGATTTTCGACATGTTCGATCACGAAGTCAGAGTAGATCAGATCAAAGTGATCGCTTGGAAAATCCACCTTGCCGTCTTCAATCAACACCGCCTTGTCCAGTTCATCATTGGATAACACAACAGGGTCAATGTCAGCGCCGCAAACCTCGCGCACCGATCCTTTGAACTGTCTGATGGCCGCCCGGGTTGCCGGTCCGGCACCAAGATTCAACATGACTGTATCAGGCTTGGTATCAGTTCTGATCAAATCGTAGAAACGTTTGGTTCCATTGTATTTTTCATCGCTGTAAAAATACTCTACCAGTTTTTGAGAGATGGACACTTTGGCTTAATTCACTTCTTGCTGGTTGTGTTGGACTTTACAAACCCGACCTGACGCGCCGGATTCCCGGCCCAGACCGTGTGTTCTGGAATGTTCTTGGTAACGACGGAACCCGCGCCGATCACAGCCCCTGCGCCAATTTCGCTGCAACTCGGCAGGATGATTGCCCGGGCTCCGATCCACACATTCTGACCTATGCATTTCGGGTATCCGGTAGGCCGGGCTCTCGGGTCGAAACCGTGATCATGTGTGTAGACGACAACCGAGTCGGAGATGAGCGCACCTGATCCGATCTCCAGTTCCGCGGAATTGTCGAGAACCACATTGCCGTTGATCTGCACCCCGTCGCCCAGCACAAGAGATGATCCGGCGATCTCGGCGCCAACAATAACCCCTGCTTCGATCACACAATCGGAACCGATGCTGACTACACCGGGCTCGGCAAACCTCACCCGGCGCATGATCCGGGTGCGTGCGCCGACCGCGCGACATGCCAGACGGTGGTATACGGTGGCCGAAATGTCGGCAAGCATCGTAAAAATTTTTCTGGCAAGTCGTGGCACAAAATATACAGGCCCACCCGAATACCTCAAAACAACCTCCAGTCAGCGATCAATTTCTGCAATCTCAATCCATCAAGTCTTCAGTTTTCAGGCGGGCCTGGCATTGCGGAAACTCACCACCGAGATCAAGATTCTGATCATGTAGCAAAGCACATAGGCCGCCGTGATGAAAAACAGCAGGTCGGAGTAGCCAAGCAATACGACCCCGAGCAACACGACCACAAAGGCGATCAAGCTGACCAGGGGCGCGGCCGCGTAGGCGCGGGTTGTCTTGCGCGCTGCAAGGCTTAGCGAGACGAAGCCGGCTGTCGCCACCGGCAGCATGGCAATTGCGGTAATCTCCAGATAGGGAACCGCCTCTGCTGCCTGTTTTCCGATCAGGAGTTCCAGAACGAAGACCGGGGCCACCACAACCCCGACCAGGAACAGCAACGATATGAAAGCACCGATCAGCACGCCACGAACGAGATGCCGGTTCTGGCCTTGCACCTGGTTTTCCCTGGTCAGGCTGGCCGCCTGCGACAGGAACTTGAAACCAAACGCCGATGTCAGCAGCTGAAACGGCCCGTACAGGATATGGGCCAGACCCACAAAGGCAAACTCGACCGTTGGCAGGTAGAAAAACGCTGCATAGCGAAAACTGTTGAACTGCAGATTATCCAGAAGCGGGAAAAACGCCGGCAATGAAGAATGCCTCAGGGCGAAGACAAGTTTCCTGATACCCTCGGTCCACGGCAGTTTTGAACCGGACTGTTTCAGCAGGGGCATCAGGTCAAAATACGCGACAAGCGGAGCGACAATTGCCAGCGTGACGACAGCGGCGGAGAACACGTCAACTCCCCAGAAAGTCAGAGCCAGAAACGGCAGTGCTCCAGCTACCCCTCTCAGCGCAAATGACCTGCCCACCCGATCAAATCTTGCATCACGCTGATAGAACCCGATGGCGGCGTCGGAAAGCTGGTCCACTGCTCTGAGGGCAAGCAGGGCGGATGCGGCGACAGCCGCGGCAACATTGTCTGCCAGAAAACACACGCAGGTCACTGTTATTGCAAACGCACCGCCCACAACGATCGAGCGGAGCAGAATGACGCTTGCAGGAGAGTACTGGGCCTCGTCACCCACCACGACAAAGGTCCGCAGGTTAAAGCTGCCTGCCAGGCACAAAGGTGCGAATATTGACAGGGCGAAACTATAGAATCCTATGATGGAAAACTGCGACTGATGAGACAGGACCAGCACCACAACGGTTTGGCAGATCGCCCATATGATTTGTCCTGTTAAGACCTGCGGCATACGATCAGTGTTGCGGTTGCGTTACATGATTTACCCGTCGAAATCTGAATTTCATCAGGACCTTGACCATGAAATACGAGACAACAAGGCAGACAATCAAAGCGAACAGGTTCGATATTCGCAGGTTTGATATTTTGAAGTTGATGAAAATACTCATCATCAATACGAGGCGGAATGTTGAATTGGGATTTTTCTGGAAGAAAAGGTAGGCAATGGAAAACACCATTCCCTGAATAATCCCGAAAATCACAATCATCGGAATGCCACCGTTCATGTAGGCAGTGCCGAAAGTTTCTCCCGGCCACGATGCAAGCCCTCGCAGGGTGACCGCAGGTGTCCCCGGTTCAAGGTATCCACCCAAAGACGCAGCGCGTATGTAAAGGCCGTCATCCACCGGCGGTTTCAACGGAAAATAGGCGCTGGGGACAAACGCATACAGCAGATCCCTGAAGGTAGCTCCGTAATAGAAGTTGCTGCTGTTGAAAAACTCGACAACGAATATGTACGTATCCAGGTAACTGACTGAGATAAAAATATAGGAAAATGAGTTTACCGACTCATGCAGCAGCGTAGGCAGGTCCTGGATAAACTCATCAAAATTCGAAACTTTCCTGTATGTCAGAACCAGGAAGAAATACACGATTATGACAAAGTAACTGAATGAGATACTCAGGATGGAATTCGGTTTGAATTTCAGAAAATCGTCCCGGTAGACCGAGTAGACGATAAGGCAATAAATGAACAGGTGAATGGCAAATTTCCTGCCGCCAAACAGGGAAGCGAAAAAGACAGACAAGACGAATATGACAACCAGCACCCAGAAGTCGGTCTTGTGACGGGTAAGTGCATGCCTCTTCGCGGCGATGACGCAGGCCAACAGCAGGAAAGTGTCGACAAAATAGTTTAACGGCCCCAGGCCTCTTTGCAGAGAGACCCTGAGGTTTACGTTTTCAAGAATGTACGACAGGCCACCGACAGATTGCAGCTTGAACAGGAACCCCAGCGAGGCGAGTGCAAACAGGATGTATATGATCGATTTGTCTTCCGGCCGCAGTTGAACCTGCTGACTGGATCTACCGGCATACAGGCCGTTAACGAAGGTGTTCGTGCTATAATAGGTAGCAATAATGACTGCATTCAAAATACTGAAAATGAGGAACGTTGATATCAGGGCGGAAGGTATGCCGTCTGCACTGAGCACCCTGACGTCCCGGTGAATCAGTTCCGGGTTGTGTGCAGCAAGAATCGCACCCGGAGCAATCAGCAGCACCTGAAGTGCCGACCAGACTTTTATCGGCACGAATATCTGCTTACTGCCCTCAACAAACCACGGTATCATCGTGATTGTGCAAAACAGCAGCAGTGCTAAATGCGATAGATATACATCAATCATCGTGGATCGTATCTATCTTGCCGGTCGTGTTGGAAATTTGAAATTTGAGTGTGAGGATGGGTTTCTAGAGGTTCGTATCAGGTTGTTCTTCAGAACACGCCAGCCTGACCTTTCGCAGATCAGCGCTGCTGGAAATCTGGCAATCCATTGTCACTGCCCAGTTCCCGGTAGGTACTTTCAAGGCCCTCCTCGAGAGACCGCGCGCTTTGCCAACCCAGTTGGGTCAGCCGCGACACGTCGGCAAGTTTGCGGGGCGTACCGTCAGGCTTGGACGCATCAAACTCCAGTTCACCCTCAAATCCCACAACCTGGCAGACGGCTTCGGCCAATTCCCGGATCGAGACTTCCTCGCCAGAACCTACATTGATGTGGCGGTCACCTGAATAGTGTTTGGCCAGAAACACCACCGCATCGGCAAGATCGTCGACATGAAGGAATTCCCGCAGCGGAGTGCCCGACCCCCAAACACTCAGTGTTTTTGCGCCCGACACCTTGGCTTCGTGTGCTTTTCGCAGCAATGCGGGCAGGACATGGGATGTCGCCAGGTCATAATTGTCACCTGGGCCGTAAAGGTTCGTGGGTTGTGCAGCGATAAAATCGCTACCGTGTTGCCTGCGATAAGCCTGGCACAGCTTGATGCCCGCAATCTTGGCAATAGCATACCACTCGTTGGTCGGTTCCAGCGACCCGGTCAGCAGAGCCTCTTCAGGGATCGGTTGCGGTGCCAGTTTCGGATAGATGCAGGTTGAACCCAGGAACACCAGCTTCTCAACGCCAGCCTTGAACGCAGCGTGGATAATGTTGGCCTCGATCATCAGGTTCTCATACAGGAACTGGGCCGGGTACGTGTTGTTCGCGTGTATGCCACCGACTTTGGCTGCTGCCAGAAACACCACCTGCGGCCGGTTGGCGTTCATCCAATTCTCTACGTCTTCCTGGCGGACAAGGTCCGCATCGTCACGACTGGCGGTCAGGACGGAGCATTTCTCCGACTGCAGCCTGCGGACCAGCGCAGAGCCGACCATTCCACGATGACCGGCCACCCACACGGACTTGCCCGCAAGAGGAAAGACCGGCTCACTCATGCCGGTTGCGGCGATGTTCCTCCGCCACCTGTTTCATGTCTTCCCGGACCATTTCCGAGACAAGCTCGGACAGCGGCGTCGTGGCGCTCCAGCCAAGCTTCTCCTTGGCCTTGCGCGGATCACCGATCAGAATGTCAACTTCCGTGGGTCGGAAGTAACGTGGGTCGACACGCACCAGGATCCGACCCGATGCCTTGTCCGTGCCGGTTTCCTCGACACCTTCGCCGTGCCATTCAATATCGATGCCCACTTCCTTGAAACCCGCATCAACGAATGACCGGACCGTTTGGGTTTCGCCTGTCGCCAGTACAAAATCATCCGGTTCATCATGCTGCACAATACGCCACATGCCTTCCACATAGTCCCGGGCATGTCCCCAGTCTCGCTTGGCATCCAGGTTGCCGAGATACAGAGTGTCCTGAAGTCCGTGATGGATTGCCGCCACCGCCCGGGTAATCTTGCGGGTAACGAAAGTTTCGCCGCGAATGGGGCTTTCATGATTGAACAGGATGCCGTTTGAGGCATGAAAACCGTACGCCTCCCGGTAATTTACCGTGATCCAGTAGGCATAGAGCTTTGCCGCGGCATAAGGCGAGCGTGGATAAAACGGTGTCGTCTCGGACTGCGGTATCTCCTGGACCTTGCCGTAAAGCTCCGACGTTGATGCCTGGTAGAACCGGGTTTTCTCGCCCAGTTTCAACAGTCGCATTGCTTCAAGAATCCGCAAGGCTCCGATCCCGTCGGCATTCGCGGTGTATTCTGCGGTATCAAAACTCACCTGTACATGCGATTGGGCCGCGAGATTGTAAACCTCGTCCGGCTGCACCTCCTGCATCAGGCGGATGAGGTTGGTCGCATCGGTCATGTCACCGAAATGCAGGAACATCTTTACACCCTGCTCGTGAGGGTCGTGATAAAGATGATCAATACGTCCGGTGTTGAATGACGACGACCGCCGTTTAACACCATGTACTTCGTAACCTTTGGCGAGGAGAAGTTCGGCCAGATAGGCCCCGTCCTGGCCTGTAATGCCAGTAATCAGTGCGCGCTTCGTAGTCACGTAAGACCTTTCAAAAGCATGGGTTTTCAGTCGGATTGATGCCGGGGTATCAGGCTGCTCTGGCCAAAACAGGCCGAAGGAACTCAAAGTCCGCTCGCTTCAACATCACAACAAACAGGGCGGCAAGCAAGATGCCCGACCCATTGGCGGCGATATCAGTAATCGACGCCTCGCGAGAGGTTGTCATCCATTGCGCCAGCTCCAGGCCGATGCCCAGCAAAAATATGCCCGACCCTGCCCGAAGCATGGGCCGAAACAACATGAAGACGGGTATCGAAAGACTGCAAAAGGCAAGGCAATGCAGAACCAGATCAAAGCGCGACAGCTCGTGCAGAAGTAACGACAATGGCGGCCTGGAGATGAGTCCGAAATGGACAATGATGCTGAGGTTCACGATTACCAAGGCCCACAAACACGCCATGAACACCTTTGTACGCGGACGCATTTTGTAACCAAGGGACGAATTCACAAGCTCGGCTCACTTCCGGAAGGGGCGATTGCCCCTCCAGGTCAGCTCGACCGAATCAGGGCAATCCTGTCTGTATCATTGGTTTGATCATGTTGTGCTCTGCCTAATGAATGGTAAACAAGCCCACTGTTCTCGACATCCTGCAGCGAAAACAGGTTGCGAAAGTCGACCATCACAGGCGCGCGCATGGTTTTTGCGAGCTGCGCAAAATCCAGGCCGCGAAACTCGTTCCATTCGGTGAGGATGACCACCGCACTGGCATCCAGCGCGGCTGAATAGGCATCTGCACACCACTGCACATCGGCAAACTGGCTTCGTCCATTGTCCATGGCAGCCGGATCATAGGCCGCCACAACGGCGCCACCTGCCTGAAGTTCAGGGATCAGGACCAATGATGCCGCATCACGGATATCATCCGTATCTGCCTTGAATGCAATTCCCAGAACGGCAATGCGTTTACCCCGCAAAGAGCCGCCAACTGCGCTGGTGACCCGTTCAGTCAGGCTGCGCTTGCGCCGCTCATTTGCCTCAATGACTTCCTCCACGACCGTGAATGGCGCCTTTTGTTCCCGGGCCGTCACCATAAGGGCCCTGGTATCCTTCGGGAAACAGGAGCCGCCGAACCCTGGTCCGGGTTGCAGGTAGTGCTGGCCAATTCTCTTGTCGAGACCCATTCCCCTGGTCACGTGAGTGATGTCGGCATCAACCTTTTCACACAGGTCTGCCAGCTGGTTCACGAACCCGATCCGGGTAGCAAGATAGGTGTTGGCGGCATACTTGATGACTTCAGCCGCCTGGCAGGAGGTAAAGACAATCGGCACGTCCTTCTGGGTCAGCGGACGGTACAACTGGCGCAACGGCGCTTCAGCCCGCTCTGAACTCACCCCTATCACGATGCGGTCCGGGCGCAGGAAGTCTTCAACAGCAGAGCCTTCCCTCAGAAACTCCGGATTCGATGCCACTTCAAAGTCCGCTTTCGGGCGCGTTTTCAGGATCAGGTTTTTTAACTTCTCCGCCGTGCCTACCGGCACAGTCGACTTGGTGACCACAACGGTGAAGCCGTCCATGGCGTCGGCAATCTCGGCACCGGCTCCGAACACATAAGACAGGTCTGCGGCATCTTCACCACGCCGTGTCGGCGTTCCCACCGCAATAAACACCACATCTGCATCTGCGACTGCCGACTGCAGGTCGGTGGAGAAAGTGAGACGGCCTGCTTCAAAATTGCTATGGACGATTTGCTCCAGGCCCGGTTCATAGATCGGGATCCGGCCTGCTTCGAGCGCGGAAATTTTCTCGACTTCCTTGTCGATGCAGGTGACGGAAAAACCGAACTCCGCAAAGCACGCCGCCGAGACCAGCCCGACATATCCAGCACCGATGACTGCCAGTTTCATGAAAATACTCTTCCTTGTCTCACTTCGATCCGAACCCGGTCAGAACGGTCCAGATTGTTTTCGCTGTGATAAGCGCATCGAGCCATGGTGAAAAGTGCTTAATGTAATAAAAATCATAGTGCAGTTTGTGGGTTGCCTGTTCGACCTGCGCCACATTGCCCTGGTGCACCTGGGCCCAGCCGGAAAGTCCGGGGCGCACAATATGCCTGTAGCTGTAAAACGGGATGTCACGCTGATACCAGTCAGACAATTCCAGGGCCTCCGGACGAGGCCCGATCCAACTCATCTGGCCTGCAAAGATATTGATGATCTGCGGGAACTCATCGATACGGTATTTGCGCAGGAAACGACCCAGCCGCGTAATGCGGGGATCATTATCTTCGGTAAAGTTGCCGCCTGTCTTGTGCGCGTCCACCTTCATGGTTCTGAGCTTGATCATCCTGAACGGCTTGCCTCTGAAGCCCATGCGCGGTTGCAGGAAAAACGCAGGCCCCTTCGAGTCGAGTTTCACGGCAATCGCCGTGAGCCCAACAATGATCAAGAACAGTGGCGCCAGGATGACAGCCAGTCCAAGATCAACGAGACGTTTCAGCCTGAGATACAACAGCGACGGCAATACCGACCCGAGACTGTTTTCAGACAAATGCTCGATCTCGACCTTGCCGGTCAGCGCCTCGGCCATCTGCTTGACATGGTAAATCGGAATACCTTTCAGCGCACTGGCGGCCAGAAACCTGTTCCAGTCGTCTGACAGGTCGGCCCTGAGGTCGACGACAATTCCGTCCAGCCGCTGATCCGGAAAGGCCGGTGCCTGCAGGCTGAACCATTCCACGGTGTCCAGATCCCGCAGACCCTTGGTATCGCCCACTTCCGCCAGGGCGAAATTCTGCAGAAGGGCCCGCCTTGCCAGGAAAAAGCACGCATAGAACCAGACGATCGCCACTATGAAACTGGCGCCAAACTGGTAGCGCGAATAATCTATTCGCAGGAAAAAGAACATCATGATGATGATCGAATAGGAAATGGCAAAGGCCGGCGCAATGTACTGCGTGGCCTGCACACCGGGATAGGCAATCATCTGGCGCAGCGCCCAGTAACCCAGAAACAGCGCGAGCATGGAGCCCAGCATCGCAGATTGCAGGGATACCATGCCCGACCCCGGAACCAGGCTCGCGGCCGGCCAGCGGGCCAGCCCGGGCACGATGACGGCGAACACCAGCCCGCCGATCAACTGAAACCTTATCCGGGTTACCAGTCGCAGAGGCTGGCGATCTTCGATGCCCTTTCCTCTGGTGGCAACCTGCGCCCGCTCACTCGCTACTCTTGGTGGAGAAATCACTTTTGCCCCCCCTTCCCGGCCGATGTTTGCGCCGGTTTGGATTTTCCTTGCGGTTTTGCCGCAGACGATGCCGGTTTCGCAGAACCTGGTTCGGCTTCGCGGCCGTAAACGTCTTCAACTCTCACGATATCGTCCTCACCCAGATAGGATCCGGACTGCACTTCGATCAGTTCCAGTGTTGTCTTGCCGGGATTTTCAAGCCTGTGAACAGCTCCCAGCGGGATGTAGGTCGACTCGTTTTCACGCAGCAGAAAGGTTTCATCGCCCCGCGTAACCTTGGCGACGCCCTTGACCACTATCCAGTGCTCGGCCCGGTGATGATGGTATTGCAGCGATAGCTGGGCGCCCGGTTTTACGGTGATGCGCTTGACCTGGTAGCGGTCACCCCGGTCAATTCCTTCAAACGTTCCCCATGGACGGGCAACCTTGCGATGATCGGTAAGTTCACTGCGCTCAGCGGTTCTGAGATCGTCCACAACGGTCTTGACCTGCTCCACCTGTTCCCTGCTGGTGACCAGCAGGGCGTCGGGTGTATCCACCACAACAATGTCCTGCAGTCCCAGCACGACCGCGAGTTTGCCGGGGCTGTGAACGAAACAGTTTTGCGAACTGGAAAACCATGCATCTCCTTCTGACCGGTTGCCATCGTCATCAGCTTCATGCACACCCGCAACTGCGTCCCAGGACCCCAGGTCCGACCAGTCACCGTCATAGGGCACAACGGCGACCTCGGGTTCCTTTTCCAGAACGGCATAGTCGATGGAGATCGACGGGCTTGAAGAAAACGCCTCCGGCTGTAACCGGTGAAACTCGTTGTCGACGGTGATGCCTGCAACCGCCTGCTGCACGGCATCATGAATGTCCGGGGCGTGCTTGGCGACGAGATCGGCCGCGGTGCCGGCCTTGACGACAAAAATGCCGGCATTCCAGACGCATCCTGCGCGGATCAGTTCCTCGGCTTTTTTGACATCCGGTTTTTCCAGGAACTGCGACACCCGGGCCGCAGAGCCATGATCCGCAATCACCGGTCCAGGCTCAATGTAACCATACGCAGAAGAGGTTTTTGTCGGGCGTATACCCAGCGTCACCCACCAGTCTTCCTGCGCAAGTTTCGCGGCATCGCTGATGGCGGCGGCAAACTTGCCGGCATCCGAGACAAAATGATCCGACGGCAGGATCACCATGACCGCGTCAGGAGTTGTCTGGGCGATCTGCAAGGCTGCAGCACATAATGCCGGCGCTGTATTCCTGGCCATCGGCTCCAGCAGTATCGAACCCGGCACACCCGCATTGTGCAGCGCTTCTGCAACCATGAAGCGATAGTCCTCCCCGGTCACCGCCAGGCAGGACGCCACTCCGTCAAGCCCGTTGATCCGGGCGAGGGTAAGGTCGAGAAGCGATTTCCGCTCCACCTCAACGGCAAACTGCTTGGGAAACGCCTGGCGGCTCAATGGCCACAGCCGTGTCCCGGCTCCACCGCATAAAACAACTGGCACGAGGTAAGGTTTGGTGTTCATCTGTCTATCGGACACACTTGTTGATCTAACAAATCAGGCAATAGCTACCGCACTCCGGGTGAAATGACTTCCGCCACGGCAGATACGACACATATCTTTTTTCAGCACCAGGTATCGGCGCCTTTCTACTCAATTACCGTAAAGCTACTTTGCCGGTCAGGCTGGCATCAACACCTTGGCGCTGGATGTCACCCTGATTTCCTGCCCCATGACCTCGAGCAGGACTTCCACACGACCGCGCGCATCGCAACGGTTCAGTCGCCCGATCAAACCCGACAGGGGTCCGGACACCATTTGCACACTCATGCCGGGTTGCAGATCAGGAGTAAAATCCACCAACCCATTGCTTTTTGACAACTCGATTATCAACTCAATCACACCCGCCGGAATAAAGGCCGGGCGCTCGCCGGCCATTACAAGGCAGGACACTCCATAGGTCGAGTTGATGCAGCGCCACTGATCCTTTGACAAATCGAGTTCAACAAACAGATAGCCGGGAAACAGAGCAGAGCGAACCTGTCGTATCTTCCTGGCATGGCACACAGACTTTTCGATCAGAGGCAGAAAGGTTCGAAACTGTTGCCGGTCAAGCTGATGTTTTGCGCGTTGCTCCCGGTTGGGCTGCGTGCGCACAGCAAACCATCTCTTGCCGACTACGTCGCCTTTAGTCATCCGAATCATGGCCCCTCAACTTTCAGACAGACTAACTATGTACCCAATGCGCCGCAACACTTGATGTACCATAAACCTGTAGTCAGCCAATATTGAGGACGTTAGGTAAAGTCTTGATTTCAGGCTATTTAATCCCGATCAGCATTCACGACGCGGCATTTAGGCCCGGGTGCTCCACGATTGCGCCAGCCCCACTCCCAACAGCAATGCAAATGCGAGCGCGTTTGCCTGAATCTGCAGGCTGAAATCAACCAGAGAATGCAGCCCGACCAGCACACAGGCCGCTGCCGAAATCGCGGCATAATGTGTGTCGCGGTGCCGCGCAAAAAACCCTCTGGTCACCTTGGAAAACAAGCTGGCAAAGCTCATCAGCACAAGTGCCGCCGCCGGCAGACCCAACCCGAGCAGCAGCTCCAGGTAATCATTGTGTGCCTTGTCCCAGACCTTGCGACCCGCAGACAATTCAAGCCGGTAAGCTGTAAACACATCCTGAAAAGTGCCCAGTCCACTGCCCAGGAACAAGTAATCCCGGACAGCGAGCCATGTTTGCGCATAGACTTCAAACCGTGCACCTGCTTCAAGTCCCTGATCGAGCAATCGGCCGGTGAGCCGGGCGCCTGACAACTCAAAGACCCCCAGCATCAACGCTGCAATGACCAATATGATTGCTATCCACGCAAGCCCGCCCCCGGCAGACCGGCCTCGCATTGTCGCCTTCACGCCGTATAGCAGCAACATGAAAAACAGCGCCAGTATCGTAAAGCTGATGCCGCCGCGGGACCCGGTCGCCAACAGGCAGACAAACATCAGCACAAACAGGACGAGATCGAATCCGAGCATGCCTGCCATGGCCAGAGACAGTTTTCTGACCACTTCACGGCCACTGTCATGCGACGTTGACTGCAATACCGTGCGAACCTTCTGGATCACAAGGCCAAGGCTCGCCAGGCATGCCATTCCGAAATAGGTCGCAGCGCTGTTGCGGTTGATGAAGCCCGACGTGAGATACCCTGTGTCAGGTTCATCAAACCACAGGATTTTGTCCAGCGAGAGAGACAATCGCGTCAATCCGTAAAGCGCCGCAAGCCCGGTCAGAATTACAAATGTCCGCAAGATGGTTTGAGCATTCTGAGCCGAACGCGCGAGAACATAAACACACAACAAGACCGATGCGGCGGTGAGATAGCGCACGATGGCCCAAAGTGTCTCGGATGGATTGATGGATATGGTCGACGGCATGTCACGACCCAGGGCCTCGCCTGCCACCTGCCATGCCGGGTGGCCTGCTGTCGCAGACCCCAATGGGATGATCTGCGCTACTGCCCAGCACATCCCCAGGCCGAACATCACGATAGCTGCCCAGAGCCTTGAAATCATCAGTGCCGGATGGCGTCGCGCTTCCAGCTGAAGTGACAGACAGGTGAACATCAAAAGCCCGCCCACCATGACGGCATTCACACTCCATGCAAGCGGCCTGTTGGAGCCAAGCCAGAAGCTACTAAAGCCGACGACAATCGCAATCAGCACCGATGCAACCGCGCTCATAACACACCCCGGGAACGAGCGGACAAGGATCTATCATCCAGGATCATCAGAGCTTTGCTCCGGCTTTGTGAAGGTATTGACGAAGTTCCGCAGCACGGTCGGGAAAAGTCTGATCAACAATCCTCACGTCATGCCGGACTATGTTTCTGAGGCGGTTACTCAGCAGCGGCCACGCAATACTCATCATCTGCAGCCGCTCCAGCACCAAATCCACTTCCTTGGGTGAATAGGCAAATGACAGTTCAACATGGTGGCCGGTCGTGGCATCAAAACCGAACAGGGTGTTGCGCAGCTTGGCTGACAGAAACCAGAGCTCACCAAGTGCCGGCGCTTTCGCAAGTGCCAATCCCGACGCCTGCAAAATCAACATCTGCAGACGCCGCCGATCTGCAAAACTCAAGCCCATCGCTTCAAAATATCCGGGCCGCGCAATCGCGAGGACCGCGTCACGCCGTTGTGGCAGTGTCATGCTGACAAACCGGTCTGAAAGCCTGGCGGCGTTTTCACGATCTGCCGGATCCAGCGTCGCAAGCCAGACCTGCAGGGTGCCGGGAGAAACTGAGTACAAAACTTCCCTGCGCAGGTGCGTATCGTCCAGCCGGTAAAGCTGATAACCGCCCAGACCGGTCAGGCAAATACCCAGAGAAAGCAGCAGTCCCATGGCGAACGGACTGACACCTCGCGCCACCTTAACCCGATCCGCCATAATAGTACGGGTACTTTTTGGTGTAGTATCCCGACTTGTAATAGTCGTAATACCGCGCTCTCGAGGCAACCACATCGTTCATGACAACGCCGGTCAGCTTGCCATGCGAACCCAGCGACTGCTTCAACGCGGCATCAACGGCATCACGCGCAGTAGTCTCCCATTTCACCACCAGCACCAGGGAATCGACCACGTCGATCAGGGCGCGGCCATCGGTAACCGGCAGCAACGGCGAGGTATCAACAACAATGAGGTCATAAAACCCGCTCAGATGGGTAAACAGATCTTTCATCCGCTTCGACCCCAACAATTCGGCCGTGTGGGTCAGGTCCTTGCGGCGCGGCGCCGGCAATATGTGCAGTCCCGACGCGGCGTCTTTCACGATCACCTGCTTGAGATCGACCTCTCCAAGCAACAGTTCCACCGCCCCGTGCTTGGCATCCGGCGCATACAACGACGTGAGCACCGGGTGGCGCAGGTCGAGATCAATGATCAGCACCCGCTCTCCCGAAGCTGCCGCATGCAGCGCCAGGTTGCTCGCGATAGTGGACTTGCCTTCGCCTGGCAGGGCAGAAGCGAGCAGTACAATTTTCTGCGGGCGATCGACATCTGCAAACTTGATACCCATTCTGAGCGCCCGAACAGCCTCGGTAAAACTCGACAGTGGCCTTTGAACCACCAGCCGGCTGATACTGACCCGGTCGCTTTTTTTCATGCGCCGTTCTGACTTGTCGCCCTTGCTGAACAACCCGGCCAGCAGACTGAACGGATTGTATTTTCGGGCTGTGCGCCCGATTCCGCTGCCGGGCAGCTCATTGTCTGAACGCGGTATGCTGGCAAGTACCGGTACGCCCAATTGTTTTTCAATCTGGATAGTTGTGCGATAGCCGGCATCCAGTTGCTCTATCAGGAAGGCAATTCCAGCCCCCAGTCCCAACCCCAGCATGGCCGCAAGTATCACAAGCGATTTCTTGTTCGGAGCGCTGGGGACGGTTGGCGCAGAAGCTCGTTCAATGACACGTGAATTGTTCGTATTGAGTTTTTCCTGCTCGCTGGTCTGCTTGAACCGCGACAGAAAGGACTCAAACAGAGCCTTGTTGGCTGCCGATTCCCTCTCCAGTTCTCTGAGGATGACCTCTGCCTGGCTGTCTCTTGAAGCTGTTCCCTTGACTTCGGCAAGGCTTGCAGCAATGGATTCTTCGCGGCTGCTGGCAACCCGCAAGGCATTTTCCGTAGAGGTCAGAATGCGCTTGGCCTCGGAACTGATCGAACGCCTGACATCTTGCAGCTGCGCCCGCGCGGAAACCACGGACGGGTGCCGGTTACCGTATTTGGCACTCAGGTTCGCAAGCTCACGGCGTATTTCCGAGGCTTTTCCTTTCAGCGCCGCCAGTGCACTGGATTGCAGGGCATCTGCAAAGGCCGTGATATCCCCGCCCCTTTTGCGGACAGCCTGAACCTGGTCATACTTGGCCTGCGCCTGAGCCGACTCGGCGCGGGCCAGGATCAACTGCTCATTCAGCTTTGCAACCTGCTGGTCGCTCAGGGTGGAGCCGTTGGTCTCGACAATATTGTTCTCCACCTTGAACAGTTCGACGGCACGCTCCGATTCACGAACCTTTTTTCTCAACGCGCCGAGACGCTCACTGAGCCAGTCATTGGCACGGCGGGTAACTTCATAGTTCGCTTCAAGCTGATCAACCAGATATTCGTCCGCAAATGCATTCGCCACCTGCGCCGCCTTGGTCGGACTGTCGGAGGTGTACTTGATGTCAACCACATAGGTCCACCCCTTGCGGTCGACGCTGATGGACTTGGACAGGGAGCGTATGATCCTGTCGGTGCGATTTTCGTTGAAAACCGGTTCAGGGGCAGGCTCACGGCTGAACACCAGAGAAAGCAGTTGCCGGACCGCTGAAATCTTTGCCGGTTCAGCTTTCGACTTGTCATCAAGCTTGAGCTTGCGGACAACCCGCTTGGCCACATCATAGGACCGGATTAGCTCAAGTTCACTTTCCAGTGCAGAGTTGTCTCGTCCAATCCCGGAAACGATGGCTTCGGCATTAATTATGTTCTTCTGATTCGTATCAATCAGCAGTGTGGCCTTCGCGGTGTACACGGGAGTGAGCTGCAGAGCATAGATTGCGCCCAGCAAAGCGGTCAGAAAACCGATCACCGCAACCATCGGGCCACGGCGCCGCGCGATCCGGAAAAGTTCCCTTAAATCAATACCTTCGGACCCACCAAACTCGAAAGGAGATGATGAGTCAGGGTACCCCTCTCGGCCAGCCGGAGGACTGTTATCAGAAGCGCGCTTTAGCATAGACGCCCACAAGGTGACGGTCCCAATCGGTAAGGCCGGGACCTGTGACATCACTGTAGGAGTATTTGTACCTGCTGCCAACAGACATGAAGCGGTTCACCCGGTATTCGAGCTCCGCGCCAGCCTCAATTCTGAAGTCGTCCAGAGATGAATTCTCATAATTATTGTAGGCGAAACCAACCGATGGCGAGAACACCAGCTCGCGCAGTACTTCATAGTCAACGACCAGCTTGGCCGAGTCCTGGACACGCCCGGCCTGATTGAACGTACTGTCTTCAATAGTACGGTCGGCATTGAGCTTGACTGTCATCAACGGTGTCGGATTCCACGTCAGTGCACCATGGTAACTGAATGCGGATGTGGTCGGCGAACCGGCGAAATCATAAGTCTGTTCGTTGTAGCCGATCCCGAGTTCACCTGAAATCAGGCGGGTCACTTCAAATTCAACGCCTGCAAGGGCGCGCCAGCCTTCTGAGTCGACGATGGTACCGCCATTGTAATCGCGCCAATTGTAGCGGAAATCACCGAATATGCGGTAACCGGGCGAGGCAAGATATGAAACACGCCCGCCGGCCGTGGTAACATTGCCGTCTCTGAAGTCCTGGTCGACACCGTCGACATCGTCATAGTCGAAAAAGTCAAAAGCCCCACCCACCGAGACGGACAGCCTGTTGAACGTGTGCTTGATAGAGGCCCAGGAATCGAATTTATAGTACTCGCCGGGCGATGTCGGCACGCCAACAGTCGGGTATTCGAGATCTCCAGGCTCCTGGTTGAACTTCCCGCCTTTCAGGCCGCCCCTAAGCACAGTGTCGCTTGTCACTTCGTACAGGGCATCCAGTTCACCATCAAAATCGGTGCGGCTTTGCGAAGAGAAATCCAGGTATTCGTAGTGATCGAGCCCGGCCTTCAGATTCAACTGGTGGCGGCCAAAATCCGATCTCAATGTCACCGAAGGCGAGACATAGATACCTGAGTCGGCATTTTCGCCGGCTGATTCGCCGAACACGTTGCTATCGTAGAAATATCCGGTTTCAACATCCGGCAGAACCCAGAACTGGCCGGCCCGCAAGCCCAGGCCTTCGAACCGGTCACGGACGGTAGGCATGTTACCTGAACCCGAGCGCGACAGTTCCTGCGCAGATGCCCCCGCTGACGCACCTGCACATGCACAAAGCACCGCAATTATTAATTTTGCCCGCATTTCAGCCGTCACGCCCCATTTCAACTTCGTCTCGTCGCCCGCACGATTAGAAAACCTGTCAGGTCAAATCAGTTTCTGCTAACGCCGTTACCGCCCCCGTCAACATTGATGCTGAACACATCTGGCGGCGACCCCCCACTCTCACCGCGCCATGCGCTTGAACACATGTCACGCTCCAGTGCGCCAATCCCATTTGCAAAGGAGCTCAGGACCTGACCCGGCGTCCTCTCGCAAGTGCACACGGTTAATTTTATACTGCTAGCCCCTGCAGAATCGTTAACCGACAGCAAATACTGATGCGCTCCGGCCAGACCGGCCCCGACATAGACCTGCACCGGCTCGGATGCATCGTCTGCAGCCCGGCAAAACGCTTCCGCTTCCGGATGGTTCGCGCTGACCGCGTCTGAAACGGCAATTGAAAGTGCAGGGTCCTGATTATAGCTGGCAACGAAGGCCTCGACGCTTTGCGCGTGTACGAGACCTGAAAACAGCGCGATTCCCATCGCGCTTGAAATTGCCAGTTTGAATGACATCGCCGTCCACCTTTATTCCAGCCGAATTACAGCCTTGAAACTTGCGCCTGCTAAATTGCGTCAATGCCCAATAGTACCTAATGGTAACTAATGAATTATTTACAACTTAGTCCGCATACGCCTTACTGGAAACAAACGATGAGCACTGGCCGCTGGCGCGGTACCGCTCGCAAACACCATCAGAAAAACCGCTCCGGCACCCGGATTATGTCCCCGGGATTGATCGCAACGCGTTGATTTGTCTGAATTTCCACTTCCCGATCCTGACCCGCACGGCGTACAAAGGCCTTGCCCGTGTTGGCCCGGTAGGTATATCCGCCAGCGATTGCGACAGCATTTTGTATGGTCAGCCCGGCTTTGTAGGGATATTCACCGCCCTTGCCCACTTCGCCTTGAATAAAGAAGGGACGATAGTTCAGGACCGACACCGATACTTTCGGGTCTTTCAGATAACCGCCTGAATATCTCGCCACGACCGCATTCTGAAACTGGGTTACGGTCTGGCCCCGCGCCTGCACCGCGCCGATAAGCGGCAGGTCTATGCGGCCATTGTCCCCGACCAGGAATTCTCCGGACAGATCAGCTTCGCCAAATACATTGACTTTGACCTTGTCACCGGACCCCAGCCGGTATGCCGCCACTGAACTTGTTGCAGCAGCCGCCGGTTGCTGCACCGTTGCGGCATAGCTCGTCGGCGCCGCCGACGGTCCGGAGGACTCAACGCCACCGGAAGAAGACGCGCACGCAGCCAGCAACTGCGCAATCAGGATCATTGCTGCAACTACGCTGAACCGGTTCTGAAAGCCCCCGAGGATCATGATGACCTCTACCATCCGTTTTCTCAGGCAGATCCGGAACTCAGCGGTTCGCCCAAAGAAGTATTAAGCCGTCAACAGCGAATCAGTACGTCATATACGCACCTGACATCACCGTTTCGAAACAACACTAGGTCAGCATTGATTGCCAAATGGTTAACAAGTCGTAAATCTCGGGCATTTCACTAGGTTGAGAGAAACCGCACATCGCTGCCTTCCAGCACCGCGCAGGTCAGACGCCCGGTAATGTAGGCGCCGGTATCTATGCCGATCCGGTGCGCCTCGATCTCAGGCTTTTCCGCCGGTGTGTGGCCGTGGACAATTATTTTCGGCAACGCACTGCCATGGCTCAGAAAGGGTTCGCGAATCCAAAGCAGGTCTTCGGCAACCTGATCATCCAGCGGAATCTGCGGATTTACCCCGGCATGCGCAAAGAAATATTTGCCGGCGCCGGCTGACAGAATACAGTTTTCCAGGAAAACCCGATGGCTCGGCGGCAGAACGTCCAACAAGCCTTTTTGAATATCGGCCCACTGGTCTTCTCCCATCGGCATTCGAAACTTCAGGCCATAGGAATGCAATGTTTCCAGGCCGCCATACTGCCCCCACGCACTGATCACGCCGGGGTCACTGAGAAAGTCCTGCAGATACAATTCGTGATTGCCACGCAGTGTAATCCGTTTGTTACAAACACTGTGGCCCTTCACCATCCATTCCAGCACCTCCCGGGAAGAGGGCCCACGATCAATATAGTCTCCGAGGAAAACCTCCACGCAATGAGCAATCGGCCGTTCATTGCGATCAGCTTCTATCATTGCATACAGGCGCTCCAGCAGGTCGATCCTGCCATGGATGTCGCCGATGACATAAACCCTCACACCATCTGGAAGACGAGGCTCTTCATCCTGCTGCCCGCCCTTGTTTTTCGAAACGAGCTTTTTGAAAATCTGGGTAATCATGTCGACACAAGGCGTCCTGGTTCGGTTGCGGACTCTGCTGCGGTTTCCAGTCAGACGGATACATCAAGCTGGAGAAAACATACATTAGCCCGACATGTTTGAGTAATTCCGTTAGCTACTATGAACGCCTGCCGCTGTTGAACACTTGCCGGACAGTTGTCCCGCTTCAGCGTCCGTCGATAAATTGTCTGCAGGCATCAAAAGTGTCAAACGCCTGCATACCACGCCGTGTATGCACTGCCACACTGCCGTCTGCGTAGTGAAGCACGCGGCGTCCGCGGTAACGTGCACGGCCCACAATCAGGTGCACGCTGTCTCGCAGCAATTGCCTGTATTCCCGTTCCGCCATTTGTTCCCTGATCCGGGGAACGACAACAAGCACCAGCAAGCAACTCAGAGAACCGATCGTTGCCATCAACACCATAACGGTGACGCTCAGACCAAATGCTTCAGTCAACGCCACAGTGGCAACCGTTACACCCAGTAAAGCAAGGATAAAGATCAGGCTTTTTTTCATGACGGCGCCCAATGCAAACGAAAAAGCTGGCATAAAACAACAGATTAATCCTGATTCGGCCAGCCGTGATGTAGTCTGAAGCATATCCCGCGGCGGCACCTGCACGGCACCCGATCCGGCAACAACGAGCTGCATTGCAAACATACCGGAACTGGATTTGCAGGAGTGGATTCCGCAAGGGCAGCAGTGCTCGCTGTTTATCGCCGATAATTAAGCTCGTGACCATCACGAACATCCCGCGCTAGCGGTCGATATACTGCCGATACAGGTCAAAGCTCTCAAATGATTTGAATCCGAAACGGGTTTCGGCCAGAACAGATCCATCACTGTAGTGCATCACGCGATGACCACGATATCTGGCGCGACTGACTTGCCGCGCACCCGACGGCAGATCACTGTCATCATTCCAGCGCTTGTTTTTGCGCATCTGCAGCAGCGTTTGCACAATAATCAAAGTCGCGAGAATCGCTGAAACGCCCGCGAACCAATTCGTCGCTACATCCGACATATCGTCAAGCTCACCCTCGCGCTTAACTACCCCCGTGATCAGGCGCCAATCGATCTTTCAACAGCTTATGGAGCTTTTTTGACGCAAAGCAAGCCCTACATGCCTTTCAACACACAGGTTTGCGTACTTGAAGCCTAAAGCGTCATCCCGTCGAGGGGAATCGCCGGCTTGCGTCCGGCAATAATGTCTGCAACCAGCCTGCCGGTGCCATGGCTCATGGTCCAGCCCATATGGCCCTGACCGGTATTCATCCAGAGGTTCTTGAAGCTTGTAGCGCCCAGGATCGGAGTTCCTTCAGGCGTCATCGGGCGCAGGCCTGCCCAGTATTCTGCCCTGGTGTAATCGGCACCATCGGGAAACAGCCCCTTCACCACGCTCGTCATGTGCCGGAAATCCGCCGGCGAATGCCCGACCCCATAACCTGAGAATTCCGCCGTCGCCGTCACCCGCAGCCGA
Organism: Anderseniella sp. Alg231-50; assembly: GCF_900149695.1. Classification (NCBI taxonomy): domain Bacteria; kingdom Pseudomonadati; phylum Pseudomonadota; class Alphaproteobacteria; order Hyphomicrobiales; family Parvibaculaceae; genus Anderseniella; species Anderseniella sp. Alg231-50. The sequence goes on along the minus strand of NZ_LT703003.1, from coordinate 1,394,249 downwards.
TTCCCCATCGGCGTATAGGCAACCAGGCTCTCTTCGTCGATACCACCGATAGCGGGCGCATTATTGCGCCCCGACACCGGAACAGTCATCGAATACCCCTTGACCGGATAGATCGGCAAATCAATCCCGACCGGCTTTGCCAGATGCGGCGAATACACTCCCAGCGACAATACGATGATGTCCGCAGACAGGTTTTCCTGATCAGTCACGACGCTGCTGACCCGATCCCCATCGGTCTCCAGCGCCTTGACCGTCACCCCCCATCTGAAGTCAACACCGCGCTCGCCGAGCCAACTTGCCAGGTTGCGGGTAAACATCCGGCAGTCACCGGTCTCGTCCCGGCCGCCAAACAGCGCACCGGCAAACTGGTCCCTGCAACCGGCAAGCGCCGGATCTTTCCGCGCTATGCCATCAGCATCGAGAACGCCAATATCAGAGCCTTCCCGGCGCAATATCTCAGCTTTCGTATTCGCCGCTTCAAATGCCGCCTGCGACCGGAACAGATACAGGATGCCGCCGTCATTTGCGTCGTGCGAAACACCTGTATCGGCACGTGTTTCGTGAAACACTGACTGCGCGTAATTGCACAATCTGACTTTCCGCCTGGTGTTGACGGCCGCTCGTTCTGCACTGCACTGGCCCCAGAACTTCCACATCCACCTCAAGAACGCCGGGTCCAATGACGGCTTCAATCGCAGCGCCTGATCATTACGCCATAATGACTTGAGCAGAATTTTCGGTGAAGCCGGAGACGCCCAGGCATAAGCGTGTCCCGGCGCAATCATGCCGGCATTGCCGAAGCTGGTGAATTCAGCCGCACCAGTCTCACGGTCAATGACGGTCACCTCATGACCGTCCCGCCACAGCTCGTACGCCATGGTGACCCCGACAATACCGGCTCCAAGCACCAGCGCCCTTGCCATGGCTGCGGCTCCTCGACCTAGATGGCAGCTTCCACCTGGATTTCCACATCCAGACCCGGTGCGGCCAGCTTGGGTGAATGTACTGCGGCACGGCACGGTGTTTCACCTGCAACAACCCAGTCATCCCACACAGTGTTCATTTCTGCCCAGGTATCCATGTCGGTAAGCCAGATAGTGGCCCTGATAACCTTTGTCTTGTCGGAGCCTGCCTGCGCCAGCATGGCGTCTATCTGCGCCAGAATGTCAGCTGTTTGTGCAGCGACGCTACCCCCGGCTGCCTCGTTCGCCACGAAGCCGGACATGTAAACCTTGTCACCGTGAATGATCGCACTTGTCATCCGGTTGCCAGCGCCAATTCTCTTCAAAGCCATTTGCTTTCTCCATGTTGTCAGGGCCGCGCCCCTACAGTGTTGCAGTTGTCTTGAACCTGTTTCTGATAATGTGCCCGTCGCGTTCCGGCAAAACTCTCGGCAGCTCATCGGATCCCGTCTTGATCACCCCCAACACAGGTCCGGTATCTTCAAGCACGAGTTGTTTTACAGCGCCAAGGTCAGCCTGCTTGTGCGCCGTCGCCACCTGCCTGAATCCACAGGCCAGCGCTACCGCGGCCAGATTGGTGGTCTTTCCGGTGTGGCTGGTCTGCCCACCGGTTTCACCGAAGGCCTCATTGTCGATAACCAGTATGGCAAGGTTGTCCGGTGCCTTGGCCCCCAGCGTCGCGAGAGACCCCAGGCCCATCAGCATTTCACCGTCGCCGGTGACAACCAGGACACGCGCATCGGGCCGCGCCAGTGCAAGCCCCAGTCCCATGGCGGCGGCGCCGCCCATGGCGCCCCATAGATAAAAATTCTGCGCAACATCTCCGGCTGCAGCCACGTCATAGGTTGGTGAACCAAGCCCGCTGATCACCAGAAGGTTGTCGGGCCGGTCCTTCAACACCTCTGCAATAGCCTCGCGTCTTGCAATCATCTCAACAATCCATCCTAGAAATCTTTTGCGCCGATCAGGCGCTGTGACAACAAAACGGCAACCGGGCAATTGCTGTCGTAGGCCAGTCGCATCGCCGATCCGGTCATGGCTGCTGCATCTTCGCCGGTATCGGCCCGATAGACGACGAACCCGGATCGCTTGAACGTGTCTTCCGTTGCTTGTCCCATCGGCATCTGCCACGGATTGAACTCCCCCCATTCACCCCGCATCGTCACCAGGGTGACAAATGGAAATCCGCATGATTTGAGCAACGAGAACATGTTGACGCAATTACCCACACCGGACGACTGCATCAGCATGACACCACGCTGCCCGCCGAGTTCGGCGCCCGCCAACAGGGCAACACCTTCTTCTTCGGTGGTAAGGACTGTGCAGTTGATATCACTGTCAGCCAGGCACGCATTGATCAGGCTGGCATGACCCGCATCCGGCACATAAGCCATCTGCCGCACATCCTGCCGTTTCAATGCGGCGAATATGCCTGCTCGCCAGTCATCTGCCGCAAAGGAAATAGAGTCAGCTTTCATTATTCCCGTCATTATCAATCGTTGTTTACCGCTTGAAACGCACCTTGCGTTTACACCGCATCCTGCGTCAAGCTGCCGAAATGGAATACTGGAGTTGCGTATGAAGCATGTATCCCTTCCCGGCGGAGAAAAAATACCCGCCCTTGGCCTCGGTACCTGGCGCATGGGCGAAAATGCGGAGCTGCTGCAGTCGGAGGCCGATGTGCTGCGACATGGACTGGACCGAGGGCTGCAGCTTATAGACACGGCGGAAATGTATGGTGAAGGAGGCGCCGAGCTTGTCGTTGCCGAAGCGCTGGGAAAACGCCGCGATGACGCTTACATTGTTTCGAAAGCCTACCCTCACAACGCATCTTATGACGGCGTTATAGCCGCTTGTGAACGTTCTCTTGGACGACTGCAGACGGACCGGATCGACCTCTACCTGCTGCACTGGCGTGGCCAGTATCCGCTGGACGAAACCGTTTCCGGTTTCGAGCGTCTCAAGACCGACGGGAAAATCCGCGACTGGGGTGTCAGTAATCTCGACGCCGACGATATGGACGAACTTCTTGGTGTACGCGACGGGCGCAAGTGCGCGGTTGATCAGGTGCTTTACAATTTGTCGGATCGGGGCATCGAATGGGACCTGAAACCGAAGCTGGCCGACAACAGCATCCCGGTCATGGCCTATTGCCCGCTGGGGGAAGGCAGGCTGTTGCGCGACGCAAGTCTCGCAACTCTCGCGGACCGTCACGGGTGTACACCGGCCTCGATTGCATTGGCCTGGCTGATAGCTCAACAACACACAATTGCCATCCCGAAGACATCCCGCGTGGAGCGCATAGACCCGATTGTTTCAGCTCTCGACATCGAGCTGGATGACGATGACCTGGCATTGCTGGACCATGAATTCCCGGCCCCGGACGGACCCTCGGCGCTGTCCATCGTCTAGCTGCTTGATCTACCTAAACCGGATAGGCCAGCACGATTGCCTTGCCGGCGGCAACCGACACGCGCGCAGGTGGCTTCTCCACTTCGTTTGACAGTGTCAGTGTGGAACCCAGCACGACATCCCGGTCCTTCAACGGCCAGCGCACACCTTCAATGGTGATGCGCTCCAGATCGGTAACCGGCAGAATCGACAGGCGCGAGGCCGGCGGCACATCAACTTCCACAGCATCATCCAGCAGAGGCCAGGCTTCCTCATGACCGCTGGACAACATCACCTTCATCCCGCGTGCCTTTAACCGCAGCAGCAGCATTAGGTGGGCGAATGCATGGTCGGCCTGACCGCCAAAACCACCTGCCAGCAACAATTCGGTAGCGCCGAGCCGGATCGCCTCATCGACCGCCAGTTCGCCGTCCGTGGCATTCTTGGCAACCGGATGAGACTGGCGCGGCACGTCGGCGTACCGGGAAACCAGCGCCTCGCCGCTGGAATCAAAGTCACCAAGCCACAGTTCCGGCACTACCCCAAGCATGGACGCATGTGCCATGCCACCATCTGCAGCAATGACCCTGCTGCCGCCAATCTGACTTCTGAGGCGGTCCGTTACGGTCAGCTCGCCCGCCAGCAGTATTGTAAATTTCTGCGTCATGGCCGCTGCAATACCACACAATCTTTCTTGTACAAGTGCTCTGTCGTACCCTATATCTGTAATTGCTCTCGGGGTGCCCGTAATTTTGAAGGGCTGAGAGGCAAGTGTCCTTGCCAACCCTCTGAACCTGATCCGGATCATGCCGGCGGAGGGATACGAGCCAGTTCTCGACGTTTTCCCGTAACCCCCGGCAGCAAGTTGTCATCTTCCAGGAGGAGATTGAAAATGCTGCGACTTTTCACCTTGTGCCTTGCCGTTCTCACTGTTCTGGCTTTACCGGCTGCGGCCAAGGACAAACTCACCATCTATACTTATGACAGCTTCGTTTCCGACTGGGGTCCTGGCCCGAAGATCAAGGCGGGCTTCGAAGCTACCTGCGATTGTGAACTTGAATGGGTAGCCGTTGCGGATGCGGTTGCCACCTTGAACCGCATCAAGCTGGAAGGCGCCGGCAGCAAGGCCGATATTCTGCTCGGCATTGACACCAGCCTGACCGCAGAAGCCGCTGCAACCGGATTGTTTGAAGAACACGCCATCAAGACAGACAACGTCCGCCTGCCTGTAACGTGGACGGACAAGACGTTCGTACCGTACGACTATGGCCATTTCGCCGTCATCTATGACAGCGAGAAGATCAAAACGCCGCCGGCAAGTCTGGATGAACTGGTGACCGGCGATCCCGAGCAAAAGATCGTCATTCAGGATCCGCGCACGTCCAGTCCCGGTCTCGGCCTGCTGTTGTGGATCAAGGCGGTATACGGCGACAAGGCCGATGCAGCATGGACGAAACTGTCAAAGCGGGTCCTGACCGTCACGCCCGGCTGGTCTGAAGCCTATGGCATGTTCACCAAGGGTGAAGCACCGATGGTGCTGTCATATACGACATCGCCTGCCTATCACATGGTGGCTGAAAGCACCGACCGCTACCGCGCCGCTGCCTTCACTGAGGGCCACTATATGCAGATCGAGGTCGCCGGCATGCTGAAATCATCGCAGAACAAGGCGCTTGCCCGCCGCTTCCTCGCTTTCATGACCGGTCCCGGTTTCCAGAACCACATCCCGACAAACAACTGGATGTGGCCAGCCGGCAAGACCTCCGATGCCTTGCCCGACGCATTTGACAAGCTGGTTAAACCGGCAAAGTCACTGCTGCTGTCCGCCGATGAGGTCAAGGCCAGCCGCAAGGCCTGGATAGACGAGTGGCTCAAGGCCACCACCAGGTAATCCGGCTGCAGCAAGATGAAAACCCAGGGAACAGCCGGACCAAAACCAGCCGTCCTTGCCGGTCTTTTCGCATTGGGCTTCATCGGCTTAGCCGTTGTAACTCCGATGCTCGCCCTGATTGTGATTGCGCCTGCCATGCCGGACCTGAGTGCAGATTATCTGGGCTTTGTCTGGTCGATCACCAAATTCACCGTGCTTCAGGCAGGGTTGTCCACATTGCTGTCGGTTCTGACCGCAATCCCGCTGGCCAGGGCACTGGCGCGCCAGGCATCGTTTCCCGGCAGGAACATCATTTTGCGACTGCTCGCCTTGCCCCTGGCGCTTCCGGCGCTGGTGGTTGTGCTGGGCATTGTCGAAGTGTGGGGCCGGCAGGGCTGGGTCAGCACGGTGCTGCAGGGCGCAGGACTTTCCGGGCCTTTGAACATCTATGGCCTTGCCGGCATTCTGATAGCTCATGTGTTTTTCAACATGGCACTGGCCGCCCGCCTGCTGGTGGCCGCGCTGGAACAGATACCGCCGGAGAACTGGCGGCTTGCCGCGCAGTTGAGTTTCACCTCCGGCCACGTGTTTCGCCATATCGAATGGCCGGTGATCCGGTCGGTGCTGCCGGGCATCGCCAGCCTGGTCTTCATGCTGTGCATTGCAAGCTTTGCCGTTGTGCTGGTGCTCGGCGGCGGCCCCGGCGCCACCACGCTTGAAGTGGCAATCTATCAGTCACTGCGGTTTGACTTTGACCCGCCGCGCGCCGTGCTGCTGGCCGTGTTGCAGCTTGCCCTGTGCGCCGGCCTGTTTGTGCTGGGCGGGCGCATGGCCACCGACATTGCAGTCCTGTCAGGCGTCGGCAAGCAGGTCCGGCGCCCCGACCAGGCAACATCGAGGCGCACCGACGGGTTAGTCATAGCTGCTGGCCTGGTCTTCATAGCGCTGCCGATGCTGGCCATTGTCCTGTCCGGCATTACGGCTCCGTTTGGCAGTATCGTTTCGCAATCGGTTTTCTGGCGCGCGCTGGTAACGTCGCTGGTTCTGGCACTTACTGCCGCCAGCCTGTCTCTGGTGATGGCCTGGAGCCTGCTTGCGGCACAGCGCACTATTATGCGCCGTCGCAGACTATCACGCGCAGCTTCAGCGTTTGTATCCAGCATGCAGGCATCAGGTTCCCTGATCCTGGTCGTGCCGCCGATCGTGATAGGAGCGGGATGGTTTGTGGTGCTGCACAGGACTGGACTGGCCACCTCAGCGGCACCCGTCATCGTGGCAATCGTCAACGCGCTCATGGCGCTTCCGTTTGCATTGCGCATCCTGAGCCCTGCCGTGGTCGGCCAGGCACAGATCCATGACCGGTTGTGTGCCAGCCTAGGCCTCGCCGGATACCAGAGATGGCGCCTGATAGACCTGCCGGTGCTGGTCCGGTCACTGGCGCTGGCATTTGCACTTGCAGCCGCCCTGTCAATCGGAGACCTGGGAGCAGCAGCTTTGTTCGGCTCTGCAGACTTCATAACGCTGCCGCTTCTCCTGCTGCAGAAAATGGGCAGTTACCGATCTGTCGAGGCTGCCGGAATTGCGTTGTTGCTGGCCGGATTCTGTCTGGGGCTGATCTGGCTGGCCGAACAGCTGAAACCAGGGGTGCAAACCTCATGACTGGTGCGGCCATTCAGCTCGACGCAGTGGACTTCGCCTATCCGGGCGGGGAACCACTGCATTTTTCGACCACTTTCGAGGCAGGCAGTTTTACCGGTCTCATTGGCCCGTCAGGATCCGGCAAGACCACGCTGATCAACCTGATCGCAGGTTTTGAGGAACCTGCCTCCGGCAGCATATGCTTTGACGGCGCCGACGCGGCCGGAACCGAACCGGCGGACCGCCCGGTGACCATGGTGTTCCAGGACAACAATCTGTTTGCCCATCTGGATGTCTTCACCAACATCGCACTCGGGGTGTCGGCCTCCCTGGACTTGTCCGGTGACGACAGGAACCTGATCGCGACCGCGATGGAAGAGACCGGGCTTTCGGGGCTTGGCCAGAGACTGCCGCGTGAGCTGTCCGGCGGCCAGCGGCAGCGGGTTGCAATCGCCCGGGCACTGGTGCGCGACCGGCCGGTATTGCTGCTGGATGAACCGTTTGCCGCACTTGGCCCCGCCCTGAGACGTGACATGCTGCGGCTCGTCAGTAGCATTCACCAGCAGCGCAAGATGACGGTCATACTGGTCTCGCACGACCCCGCAGACGTGAAGTTTGCTGCAACCCATGCGGCGTTCCTGGATGCCGGGCGGGTTATCGCCAACCGCCCGGTCGATGCTCTTTTCAGCGCATCAGACATTCCCGGTTTGCAGGGCTATCTGGGTACCTGACGTCTTGCCATTGTCCGCAAGCGGTGGAACAGTGTCGCGGTCTAATCTCGTGACAATTTCAATCAACGGACCAGTTTCATGACGCTCGCCAATGGCCACCGGCATCTTGCCATTCCCGGCCCCACGAACATGCCCGATGAAGTGCTCAATGCCCTGCACCAGGCTTCAGTCGACATTTATGGCGGCAGTTCGGAAATCGCATCCCGTGCCTGCATGCAAGACCTGAAAGAGGTTTTTCGCACCAGAGGCAGCATGTACATCTATGCTGCCAACGGTCATGGCGCGTGGGAGGCCGCCCTGACCAATACATTGTCGAAAGGCGACAAGGTGCTGGTGCTTGCATCGGGCCTGTTCCCGATTGTGTGGGGTGAGAATGCGGCCGGTCTCGGCATCGAAACCGAGGTACTCGAGGAGCGGCGCGGGCGCGCCGTCGACCTTGAAGCAGTCGAGGCCCGGCTCGCAGCAGACACGGGACACGAGTTCAAGGCGATACTGATGGTACAGGCAGATACCGCAACCGGCGTTGTCAACGACGTCAAGGGCGTGCGCACGGCCCTGGACCAAGCCAGCCACCCCGCCATGCTGATGGTCGACACCATCGCCTCGCTCGGCTGCATGGAGTTCGACATGGACGGCTGGGGTGTCGATGTAACCGTGGCCGGTGCGCAGAAGGGCCTGATGACACCGCCGGGCCTGAGTTTTACGGCCGTCAGCGCCAAAGCCAAGCAGGCACATAAGACCGCTGGTCTGGTCACAAACTACTGGGACTGGACGTTTCGCGACGGCAAGGACCATTACATGTGGTACGCCGGAACACCACCGGTGCAGATGGTGTTCGCGCTTCGCAAGGCGCTTGAAATGCTGCTCGAAGAAGGTCTCGAAAACGCCATCCATCGTCATGCCGTGCTGGCCGGTGCCACCCGCGCGGCCGTGGAGACCTGGACCTCAAAGGGCGCGACCGGGTTTGCCGTGTCAGAGCCCGCTGAACGCAGCAATTCGGTTACCTGCATGCTGATGCCTAAAGGCGAAAGCTCGCGCGTACTGGAATACTGTGAGCACAAGCTCGGTGTCACCGTAGGCCGCGGCATCGGTCCGCTCGACAACAGGGCAATCCGCATTGCCCACATGGGCCATGTCAATGCCTACAACCAGCTGGGAACGCTGGGCGCAATCGAAACCGCAATGGCAGCACTTGACATCGAGCATGGACCAGGCGGTGTGCAGTCGGCCATTGAGTATATCGCCATCCATGTAAAGTGATTGCCATGACACACGCTGATCTCATTATCCGCAACGCCCGCATCATGACGATGGATGATGGGTGTCCTGCGGCTGAGAGCCTGGCGGTTTCAGGCCACACAATCACAGCAGTTGGCAGCACTGCAGATGTCGCCAGCCTGGCAGGCCCGGCAACCCGCACCATTGATGCCGGCGGGGCCAGCGTCCTGCCCGGCTTCATAGAAAGCCACCTGCATATTTTTTCCGGGGCGGCATCCCTGTCCCGTCTCGATTTGACCGGGGTTGATGGCCAGGACGCGCTTCGAAACGCCGTGATGGCCTGGAGTGTGCGGCAGCCCAATGGTGTCATATTTGCCAATCAGGCCCATTACACAATTCTCGGCTCCGGTACCGTAACCCGCCAGATGCTGGATGAAGTCTGTCCCGACCGGCCGTTTGCCATGATGGCACCGGACGCTCATACGGTCTGGGCGAACACACCGGCGCTGGCAGCAGCCGGCATCCTCAACGGCAGGCAACTAAATCCAGGCAGCGAAATTGTCATGGCGGCGGACGGCAGTGCATCCGGGGAACTGCGCGAAACCGATGCATTTGCCCCGGTTATCGCGCTGACCGAAAATCAGGGCCGGGAAGCGCTTGGCTACACCACCGCGCGCGATCCCGTTCCGGCACCAACGACACAGCAGCGCGCCGCAGACATTGCCACCCTGCAACAGGGCATTGAATGCTGTGCCTCGCTCGGCATCACGTCGATGCACAATATGGACGGCAATCTGTACCAGTGCGAACTGCTGCAGGAAATCCACCAGTCAGGCGGCCTCGACTGCCGCATAGAAGTGCCGTTCCACTACAAGAACGACAAGCAGCTGTCCGATCTGGAAGAAGCGGAAGTGATGCGCCGCACCTGGAACAGCGATCACCTGTGGTGCAACAGGGTCAAGCTGTTCATGGACGGCGTGCTGGATTCCGGCACGGCTTTCGTGCTGGACGGATATCCCGATGACCCCGCTTCAACCGGCGATCCCCTGTTCAGCGCAGAAGACTTCAACGAGATCGCGTCGCAATGCGACAAGCGCGGTTTCCAGATCGCCGTTCACGCCATTGGAGACGCGGCAGTGCGCCGAACGCTGGACGGGTATCAGGCGGCGCGGCAGGCCAATGGCAGGAAAGACAGCCGCCATCGCATTGAACACATTGAAATCATTGATGAAGCCGACATCGGTCGATTTGCCGAACTAGGCGTGATTGCCTCCATGCAGCCCCTGCATGCTCTGGGCACCGGGTCTTATCCAATGGAACCGACGCGCTCGAAAATCGGCGAGGCAAAACTCTCCCGCGCCTTTGCCTGGAACACCTTGCGCGATGCTGGGGCACAATTGTGCTTTGCCAGCGACTGGCCGGTGTCGCCGGTTGATCCGCTCATGTCGATCAAGGCTGCCATGATACGGGAAAAACTGCATCCGTCGCATCCCGACCAGCGTCAGTCACTGCATCAGGCCGTGCACGGCTATACGGCTGGCGGTGCCTATGCCGAGTTCAACGAAGATCGCAAGGGCACCCTGAAGACCGGAACGCTCGCCGACATCGTGATACTGGACGGCAATATCGAAACCACCGATCCCGGCGCAATTGACGAGATGAAGGTCACCACAACCATTTGTGGCGGCGATATCACTTACGAAGCCTGACCCTCACCCGCGCCCATGCGGCGCCATATAGTCTGGCCTCGGCCCGACTGCGACAATCCGGGTCGGGTTCACCGTCTCATGGCTGGCATAATAGTGGTTGCGGATATGCCCGAAGTCCACGGTCCCGGCCACACCGGGCATCTGATAGATTTCACGTGTGTACGCCCACAGGTTCGGATAGTCGACAATGCGGGCGCGGTTGCACTTGAAATGCCCGTGATACACAGGATCGAAACGGATCAGCGTCGGGAACGCCCTGATGTCGGCTTCGGTAAACCGGTCGCCGGCCAGCCAGCGCTGCCGGGACAGAATGTCCTCCATCCAGTCCAGGGTATCAAACAGCGGCAACACCGCCGCCTCGTATGCCTGCTGGCTCCGGGCAAAGCCGGATTTGTAGACGCCGTTGTTCAAGGTGCTGTAGACACGCACATTGACCGTATCGATGTCCCCACGCAGGTCTGCCGGGTAATAGTCACCGGGCTCGGCACCGATCCCGTCAAATGCCGAGTTGAACATGCGGATGATCTCGGCGCTTTCATTCGAGACAATCTGCTTCGTGCTGGTGTCAAGCAGCACCGGTACGGTTACCCGGCCGGTATAGTCGGGTTTTGCAGACGCATAGACATCACGCAGGTGACCGGCGCCAAACACCGGGTCAGCCACAACCCCGTCGCCATCCTCGAATGACCAGCCGTTCTCCCCCATGAACCAGTTGACGACCGAAACGGAGATTTGATCCTGCAGGCCCTTCAACTTGCGCATGATCAGGGTCCGGTGCGCCCACGGGCACGCCAGCGAGACATAAAGATGATAGCGCCCCGCCTGTGCGGGAAATTCGCCATCCGCTGTAACCCAGTTGCGAAAACTGGTTTCACTGCGTTTGAAACTGCCGCCGTCGGCAAGCTCTGCAATAGATTGCATGTGCCACTTGCCATCAATCATCACACCCATGCACTATCCACCTTCTTCTCAAGACCGTTTCGCTGTCACATAGTGACAAGCCATATCATTATCAAAACAACAATTGTTGAGTGACCATGAAAGACCGCTACGCGCACTATTCCTCCCTGAAGTTCAACCGGCCGGCAGACGGCATTCTCGAGGTCATCCTGTCGGCGCCGAAAAAACTCAATGCGCTTGACGCAGGCGGCCATCGCGAGCTTGCGGAGGTGTGGCGTGACATAGACCGCGACCCGGACACCAATGTCGTCTTGTTGCGCGGTGAAAACGGCAACCTGTCGGCAGGAGGGGATCTTGGCCTTGTCGAAGACATGACCAACGACTTCGCCACTCGCGCCCGGGTCTGGAAGGAGGCATCGGATCTTGTCTACAACGTCATCAACTGCTCGAAACCGACGGTTGCCGCCATCGAGGGCGTCAGCGTCGGGGCCGGCTTGGCGGCAGCCATGGTGTGCGACATCACCATTGCAGGCCGCACCGCGCGCATTATTGACGGCCACACCCGGCTGGGCGTCGCCGCCGGTGACCACGCCGCCATCGTCTGGCCCCTGCTCATCGGCATGGCCAAGGCGAAATACTATCTGATGCTGTGCGAACCGCTGGCCGGTGAAGAGGCCGAACGTATCGGCCTCGTGTCACAGGTCGCCGACGATGGCGAGGTCCACGACGCCGCGCTGAAAGTATGCCGCAAGCTCGCCGCAGGCGCACCGACCGCCATTCGCTGGACCAAGCATTCACTGAACAACTGGCTGCGTATGGCAGGTCCGAGCTTCGATGCCTCACTGGCGCTGGAGTTCATGGGCTTTTCAGGGCCGGAGGTGCAGGAGGGACTGTCCTCGATCCGCGAAAAACGCAAGCCGGATTTCCCCACAAAGTCACCATTTTAGGCGGTTAGCCGCCTGCACTTGCGCCGCGCCGCCGGGCGATCAACCGGCCCAGACTGCCGCTTTGCGATACCAGGACGCCGGAAGCGATGATCACCGCAATGCCGACAAAGGTAATCGCGTCCGGTATGTCGGCAAAAAACAGCAGGCCCCAACCAACCGCAGCGACAATTTCGGTATAGGTGAACGGCGCCAGCGCAGGTGCTGATGCACGGGCAAACGCGCTGATAATCAGCAGATGCGACACCGCGTTGATCGCCCCCATGACAAACAGCACGGCGGCCTGATTGAGCGACACCGGCTGCCACCAGGCCCAGGCCAGCGGTGATATCAGCGCAATGGCCACCAGCGCCATGTAGGTGTTGGAAACAAGGGCCGGTGCCGCATTGGCCAGCTTGCGGGTGACAATAATATGAAACGCGTAGAACACGCCGGTGGCGACCGCTGCAATCGTACCGACATTGATCACGCCCAAATCGGGCCGCATGACAATCAGGATGCCGAGAAATCCGCACACCACCCCGAACCAGATGGCCGGGCTTGCGCGTTCTCCCAGCAGCCACGGCGACAGCAATGCCACCACGAACGGATAGATGTAGAGTATGGCCACGGTATTGGCCAAAGGCAGGTAGCGGACGGAAAACACGAAACTCAGCGTGGCGCCCAGGATCAGTGTCGCCCGCAGGAACTGGGTTGCCGCCGCCGGCGGTGCAACCACCTGGCGCCCGTACCGCCAAGCCGCGATCGGCAGCAACACGACCAGGTACCCGGCATAACGGCCGAATGTCATGACCGCGACATTCAGCTCTGCCGCCATCAGTTTCAGGAACGCGCCGGACAGGCTGGCTGTGGCCAGCCCCGCGACCAGCAACAAGACAGCTACGGGCAAGCTTGCCCGGTCAGCATCATCGTTTGCAGATGTCATCTGCCGGCGTCGGCAAGGGCCACCGGCAAGGCCGATTCAAAACAGTCCAGATCATCTTCGCGTCCGGCTGATACGCGAATGCACCGGTTGAGCGGTTCCACACCGGGCATGCGCACAAACACACCCTGGGCCAGCAGCCCCTCCATGACCGCCTTGGCAAAGGCCCCGTCCCGGCCGCAGTCGATCGCAACGAAGTTGGTTGCAGAAGCCAGTGTCTCCAGCCCGTTGTCATGGGCAATCCGGGTAATCCGGTCACGGGCACTGTGAACCCGCATGACCACCGATTCCAGCCAGTCATTGTCCGCCAGCGCCGCCAGCGCACCGGCCTGCGCAATCCGGTTGACACCGAAGTGGTTACGGATCTTGTCGAACGCCTTGATGATTTCCGCTTCACCGATGATGTAGCCGATCCGGCAACCCGCCATGCCATAGGCTTTTGAAAATGTGCGGAACCGCAGCACCTGCGGGTTGTGAACATCCAGGTCCGGCATCGTGCCGGCAGGTGCAAACTCGCCATATGCTTCATCCAGGCACAACACGATCCCTTCCGGCAGGTCCTTGATCATCGCGTCAATCTCGGTGCCCCGCCACCATGTTCCCATGGGATTGTCCGGGTTGGCGAGGTAGATCATCTTCGCATTTTCCCGCTTGGCCAGCGCCAGCAGTGAGGCCGGATCCTCGCGGTCCTCGACATAGGCCGTGGCGACAATGTCACCGCCCGCGCCGGCAACCTGATAGTTGAATGTCGGGTATGCTCCGGTAGAGGTCGCCACCTTGTCACCCGGTTCGACGAACAGCCTGGCAGTAACGCCGAACAGGCCGTCAATGCCTTCACCTATCAGGATGTTGTCAGGTGATACACCATGCCATGCGGCAAGCGCCTGTTTGAGATCATGGCTTTCCGGATCACAGTATTTCCAGGCCTCCATTGCTTCTGCCTGCATGGCTTGAACCACCATGTCGGACGGTCCGAACACGCTTTCATTGGCGCCGATGCGGGCCTTGAATGCGTCTCCGCGGGCCCGTTCCTGCGCTTCCGGCCCGACAAACGGCACGGTTGAAGGCAAGTCAGCCACCAGAGATGAAAGGGGTGGGCGCATCATGACCTGAAACTCCTTGCTTTACTGGCTGGCGGACGAGCGCTCAGCCGTCTAGATCAGTATGATTTTCAATTGAACCAGTTAAAAACAATAAAACTGATCGTGTTCAAAATTTTGGGACAACTTTATAGGTTCAACTGAACCGATGTTGCTCTAGTCTGGATGGCAAGATGACATCGTTTTCACGGATACACCACCTGCTTGAACATCAGGCTGCCCATGCGCCTGACGCAATTGCCCTGACCACGGCCCAGACCGGAGATGTCACGTTTGCCGACTGGCTGGCCGCTGCAAGAAACCTTGCCGACGAGTTGCGGAAAGCAGGCGTCAGACCGGGTCATCGGGTGATGCTGGTGGCCGAGAACTCGTTCAGCGCCGCTACCGGACTGATTGCCGCAAGCCTGCTTGATGCCTGGTCGGTACCGGTGAATGCACGTCTGTCGGCAACTGAGATCGACCGCATCCGCGATCATGCACAACCGGCCGCCACTGTGTTCACTCATACCGCGTCCAACGCAGCACTCGACCATGCACAAACAGCCGACGGACACGAAATAAAAGTCGGGGCCGAGCCGGCCATGCTGGCAATTCAGCCGGGAACCGCCGCTGAGCCCCGTAGCGAAGATGCGGATCAGGTTGCCACCCTGCTGTACACCACCGGCACCACCGGCGATCCCAAAGGTGTCATGCTGACCCACGCCAACCTGATCTACGGCGGGCAGACATCTGCATCGCATCGCGAAATCACATCAGCCGATTATATATATGCGGTGCTGCCCCTGACCCATGTGTTCGGGCTGTCATCGGCATTCATGGCCGGGTTAGCGGTGGGTGCCCGTCTTGAACTGGTGCCGCGCTTTGATGCGGGAGTGACATTTGCCGCCCTGCAGTCGCGGGTCTCCATATTCCCGGCCGTGCCACAAATGCACGCATTGCTGATGGCCCACGCCAGCCAGTGCGGTCTGGAAAAACTCAAGGCGGAACGCCTCAGGTACATATCGTCCGGCGGCGCCCCGCTTGACCTTGCCTGGAAGCAGAAGGTGGAGGCGTTCTTCGGACTACCGCTGTTCAACGGCTACGGCATGACCGAGGGGACTGCCGGTATTGCCGCAACCCGACCCGGTGCCACCCGGGCCGACACGTCAGTCGGCAGAATGCTGGCAGACCAGGAAGTCCGCATTGAACGGCCCGGCCAGGATGGCATAGGTGAAATAGTCATTCACGGCCCGAACATCATGACCGGTTACTATCGCAACCAGGCCGCCACCGATGAGGTTCTTGGCCGCGATGGCTGGCTGCGAACCGGTGACCTGGGCTATCTCGATGACCAAAACAACCTGCACATCACCGGGCGTGCCAAGGAACTGATCATCCGATCGGGTTTCAATGTCTATCCGCTGGAAGTGGAAGCAGCGTTGAACCAGCATCCGCAAGTGGTACAGGCCGCCGTAATCGGCCACAGCGCCAACGGCAATGAAGACATTGTGGCCTTCATCCAGCCACTCAACGTAAGTGGCCTGGTGCCGGATCAATTGAAGGATCACCTGAAAGACCGGCTCGCGGCGTACAAGCACCCGACACGCTGGATCATCTCGGATCAGCTGCCTGCAGCCCCGTCCGGCAAGATACTCAAGGCAAGACTGGCAACGGTCTTCGCTGACGAACTGGCCGCAGTCAGCGAAGGCTGACTTCCACACTGGCCCCTGACGCAAAAAGGCCTTCCAATCCGGAAGGCCTTTTCGGTTCGCAATATCTGCAAGATCAGTATCAGTCGAGGTTTTCGCCGCTTGCCACCCAGCGCCCGAAGTTGGGCAGGTCAAGCGTCGCGCCGACACGGTCGAACTGTTTCATGTTGTCGCCACCGAATGACCAGCGCGTGCCGACCATGATGGTGTGATCAAAATATTCCTCGGTTGAACCCTGACCAGCTTCACCGCCGCCGCCGCCATTGGGATTGCCGGGCGTGTCTTCATTCTCGAATCTGGCGCCTCGGTATCTCACGAAGACTGGTGTGTCACCAATGATCGGCAGACCGGCCAGTACCGTGTCATAGCGGACACCCCACTCCAGGACCGTGTGACTGTCGGGCTCGGTATCCGCATCGCCGTCGGCATAGGACAATTCCAGTTCCAGCCTCGAGCTTTCGCTCATGAACCAGCGCGCGACACCGCGTACAAAGGCTGCGTCGCGGAAGGTGTCGTCCTGATTTTGATTGTTGGTACGTTCACCATCAAGATAACCGGCCTGAACATACAGGGTGAGATCCTCAAGATAGCCCTGCACTTCACCACCGAGAAAATAGTACTCCACGCTGTCGGGATTTTGATTGTTGCCGCCATTGCCATCGGTGTTGCCACCACCCCAGCCGCCGAAGGCACCAATGAGGCCCATGCCCGGATCGCGGAAACTCAGATGGGTGCCCATCTGGTAGGAGTAGATGTAATTGTTGCCGGTCTCGTCCTCGTAGGCGTTGCCTGTGATCTCAAGGTCAACATCCTGCTGAATCGAGAGGCTGTCACCCAGCGGCAAGCTGAGCCGGCCACTGGTCCCGGACACCAGGTAATCGTCATGTGACAAGACGTTTGCCGCAGCGCCACTGGCGGGCGAGTAACCGTCAACGAAGGTATATCCGTTCCAGGATTCCACCACGCCGGAAATCGCAAGTTCCATGGCTCTTTCATAGTCCATGTCGGTCGCGTTCGCAGTGCCGGTCACGGCAACACATGCCACAGCCATACAGCCAATAGCTGATGAATAGAGAGTCTTCATTTTAATAGCCCCTAGCCCCCAAAAAAAAGCCCGCATTTGATTCTTGACCCTAACGGTAGCACGAACGTGGTTAATCGATAAAGCCTCTGCCAACACATTTCGAACACAAAAAAAACATTTTGTACTGACGGTTTCGGCCTTCGTTTCGCCGGGCTGACCAAATTCGCCGCGCGTCCGGGCCCAATCTCACGCAGCATAAGGGTCTGTTTTTACCTCAAAAAATCTCAATCAACCCGGCCGCCCCCTGACCACCGCCGATGCACATGGTCACGACGGCCTTCTTGGCCCCGCGCCGCTTGCCTTCCAGCAGCACATGGCCCACCTGGCGTGCGCCGGTCATGCCGTACGGATGCCCGATGGCGATGGACCCGCCATTGACGTTCAGGATTTCGTCCGGAATGCCCAGCGTGTCGCGGCTGTACAGGACCTGTGACGCAAATGCCTCGTTGAGCTCCCACAGATCGATATCGTCCATCTTGTGGCCCGTGCGCTCCAGCAGGCGGGGCACAGCAAATACCGGCCCGATGCCCATTTCATCCGGCTCGCAACCGGCTACCGTAAAGCCCCTGAATGCGCCCAGCGGGTCAAGGCCCTTGCGCTCGGCTTCCTTGGCTTCCATCACCACCAGGCAAGCCGCGCCGTCGGACAACTGCGAAGCATTGCCGGCGGTAATGTACTTACCCTCACCGCGCACCGGTTGCAGGCCGGCAAGACCCTCCAGCGTCGTGGACGGCCGGTTGCACTCGTCCGCCTCAATAGTCACTTCATGCGTGGTTATTTCACCGGTTTCCTTGTTCTTCATGCCCATTGTGGTGGTAACCGGGATGATCTCGTCGGCAAACCTGCCTGCTGCCTGTGCGTCTGCCGTGCGTTGCTGGCTGGCCAGCGCATATTCGTCCTGCGCCTCGCGCGACACGCCGTAGCGGTCCGCCACGATATCGGCGGTATCAATCATCGCCATGTAGAGTTCGGGCTTGTTTTCCGTAAGCCAGGCTTCGCGGGCAGCACCCTGCGAGGCTGCATCCTGGACCAGCGAAATGGATTCCAGCCCGCCCGCCAGAACCGCCGGCGTTGCTTCTTCGGTAATCCGGTGTGCCGCCAGGGCCAGGGCCTGCAGCCCGGATGAACAGAACCGGTTGATGGTCATGCCGCATGCCGTCACCGGCAGGCCCGACCGTATCGCAATCTGGCGGGCAATGTTGGACCCGGTCGCGCCTTCGGGAAACCCGCATCCCATGATGCAGTCCTCGATCATGTCCGGATCGACACCGGAGCGCGCAATGGCAACCGCCGCTGCAGCACCGCCCATGGTCGCGCCATGGGTCATGTTGAACGAACCGCGAAACGCCTTGCCGATGGCCGTGCGGGCGGTGGAGACAATAACGGCTTCACGCATCACGAAATTTCCTTCTTGTTCAGGCTGTCGAAGGTCTCGCCCCTTTCGACAAGGTCAACCAGCAATTGCGCCGGTTTCCAGAACCAGGCGTCTTCGCTTTCAAACTTGCGGATCGAGCTTAAGATCTTGTCGAGACCCTGCATGTCGGCATATTTCATCGGCCCGCCGCGCCAGCGCGGATGGCCGTAGCCGAACAGCTGCACCATGTCGATGTCCACGGGGCGCAGCGCAATGCCTTCTTCCAGAACCTTGGCGCCTTCGTTGATCATGGCCGCCATGTAACGTTCCATGATTTCGTCTGCGGTAAAGTTGCGGGCATTGATGCCCTTTTCGCGGCGCACTTCCTCGATAATCTTAAGCGTTTCCGGTTCGTGTTCACCCTTTCTTGCGCCTTCCGGATAAGTATAGGTCCCCCGCCCGGTCTTCTGGCCGTAATGGCCCTGCTCGCAGATCCGGTCCATCCAGTCAGATGCATATCGCTCGTTGGGATCACGTGTCGCCGCCTTGCGCTTGCGCGTGGCCCAGCCAATGTCCATGCCGGCAAGGTCCGACATGGAAAACGGGCCCATGGGGTAGCCAAACCCGACGACGGCTTCATCGACCTCATACGGCGTGGCGCCGTCTTCGACCAGCATCTGGGCGACGCGCAGATACTTGCCCATCACCCGGTTGCCGATGAAGCCGTCACATACGCCGGACCGGATACCCACCTTTTTGGCCTTTTTGGCCACCGCAAACGCCGTTGCCACCACATCCGGATCCGATTTCTCCGCCACCACGATTTCCAGCAGCCGCATGATATTGGCCGGCGAGAAGAAATGCATGCCGATCACGTCCTGCGGCCGTTCGGTCATCGCCGCGATTTCGTTGACATCCAGATAAGACGTGTTGGACGCCAGCACGCAGCCAGGCTTGCAGATCTTGTCCAACTGGCCAAACACATCCTTCTTGACGTCCATGCTTTCAAACACCGCCTCGATCACCAGGTCGACCTGCGCCAGGGCATTCATGCTGGTGGTGCCGTGAAACTGGTCCGCCAGCATCCGGTCCCGCTGTTCGCCGGAAACCTTGCCCCGTGCGACACCGCCTTCCAGGGTTTTTTCCACCCTGGCTTTGCCGGCGGCAATGGCATCGTCATCGCGTTCAACCATGGTCACGTGGTAGCCTGCGGTCAGCAGCGCAATGCTGATGCCGGACCCCATGGTACCGCCACCTATGACACCGACCCTGGCCACCTCGCGCGGGTTGCCGGTTTCCAGTTCCGGCACTTTGCCGACAGCCCGCTCGCCAAAGAATGCATGGATCAGGGCTTCGCGCTGGTCCGACGCCATCAGCGTATCGAACAGCCTGCGCTCTTCGGCGAGACCGGCATCAAAGTCCTTGGCCGTTACCGCGGCCTCGATGGCGTCAATGCACACCAGCGGGGACAGTTGGCCGCGCGCCTTTTTTGCCGCTGCTGCCCTGAGCCCGTCAAACAGGCCGTCCTGCTTGCGCGCCTCGTCGAGCTTGTCATTCAGGTCACGGGTCGGGCGTGGCCCCATGTCATTGCCGGTGATCAGTCCGGCAAACGCGACACCGGCGGCGGTCGGATCGGTATCATTGGACACTTCATCTATCAGGCCCAGATCAAGGGCTTCCTGCGCACCGACATGCCGGCCCGATGTGATCAGGCCCGCGGCAGCCTCGACACCGGCCAGCCTGGGGGTACGCTGGGTGCCGCCGGCACCGGGAATGATACCCAGATTGACTTCCGGCAGGCCTACCTTGGCTGACGCGACAGCCACCCGGTAGTGGCATCCAAGTGCCACTTCAAATCCGCCGCCAAGAGCCGTACCGTGCAGCGCCGCGATGACCGGTTTTGAACACGCTTCGATCTCGTTGACCACACCGGGCAGCCCCGGTGCCGCCAGGGGCTTGCCGAATTCCTTGATGTCGGCACCGGCAAAGAATGTCCGCCCGGACCCGACAATCACCGCGGCCTTCGCCTTGCTGTCACCTTCAAACCGCGCGATCGCCTTGCTCAATCCTTCGCGGACCGGTTGCGAAAGAGCGTTGACCGGCGGGTTGTCCACCGTGATCACGGCAATGGCGCCATCATGCGAGTAGGAAATGGGTGAAGACATGGAAACTCCTTGAGGAAACAAACCTGAAACCGGCATCATCCATGCCGCACAATGATTATTGCTGATAGGCGATGACCCTAGTCAGCCGGAACAGCGCTGGCAATCATCTGGGACCGGCATAATCCTTCACAATGTGGAAACCTGATATGCCGTTTCGACAACACAGCCTGTCGCAGGACGGTCTCGACTAACATGCGGCTGATAGAGTAGCTTGGCTGGGGCTAGATCAGTATGACTTTTGATTGAAACAATCAAAAATCATGAAACTGATCGCTTTCAAAGTGCAAGAGCAATTTTACGGGTTGAGTTGAACCCATATTGCTCTAGAGATTTCAGGGAGACTACCGATGCAATATCACGCACCGGCCACTGTAAAAGATGCCGTAAAACTGCTGGCCGGTTCCAAGGGCAGCACGCAAATTCTTGCTGGCGGCACCGATCTGCTGGTTCGCATGCGGTCAGGCTTTTCCGAGCCCGATACCATCATAGACATCAAGCGGATATCGCCGATGTGCAAGATCGCGCGCGACGGCAAGGGCTTCTCCATCGGCGCGGCGGTATCGTCGGCGGAAATGAGTGAAAACGCGGCACTCGCCAAAGCCTGGCCCGGCGTGGTTGAATCAGCCGCATTGATCGGATCGACGCAAGTGCAGGGCCGCGCCACCATCGCCGGCAATCTGTGCAATGCCTCACCTGCCGCAGACAGCGTGCCTGCCATGATTGCAGCGGGTGCGAAAGCATTGATCCGCGGACCGAAAGGCAAGCGCAAGTTGGCCGTTGAGAAAATCTGCAAGAGCCCCGGCAAGACAATCCTGAAAAAGGGCGAACTCATCGAGGCCATTGTGCTGCCGGCAAAACCTGCCAGAACCGGCGATGCCTATCTGCGCTTTATCCCGCGCACTGAAATGGACATTGCCGTGGCCGGTGCAGGCATCTGCGTGACCCTGGATGCCAAGGGCGTGTGCACAGCTGCGCGCGTTTCTCTCGGGGCGATTGCACCAACCGTCCTGCTGGTCGCCAAGGCGGCCAAGGCACTGATCGGCACCAGGATCGACGATGAGGCGCTGGATGCGCTCGCGGCTGCCTGCTCTGCCGCAGCCCGTCCGATTGACGACAAGCGCGGCACCAAGGAGTTCCGCATTCATGTTGCCGGCGTATTGGCCCGGCGTGCCGCCATCATTGCGCGCGACCGCGCACTCGGAAAATCTTGAGGAAAAATACTGATGTTTCAAATCCAGGTTTCAACATCCATCAACGGTGATGACACGGAATTCTCCTGCGAGGCAGACGAGACCCTTCTCGATGTCCTGCGCGACCGCCTCGGCATGACCGGCTCCAAGGAAGGCTGCGGCACAGGCGATTGCGGGGCCTGCTCGGTGATCGTAGACGGCAGGCTGGTGTGTTCCTGCCTGATGCTGGGAGCAGAAGCACAAGACCGGGAAATCCAGACCATCGAAGGCATGGCCGACGGCACCGAACTGCATCCGCTGCAACAGAAGTTCCTGGATCATGCAGCGCTTCAATGCGGCGTCTGCACGCCCGGCTTCCTGGTTGCGGCAAAGTCGCTGCTGGAACGCAATGACGACCCCACGGAAGAAGAAGTCCGCTACTGGCTGGCCGGCAATCTGTGCCGCTGCACCGGCTATGACAAGATCGTTCGTGCCGTTCTCGACACCGCCAAGGACATGAGAAAACCGGCAAAAACAAAGAAACCTGCTGCGAAGAAGAGGGTAAAGGCATGAATTTTCAACCTGGCAAAGACACCCTGAAGCGCAACTTCAAGACAGTCGGGACCCGGACCCCGCGCCCCGATGGTCTGGACAAGATCACCGGACGCGCCCAGTTCGGCGCTGACGTGACGGCGCCCGGCATGTTGTGGGGCCTGGTACTGCGCAGCCCGCATGCCCATGCCCGCATCAAGAAGATCGACACTTCAAAGGCAGAAGCGGTCAACGGCGTCCACGCCGTGGTCACGGCAGCCGATTTCGGGCCCTGCCCGGACGATGTCCTTGATATCCGCGAAAACGTCATGGCCCGCGAAAAGGCTCTGTACGACGGCCATGCCGTGGCAGCCGTAGCCGCCACAAGTCGCGCGGCGGCCAAGCAGGCCCTCAAGCTGATCAAGGTCGACTATGAGGTTTTGCCGCACGTGACCGACGTGGACGAGGCAATGAAACCGTCTGCGCCGATCATCAACAACAAGCTGTTCACCAAGGGTCTCGACAAGACACCGAGAAAACCGTCCAACGTGGCGGAACGCTTTGAGTTCGGCCATGGCGACGTGGAAGCTGGCCTCAAGCAGGCCGATCTTGTCATCGAGCGCACCTTCAAGACCGAAGCCACACACCAGGGTTACATAGAACCTCATGCCTGCCTGGCAAGCATGGGTTCAGACGGCATGGGTGACATCTGGTGCTGTACGCAAGGCCACTTCATGGTGCGCCAGGTCTGTTCGGCCCTGCTCGGCATGGATGCATCGGCCCTGCGCGTGACCGCATCTGAAATCGGCGGCGGTTTTGGCGGCAAGACCACGGTGTTCATCGAACCGGTGGCACTGGCCCTGTCGCTGAAGTCAAACCGTCCGGTAAAAGTTGTCATGTCGCGCTCTGAAGTGCTGCGCGCCAGCGGACCGACCTCGTCAACCTCCATAGATGTCAAGATCGGCATGAAGAAGGACGGCACCATTACCGCTGGCGATGCGACGCTGCGCTACCAGGGCGGCGCGTTTCCCGGTTCGGCGGTTCCCTACGGCGCCATGGCGGCGTTTGCCTGTTATGACCTGAAGGCGGTACGCGCCGTTGGCTATGACGTCATCGCCAATCGCCCGAAACAGGCAGCCTACCGGGCGCCCGGCGCGCCGATGGCTGCCTATGCGGTTGAAAGTGTGGTTGACGAACTGTGCAAGGAACTCAGCCTGGATCCACTCGATGTGCGCCTGAAGAACGCGTCCTCTGACGGCTCCAGGGCGTCATACGGTCCAAACTTTGATGTGATCGGGCTGCGCGCCACGCTGGAAGCGGCCAAGGCCCATCCCCACTACAAGGCAAAGCTGGGTCGCAACCAGGGCCGCGGCGTGGCCTGTGGCTTCTGGTTCAACTTTGGTGGCGAGACCTCGGTATCTCTCAATGTGAGCGCTGACGGCACCATCGGTTTGTCTGTCGGTACACCCGACATTGGCGGGTCGCGGGCCTCCATCGGCAATATGGCAGCGGAAGAACTCGGTGTCCCGCACGACAAAGTACGCTGCATCATCGCCGACACCGCCTCGCTGGGATATAATGACGTCACCGACGGCAGCCGCGTCACGTTCGCGTCCGGCCTTGCCGCCATCAACGCCGCACGCGATGCGATCGGCAAGATGTGCGAACGCGCAGCCGGCATCTGGGGCATACCGGTTGAAGCTGTCACATGGGAAGATGGCGCTGCGCGCCCGTCCAGTCCCAATGCCGGCAAGCATGAACCGCTGACCCTGGCCGATATCGCGGACCAGGCCGGTGCCACCGGTGGTCCCATTTCCGGTCACTGCGAAATCAACGCCGAAGGCGCCGGTGTCAGCTTTGCCACCCACCTGGTCGATACCGAGATCGATCCGGAGACCGGCTACGTCAAGGTCTTGCGCTATACCGTGTTCCAGGATGCCGGCAAGGCGGTTCACCCGTCTTACGTGGAAGGACAGTTCCAGGGCGGCGCCGTGCAGGGCATTGGCTGGGCGCTGAACGAGGAATACATCTATGGCAAGGACGGCACCCTGCAGAATGCCGGCTTCCTGGACTACCGTATCCCGGTTGCCTCAGATCTGCCCATGATCGATGCCGTGATCGTTGAAGTTCCCAATCCGGGCCATCCTTACGGTGTGCGCGGTGTTGGCGAAACCTCGATCGTTCCGCCTCTGGCCGCCATCTCCAACTCGGTTTCAAGCGCTGCCGGGGTCCGCATGACGCAATTGCCCATGTCGCCGCCAAAGGTGCTGAAGGCACTGGGCCGAATCTAGGGTCAGGAAGCCGCTATGGTCAAGGTTCAGGTCTGGGGCTCACTCAAGCCCGCTCTTGAAGGGGCAGACGAGATCGAACTGCAGGCAGCCAGCATCCGCGAGGTGCTGGACCAGCTTTCGGACACCTATCCGGCCATGAAACAGGCCATTACGCGCGGCGTTTCAGTGTCGGTAGACGGGCGCATGTATGCCAACGCCATCATGGTACCGCTGAAACCGGACTCTGAGGTTTTCGTGCTGCCGAAACTGGTTGGGGGCTAGGCCTGTGACATCTGAAATCATCATTCCCGCAATTGCCGAAGACGGCTCGCTGTTTCCCATCGAGAAGATGGAAGCCCACCGCACAGATCAACAGCATCTCGCCATTTCGGTGTTCGTGTTTTCAGGCAGCAGGCTGCTGATCCAGCAGCGTGCGGCGTCCAAGTATCATTGCCCCGGCAAATGGGCCAATACCTGCTGTTCCCACCCACACTGGGGCGAAGCCGTGGAAGATGCCGCATCACGCCGCATCGGCGAGGAACTGGGCATCAGCGTGCCGCTGAGCAAGACAAGCATTTTTGAGTATCGTGCCGATGTGGGCGGCGGGCTGGTTGAGAACGAGCGTGTGCACGTGTTTACCGGTCACGCGGACGAGACCGGTCTGGTGATATCTCTCAATGCAGAAGAAGTCAGTGCAACCAGGTGGGTGGAAGTATCGGAGCTGGCAGGGCTTTTGGAGCAGCAGCCGGACAGCCTGTGTCCGTGGTTCGCCATCTATATCAGCCATTGGAACGAGCTGAAGCTGGGTCAGTAGGCCAGCCGGGTAATT
Source organism: Anderseniella sp. Alg231-50 (assembly GCF_900149695.1). Lineage (NCBI taxonomy): Bacteria > Pseudomonadati > Pseudomonadota > Alphaproteobacteria > Hyphomicrobiales > Parvibaculaceae > Anderseniella > Anderseniella sp. Alg231-50. Next base: position 1,368,774 of record NZ_LT703003.1, on the reverse strand, counting down.
GTGCTGGCGTCGTGTGCTTAGGTATCGCTGTTAGGCTTCAACACAGGCGTGAAGGCTGCACGGATCAACTGAAATCCGGCCCTTGACCGGCCAGTGCACATCAGACTTGTAGATAACCGTTACGTTGGATCCTGCGATTTCGGCAGCTTTGCTGTTAGCAATAGACGCCGCCGCCACGGTCGCAGTTACGCTTGTTGCGGCAATCAGGCCTGCTATCAGTACTTTTGAAAAACTGGTCATCACTCTTGCCTCCGGATACTCGTGAGGGTGTCTTGCTGTTCGTTTGATGAACACAACATGCCAAATAGGCATCCGGAGTGATGTGCAATTGATCACATCATGATTTTCATTTTAAAATCAATAATTTAAAGAGATGAGACTGGACGCGTCGTGGACCGGAACCCTTTCAGATCACTGTGAACAGTCAGTTGTGGCCGGCTTGAGCGCCCTAAATGGCAAGATACTCATGCCGCAGTTGCTTGTTATCGAGCACTTCCTGGGCCGTGCCGTCATAAACGACAGTTCCGGTATCAAGAATGACAGCGCGATCAGCCAGATTGAGTGCAGCAACCGCGTTCTGCTCGACGATGATCGTCGTGATGCCCTGTTCACGGATAAGATGCAGGGTTTTCTCAATTTCCTGCACGATAACCGGTGCCAGACCCTCATAAGGCTCATCAAGCAACAACAGCTTGATGTCACGCGCCAGCGCACGGCCGATCGCCAGCATTTGCTGCTCACCGCCGGAAAGTGTCGTGCCTTCCTGCTTGCGGCGTTCACCAAGGCGCGGGAACAATTCATAAATCCGCTCAATCGACCAGCCGATCGGCTTTTCGATCTGCGCCAGCTTGATATTCTCTTCAACTGTGAGGCCCTGAATGATGCGCCGGTCCTCCGGCACCAGTCCAACTCCGCATTGGGCCGCCTCATAGGACCGCATCAGGTGCAGCGGCTGATGGTCGAGCCAGACTTCGCCATGTGTGAGCATCGGATCGTCGAGCCGCGCAATGGCCCGCAGTGTGGATGTCTTGCCGGCGCCGTTGCGGCCAAGCAGTGCCAGGATCTCGCCCTCGTGGACGTTCAGGCTGACATCCTGGACAATATAGCTTTCGCCGTAATAGGCCTTGATCTCATGGGCTGCAAAATACACCGGCGCATGCGACGCCATATTCGGATTCTGCTTTGTAACCTGCGTCATTCGTGTGCCCCTCCAAGATATGCTTCCTGGACTTTCGGATTGCCTTTGATCTTAGACGGCACGTCCTCAACGATCGGTGTGCCTTGCGCCAGCACCGTGATCTTGTTGGCAAGCGAGAACACGACGTGCATGTCGTGCTCGATGATCACCATGGTAATACCGCGTTTTTCTTCAATTTCCTTGAGCAGTTCAATCGTGTTGTTGGTATCTGCCCGCGCCATGCCCGCCGTCGGCTCGTCAAGCAACAGGAGTTTTGGGTCCTGGGCCAGGCACATGGCCATTTCCAGCCGGCGCTTGTCGCCGCGTGACATGGACGCCGCAATGTCATGGCGCTTGTCGGCCATGTTAACGTCGAGCAGCATCTGCTCGACCTTGTCGTGAATATCCTTTTCGCCCTTGATACTGGTCAGGGGATTGAGCTGGAACGCCCCGTCGCGTTTTGCAAAACAGGCGATCATGACGTTTTCAAACACCGAAAGCGTCGAGAATATCTCCGGTGTCTGAAACACGCGGCTGATGCCGAGCTGGTTGATCTGGTGCGGCTTGAGACCCAGAATTGACTTCCCCTCAAAAGTGACAGAGCCGGTGTCCGGCTCAAGCTTGCCGACCAGCACGTTAAGTAGTGTTGACTTGCCGGCACCGTTGGGACCGATGATGGCGTGAACAGTGCCTTCTTCAACGCTGAGATTGACATCACCGAGAGCCTGCAGTCCGCCGAACCGCTTGTTGATGTCCTTGATTTCAAGAATTCCCATAGACTTAAGGCCTCACTCAGCGGGTTTCGGGTCTGCGATCGGCTCGTCCTGCGTCCGGTTTTTACCGGTTATCCTGTTCCAGATACGCTGGCCGCCATCGACCAGGCCGCCCGGTAGGAATATCACGATCAGCATAAACATCAGGCCGAGAGTGAGGTGCCAACCCTTGCCCACAAACGGATAAATGATCGCAACCAGGAAGTTGTCAATGCTCTCCGGCATGAACGAAAACCAGCCGTGTAGTACGGTATCGTTGATCTTGGAGAAAATATTCTCGAAGTACTTGATGAACGCGGCACCGAGGATCGGCCCGAGCAGAGTGCCGGCTCCCCCCAAAATGGTCATCAGCACGACTTCGCCCGACGCAGTCCACTGCATGCGCTCTGCGCCAGCAAGCGGATCCGTCGCAGCAAGCAGACCGCCTGCCAGCCCGGCGTACATGCCAGATATCACGAAGGCGGCCAGCGTATAGGGTCGTGAATTGAGGCCGGTATAATTCAACCGTGTCTGGTTGGTTTTGATGGCGCGCAACATCAGGCCGAACGGCGAGCGGAATATACGCATGGCGATATAGAATGCGACAATCATAAAGACTGCGCACACGTAAAAGCCCGTATTGAACTGGAAGGCCCAGGCACCAAATTCAAGTGTCGACGTAGCATTCATTTCAAGGCCGAACAGGTGGGTAACGTCTGGTCCATTGCCTTTCAGATACTGCGGATCGCTGGCGTAGACCTGCAATCCAGTTTCCCCGTTTGTCAGGTTGAAGCTGGGGTTTGACAGGACCGAATAGGCCATTGCGAAGCTCATTTGAGCAAACGCAAGCGTCAGGATCGAAAAATAGATGCCCGATCTGCGCAGGCAGATATATCCGATAGCGAGCGAGAACACGCCTGCCACAACGATGGACAGGGCAATCGCCGGGATGATGTTGAAGCTCAACAGTTTGAACATCCACACAGCCGCATACGAACCGACGCCCAGAAACGCCGCATGGCCAAATGACAGATAGCCGGTCAGGCCAAACAGTATGTTGAAACCGATGGCAAAGATGCCAAAAATCACAAAGCGCTGCATCAAATCGGGATAGCCGGCATTGAACTGTGCCAATGCGGATTCGGTGGGAAACGGGTTCAGCAGAAATGGTGCCAGCAGCGTGATGGCAATCACGAACAAGAACATTGTCGTGTCTTTTTTATCAAGTCCGAACATTGCCTTACTCCTCCATCACGCCTTTGCGTCCCATAAGACCGCGCGGGCGGGCAAGCAGGATGATGATTGCGACAAGATAAATGATGATCTGATTGATACCGGGGATCGTCGTTGTGGCCCAGGTCGTGGACGCGAAACTTTCCAGAATACCCAGCAGGAATCCCGCCAGTACAGCACCCGGCAGCGAACCCATGCCACCGACAACAACAACTACGAAGCTGAGAACGAGGAAATCCATGCCCCAGTGGTAGTTCGGCGGATTGATCGGCGTGTACATGACGCCGGCAAGTCCCGCCACCGCGGCAGCAACGCCGAACATCAGCGTGAAGCGACGGTCAATGTTGATCCCCAGGAGGCCGACGGTTTCCCGATCAGCCATGCCGGCACGCACAACCATGCCAAAGGTCGTGAACTGAAGGAACGCAAAAACACCGGAAATGACAATGGCGGCAAACACGAAATACACGATACGCCATGACGGATAAGGTAGGCTCAGGTCCAGCCACGCGCCCAAATTCCATACCCCCGCTAGAATGTCAGGTGCAGGCGTCTGGATGGGGTTGGCACCAAAAATCGCCTTCACGATCTCCTGCATGACAATCGCGAGACCGAAAGTCACGAGTATCTGGTCTGCGTGGGGTCGTTTGTAAAAGTGGCGTATCAGACCACGTTCCATGACATAGCCGATCAGCAGCATGATCGGAATGGCGGCCAGTATGGCCAGCGGCACCGACCAGTTTATGATCGCCTGGCCGGTGGCTTCGCCGAACCACGCCTCCACGTAAGGTGTCTGAATCTGGAGCGGATTGCCCAGAAAATCCTTTTTCTCCGGATCGAGGGTCACAATTGACAGGTTCAGCACCCGCTGCAGGGTTACTGCAACAAATGCACCGATCATGAAGAGCGCCCCATGGGCGAAATTTACAACGCCCAGCGTTCCAAAGATAAGCGTTAGGCCCAAGGCTATAAGAGCGTAAGCGCTGCCCTTGTCTAGGCCATTCAGAACCTGAAGAAGGAATGCATCCATGTTCCCGGTACCACTGAAAATTTAATAATGAAATTGCCCACCAGATGCTGGATATCAGCATTAAATGTGCACCGGTTCAATCGAACCGGTGCACAACTCTTGAAAAATCGAACGATCAGGCGCCCGAATTACACTTGCCAAGTGTAGCGTCATCACCACCGAACATAGGATGGTTTGGCGGATATGTGACATTGGCAACCGGGGTAATCTCCACGATTTCCAGCGTGTCGAACTTCGTGCTTGGATTTTGAGCACCGCGCACGACGAGAACGTCCTTGAAGCACTGGTGATCTTCCTTGCGGTAGCTCGTTGGACCGTTGCCGAGACCGTCGAACTCGAAGCCTTCCAGAGCCTCGACAACCCCACACGGGTTGAACGTTCCAGCACGTTCGCATGCGTCAGCATAGAGCAGAACCTGAGCATAGCAGGTCTGTGCCGAATTCGACGGCGGACGTCCGTACTTTTCACCGAACGACTTGACGAAGGCCTTGGAGCCGGCATTGTCCAGCTGCCAGTTGTAGTTCATCGAACCCAGCACGCCCTTGATGTTGTCGCCGGCACCTGCCGCCATCAGCTCTGAGTAAAGCGGAACGACAATCTTGAAGTCTTTGCCGTTCACTGCCTTGTCCAGCAGGCCGAACTGAATCGCATTGGTCAGTGAGTTGACCATGTTGCCGCCGTAGTGGTTCAGAACCAGCACGTCTGCACCTGCGTTGATCACGGGAGCGATATAGGATGAGAAGTCGGTCGATGCGAGCGGGGTCTTTACCGTGTTGACGGTTTCCCAACCCATGGCTTCGGTGGAAGCCTTGATCGACTCTTCCTGGGTCCAGCCCCAGTTATAGTCAGCCGTGAGGTGATATGCGCGACGATCCTTGCCCATTTCCTTGGCCAGCACAGGTGCCAGAGCGGCACCGGACATGTAGGCATTGAAGAAGTGGCGGAAGCCGTTTGCCTTGCGGTCCTTGCCGGTGGTGTCGTTGGCGTGGGTCAAACCGGCCATGAAGATGACGCCAGCTTCCTGGCACAGTCCCTGAACAGCCACGGCCACGCCTGAAGAAGAACCACCGTTGATCATGACGGCACCGTCTTTTTCGATCATCGACTTGGCTGATGCGCGGGCAGCGTCGGACTTGGTCTGAGTGTCGCCGGTTACGAACTGCACCTTCTTGCCAAGGATACCGTTGCCCTTGAGCGCCTTCGATGTGAACGTGGCAAGGCAACCGCCGTCGCCTTCACCATTGAGGTGTTCGACAGCAAGCTTCTGTGCCAGCAACTCGTCATTGCCTTCGTCGGCATAAGGTCCGGTCTGGGGCACATTGAACCCGAGCGTGACAGTGCCGCCCTTCGGTTCGTTGGTGTAAGAATACGCTGGACGCGTCAGCAGTGTTGGCATGGCAAGGCCGGCGCCAACTGCAGCGCCCGACTTGATCAGGCCACGACGCGTGAAATTAAGTTTTGACATTCAATCCTCCCGTTAGGAAATGCGGCAAGATTGCTTCCCTTGCCGTTCAAGCTAAATTTTAGCCTTGTACAACCAATAGTAGATTAGCGGGCTCCGCTATTCGACGATGGTATAGCTTGAGACCCGCATTCGTCTCAGAACACAACAAATCCCGGCGAATTGACCTGCTTTGGTGGAGATCGGTCAAAACCACGGGTAAATTCAGACGGTTAACCGTCTTCAGGCATTGGACGCGGAATGGACTTGAATGACCGGCACATTGTCCTGCGTCACAATGGTATATTCAGATTGTTGCATGCACGTGATGAACTGCTTATGTGCATATGCGGAGAACAAATTATGCAATCCACCGACCGGCCACAATTTGAGATTGACGAAGCCAACATCCCGGCCGGATGCAAGGCATGCGGTGCACGGCAATTCGGAATCTGCAGCGCCTTGAAAGCGTCCGAGCTGGCTCACTTCTCTACCGTGACACGCCGGCGCAAAATCGTTCACGGCGAGACAATCAGTTTCGAAGACGATGAAGTCGTGGACTATGCCAACATTGTCTCAGGTGCGGTAAAACTGACCAAACTGCTCAGTGACGGACGCCAGCAGATTGTCGGGCTGCAGTTTGCGCCGGAGTTCATCGGCAAGCCGTTCTCCGAAAAAGTGTCGATTTCCGTAGAAGCTGCAACCGATGTCGAGATCTGCGTGTTCCCCAAGGCCGAACTTGAGAACATGCTCAAACAGCAACCGGATTTTGAACATCGCCTGCTTGAACAGACCCTGGTCCAGCTCGACGATGCCAGAGCCTGGATGGTGACACTCGGGCGTAAAACGGCTCAGGAAAAGGTTGCCAGCTTCCTGCTGCTGCTGGCTGACCATATCGGCAAACCGGCTCCTGACAATCCGACCCACAGCGAGTTCATGCTGCCGCTCAAACGAGCCGATATCGCCGACTTTCTTGGCCTGACCCTGGAAACGGTCAGCCGGCAGATGACCAAGCTGCGCAAGATGGGGGCAATCGATATCAGGAAGAACCTTGAAGTAACGGTTCATGATACCGACAGGCTGGTCGCAATCTCCGGTGGTGATTAAAGCCAGTTACTTGCCCCTGGTCTTGTACTCGATCAGCGGTATCAGGCACTCGTGTTCAAAGGCCACATGCCGCCGGATCGAAGAGAAAAAACCACGCAACATGTAGCCCGCGGACTCAGGGTTTGCAGGCCTTCCCGTACAACCGCAGTCGTGCAGCAGGCACGCAATCTCATCTGCAAAGGAATCGTCTTCCAGATGCTCCTGGCGCAGCCGGTCCAGGCTCGCCTGCAGACGCTTGTCGTCCGGATAAGCCTGCATCAACCGCGGGAACAGTTGGGTCTCTTCCATCATCTGGGCATTTCGGACTGTCGGCAGAACGCACCTCGACAAAGCCAGGCAACTTTGCACGTCAACCTGGTTGGGCAGGCAATCGGCGAAGTCCTCCAGCGCATCGCAAAGCTTCATTTTCAGGCGGTGATGTTGCCGGAACTCGGTGAGGCTCTTGCCAAACTCCTGTACGTCGGTTCCGGACGGTTCAAGCAGATAAATCAGCATCGGACGTCACCAGGCCTCAGGACTATAAGTTGACATTCACGCGCATCAGATGTGCACTCAACGCACACTGAGCATGATGTCGCAGGCCTGCCTTGACACAGATCAATGTCCAGACAACGCACTGCGGCCATGTTCGCGATCGGTACACGCCCGCCATTTTAAGAAGGCGCAATGTCTGGGGGCTCCTGACATGAAATACGGTTACGAACTAGCAGCCATGGTCCTGGCAACATTTCTTGCGCTGATGGGCGCAGCATTTGCCGCAGATCCGCTGTTTCAGGCGCATGCCTGGATCCTGTTCTTCATTCTTTCCGGCAGTTCGATCGTGCTGATGCGCAGGGTGCAGTTTGCACCTGCCGGCCAGCCGAAAATTGCCGAAGATACCTCCGGTTACATGGACGACGTGGTGCGCTATGGCGTTATTGCGACAGTGGTCTGGGGTGTGGTCGGCTTTCTGGTCGGCGTTATCATTGCAGCCCAGCTGGCCTGGCCCGTGTTCAATATCGAACCGTATCTGAATTTTGGCCGCCTGCGCCCTGTTCACACGTCTGCGGTAATCTTTGCATTTGGCGGCAATGCGCTCCTGTGCACCAGCCTGTACGTGGTCCAGCGCACCTGCCGGGCCCGGCTCTGGGGCGGCAATCTCTCCTGGTTCGTTTTCTGGGGCTATCAGCTGTTCATCGTCATGGCGGCAACCGGCTACCTGCTCGGCATCACCCAGTCCAAGGAATACGCCGAACCTGAATGGTACGTCGATATCTGGCTGACCATTGTCTGGGTCGCCTATCTGGCAGTTTTCATCGGCACTATCGTCAAGCGCAAGGAACCTCACATTTACGTGGCCAACTGGTTCTATCTGGCCTTCATCATTACAGTCGCCATGCTGCATGTGGTCAACAACCTGGCCATGCCGGTGTCGTTGCTGGGTGTCAAAAGCTATTCGGCGTTTGCCGGTGTACAGGACGCCCTGACACAGTGGTGGTACGGCCACAACGCCGTCGGTTTCTTCCTCACCGCAGGCTTCCTCGGCATGATGTACTATTTCGTGCCCAAGCAGGCTGAACGCCCGGTGTATTCCTACCGGCTGTCGATCATTCACTTCTGGTCACTGATCTTCCTGTATATCTGGGCCGGCCCGCACCATCTTCACTACACCGCACTGCCGGACTGGGCGCAGACACTCGGCATGGTGTTTTCCATCATGCTGTGGATGCCCTCGTGGGGCGGCATGATCAACGGCCTGATGACCCTGTCGGGCGCCTGGGACAAGCTGCGCACAGACCCCATCCTCCGCATGATGGTGCTGGCGCTGGCATTTTATGGCATGTCGACGTTCGAAGGCCCGATGATGTCGATCAAGGTGGTCAATTCACTGTCCCACTACACCGACTGGACCATCGGCCACGTGCACTCCGGCGCACTCGGCTGGGTCGGCATGATCTCGTTCGGCGCGATTTACTATCTGGTGCCGAAACTGTGGAACCGCGACAGGCTGTATTCGCTGCGGCTGGTGAACTGGCACTTGTGGCTGGCCACCATCGGCATCGTGATCTACGCCGCCGTCTTGTGGGTTGCCGGCATCACCCAGGGCCTGATGTGGCGCGAGTATGACGAACAGGGCTTCCTGGTGAACTCGTTCGTCGAAAGCGTAAGCGCCATTCATCCCGAATACGTCATGCGCACGATTGGCGGTGGCCTGTATCTGATCGGCGGCCTGGTGATGGCCTACAATATCTACCGGACCATTCGTGGTGATGTTCGCAAGGAGGTCCCCATGGGGTCCGCCGGCACGGCATCATCAGCGGTTCCAGCAGAATAAGGGGCATCGAAAATGTCTATACTCAACAAACACGGCGCACTTGAGCGCAACGTCACCCTGCTGGCGGCTGGTTCACTGGTCGTAGTCATGATCGGCGGCATCGTTGAAATCGCACCTTTGTTCTATGTGAAGAACACCATCGAGAAGGTCGAAGGTGTCAGGCCCTATTCTCCGCTGGAGCTTGCCGGCCGCGACATATACATCCGCGAAGGGTGTTACCTGTGTCACAGCCAGATGATCCGGCCATTCCGCGACGAAGTGGAGCGCTACGGCCATTATTCGCTGGCTGCAGAATCCATGTATGACCGGCCGTTCCAGTGGGGCTCGAAACGCACCGGACCGGACCTGGCCCGCGTAGGCGGCAGGTACTCAGACGACTGGCACGTTGCACACCTGAAGGACCCGCGTTCCGTGGTGCCGGAATCCATCATGCCGTCATACGGGTTCCTGCTCACAACCAAGCTCGACACCAGCAACCTTGCCGGCAGCCTGAATGCCAATGCCACGCTCGGCGTGCCCTATACACAGGAGATGATCGACCAGGCCGCCGCCGATGCTGCGGCACAGGCTGATCCCGACAGCGACGGGGCCGATGCAGTCAAGGAGCGGTATCCGAAAGCCGTGGTCAGCAATTTCGACGGCGATGCGTCAACACTGACTGAAATGGACGCGATGGTGGCGTACCTGCAGATGCTGGGCACCCTGGTGGACTTCAAGTCCTACGATGCCAATTCGCAAGCCAACCGGCGCTAGGAGGCGAAACCCATGGATTACAATACTTTCCGTCAATTCGCCGACAGCTGGGGGTTGCTCTACCTGACCATCCTGTTCATCGGCATCGTGCTGTTCACCTTCAGGCCCGGCTCAAAGAAAATCGCGGACGATGTTGCACAGATTCCGTTGAGAGAGGACGACGATCATGGCGAAAAATGAAATTGACGACGTCTCCGGCGTCGAAACGACCGGCCATGAATGGGACGGCATCAAGGAACTTAACAACCCGCTGCCGCGCTGGTGGCTGTGGACCTTTTACGCTTGCATCATCTGGTCTGTCGGCTATGTGATCTATTACCCCGCCATTCCCCTTCTGGAAGGTTCGACCATGGGCATCTCAGGTGTGACCAACAGGTCGCTGCTGCATGAGGAACTGGAAAGGGTCGAAGCGTCCAAGGCCGGTCTCGTGTCCAGGATCGACAGCACCGGCCTGGAAGACATTCGCAGCAACGAGGAACTGTTCCGGTTTGCCGTTGCAGGTGGATCGTCCCTGTACAAGGTCAACTGCTCGCAGTGCCATGGCTCAGGCGCCCAGGGCGCACCCGGATATCCGAACCTGAACGATGATGACTGGCTGTGGGGCGGTGACCTGGAGTCGATCTACCTCACCATCAAGCACGGCGTGCGCAATATTGATGATGATGACGCCCGGCAGTCGGAAATGCCGGCTTTTGGAGACGATGTTCTGGAACCGGCGCAGATTGCGGACGTGACTCAGTATGTGCTGCAGTTGTCATCACAGGAACATGATGCCACTGCGGCAAAGAGCGGCGCTGCCATCTACGCCGAAAATTGTGCAGTATGCCATGGCGATGACGGCAAGGGCGGACGCGAATTCGGTGCGCCCAACCTGGCCGATGCCTTGTCGCTTTATGGGAATACGGCAGGCCTGATTTCCGCCCAGATCGCCAAGCCGAAGCATGGTGTCATGCCGGCCTGGGGACTGAAACTCAGCGAGGCTGAAGTCAAGCAGTTGACCGTTTACGTACATAGCCTTGGTGGCGGTGAACAGGCCGCGAGCCAATAACCTGCATATAGGGCATTAGCCGAAATGGCATCTGACACGAACGTCGAAACCTTTGATGCTGAAGCCGTAAACGCCCAGCACAACCGTGAGCTGTACGCGGCACGCCAGAAAATCCACCCGAAACGGGCGAGCGGTTCATTCCGCTCGCTCAAATGGGTGATCATGGCGGTTACGCTCGGCATCTACTACATCACCCCGTGGCTGCGCTGGGACCGTGGTGAGTTTGCCCCCGACCAGGCCGTCCTGATCGACATGGCAAGCCGGCGATTCTACTTCTTTTTCATCGACATCTGGCCGCATGAATTCTTTTTCGTGGCCGGCATGCTGGTGATGGCGGGTATCGGCCTGTTCCTGGTGACCTCCACCGTGGGCCGGGCCTGGTGCGGCTATACCTGCCCGCAGACCGTCTGGGTCGACCTGTTCCTGGTGGTCGAGCGGTTTTTTGAAGGCGACCGCAATGCCCGCATCAAGCTTGATGCCGCCCCCTGGAGCGGCGCCAAAATAGTCAAGCGGGCCTCAAAGCATGTTGTCTGGCTGCTGATTGCGGTGGCGACCGGCGGTGCGTGGATCTTCTACTTTGCCGACGCGCCCACCCTGCTGAAGGATTTTGTGACCGGTAACGCCGCCTTCGTGGCCTACGCCACCGTCGGCGTTTTAGCGGCGACCACCTACATATTCGGCGGCCTGATGCGCGAACAGGTATGCACCTACATGTGCCCGTGGCCACGCATCCAGGCGGCCATGCTTGATGAACACTCATTGACCGTCACCTATAATGACTGGCGCGGCGAACCGCGTACCCGCCATGCCAAGAAAGCCATCGCCGCCGGCGAATTTGTCGGCGATTGCGTTGACTGCAATGCCTGCGTGGCGGTCTGCCCAATGGGCATCGACATTCGCGATGGCCAGCAGCTTGAGTGCATCACCTGCGCCTTGTGTATCGATGCCTGTGACGGCGTGATGGAAAAAATCGGCCGCGACAGGGGGCTGATCTCCTATTCGACGCTTGCCACCTACGAACACAACATGGCGCTGGCGACAGGCGGAACACGGGCTGCAGCAATCCAGCCGCAGCTGGTGCGTCCCGAAGGCCGGCTCATCGATGCCGTGCAACACTTCAACTGGCGCAACGTGATCCGCGTGCGCACCGCGATCTACACGGCAATCTACGCGGCCATCGGCCTCGGCCTGATAGCCGCACTGCTGATGCGCAGTCCGCTGGATGTGAATGTCCTGCATGACCGCAATCCGCAATTCGTGCAGCTCAGTGACGGATCTATCCGCAACGGCTACCAGATCAAGATCCTCAACATGCGAACAGAACCACGCTCGTTTCGTATTGCGCTGGACGGACTGACGGGAGCAACGCTCAAGCTGGAAGCCAGTGACCGGGGTCAAGGCGATGGCGGCACGCTTGATGTTAAAGCAAACCAGTTGCGCAATGTCCGCGCCTTTGTCACCCTGTCGAAGGACGCCATTGCCGCCAAGACAACCGACTTTGCTTTTAAGGTTGTTGACACAAGCAGCGCTGACACGGTGACCGCGAATGTGCGGTTTGAAGCGCCTTCAGGCACAGGACAATAGACCATGCAGACACCGACAACACAGCCCAAGCAGTTCACAGGACGCCATATGCTGTTTGCCATGCTGGCGTTCTTCGGTGTCATCATCATCGTCAACCTGACAATGGCCGCCTTTGCCACCAGGAGCTGGACCGGGCTGGTGGTCAAGAATTCCTATGTGGCTTCACAAGCATTCAACCGCGAACTGGAGCAGGCCAAATTGCAGGCTGCGCGCGGATGGACCGGCGACATCACCTACAGCAATGGTGCAGTTGTCCTGTCGTTGACGGACAAGGCGGGCCAGCCGGTTGTGCTGGACGCATCAGTTGCCCGGATCGGCCGTCCGGCATTTGAACAGGCGGATCACCGGGTGGTGATGGTGCACCAGGGCAATGGCATCTATCACGCCAGGGACAAATTGCAGCCCGGTATCTGGCAGGTATCGGTGCGCGGCACCAGCAGCCACGGCGATTACCGCCTGGACAGCCGCCTGATCGTCAAGCCGGACGCCGGACAATGACCTGTTGCAGCGCAAGCTCGGTGCCGTCATCAGTTGCGTTGAAACACCGGCTTGATCATGAACGCATGCTGGCAGCGTCTCACACCATGCCTGATGGCAGCGTGCAGACGGATTTCATTGTACCCGCCATGCACTGTGTCGGCTGCATTCGCACAATCGAGCGTGGCCTGGCGGAATTGCCGGACGTGAAGAACGCCCGTGCCAACCTGTCCACCAAGCGCGTAACCGTGCAGTGGCAACCGCAGGCCGATCACCACGTGAGCTTTCTGCAGACCCTGTCCGACCTGGGCTTCGAGGCGTCACTGTTCGATCTGGAGGATGTTTCGAACTCGGCGCGCCAAACCGGCCGGCAGTTGCTGGTCTGTCTGGCCGTTGCTGGCTTTGCCGCCGCCAACGTCATGCTGTTGTCCGTATCGGTGTGGTCCGGGGCGGATGCTGAAACCGAGAAACTGTTCCAGCTGATATCCGGACTGATTGCCGTACCTGCATGCCTGTTTGCCGTGCGCCCGTTCCTGCTGTCGGCACTGGGTGCGCTGCGCAACCGGCGCCTCAACATGGATGTCCCCATTTCACTGGCGGTACTGATGGCGCTGGGCATGAGTGTCCACGAAAGCCTCATCGGGCATCACGAAGCCTATTTCGATGCGTCGGTGACCCTGCTGTTCTTTCTGCTGATTGGCCGCTATCTCGACCACATGATGCGCGAACGCGCCCATAGCGCCATAATGCAACTGTCGCGGCTGGTCCCTTCGGGCGCGGTTCGCCTGAGCGCCGATGGCGCACAGTCATATGTATCTCTGGGAGACCTCTGCGAAGGCGACGAGATCATGGTGGCGGCCGGTGAACGCATACCGGTCGACGCCAGCGTCATCGACGGTTTCAGTGACCTTGACCGATCGCTGGTAACCGGTGAAAGCGCAAGCGTGGCAGCCTCGCCGGGACTTGAAATCGAGGCCGGCGTGCTCAACCTGTCAGGGCCGTTGACCCTGCGGGTTGTCCGAAGCGCTGACAAGTCGTTCGTGGCCGAAGTCATGGCCATGATGGAAGCTGCCGAGCACAGCAAGTCCGGCTATGTCCGCATCGCCGACCGGGCCGCGCGTATCTATGCACCCGTTGTCCACATTCTGGCAGCGCTGAGTTTTGCCGGCTGGATGGTTGCAACCGGCGGCGACTGGCACACCTCGATTTACGTATCGATTGCCGTATTGATCATCACCTGCCCGTGCGCGCTCGGCCTGGCGGTTCCGATTGCCCAGGTCGTCGCCGCCAACCGGCTGTACCGGTCGGGCGTGATGGTGAAGGACGGCGCAGCACTTGAGAAACTGGCCGAAGTCGACACCGCTGTATTCGACAAGACCGGAACGCTGACGCTTGGCATGCCGCATATTTCCAGTGTCGAAGGTGGCGGTGATACCGATCACGCACTGGCGAGCCTGCTGGCAGGCCTGTCATCACACCCGGCTGCCAAGGCAGTTGCTGGCTTGCGTGAAAACCGGTCCGGCCTGCTGTTGTCAGATGTGGCGGAACATGCAGGCTTTGGTCTGGAAGCTGTGTGGAAAGCCAAGAAGATTCGCCTTGGCCGGCGCGACTGGGTGGCGGAGATTGCCGCCCCACAGGAGCCTGCTACCGATCATGAATTCAGTGAAGTGTGCTTCGCAGTTGCCGGCGGTGACCTGGTCAGTTTCCGGTTGTCCGATACCCTGCGCGCCGATGCGCCATCTACCATTGCCGCCTTGCGGGCTGCCGGTCTCGACCTGGAAGTATTGTCAGGCGATGCCGACACACCTGTACAAAGCGCGGCAGCGACACTTGGTATTTCAAGGGCCCGTGCTGCCTTGAAACCCGCCGACAAGCTTGCACGCATCGAAGAGCTGCAGCGCGCGGGCCACAAGGTGTTGTATGCCGGCGACGGCCTCAACGATGCCCCCGCTCTGAGTGCGGCCCATGTCTCGATTGCACCTGCCTCCGGGTCTGATGTCGGGCGCGCCTCGTCCGATCTGGTGTTTACCGGCAAGGGGCTGGGTTCGATCATGATCGCACTATCCGTCGCGCGGCGGACCGGCAGGACGGTCCGGCAGAATTTCGCGCTGGCGATCAGCTATAACTGCATCGCCATCCCGTTTGCCGTGCTGGGCCATGTCACCCCGCTCATCGCCGCCATTGCCATGTCGGCATCATCCATCGTGGTGGTTGCCAACAGCCTGCGGTTGAACCTGGTGAACCGTGATGAGATCCTCCCGGCTACAACCGCCAGTGCAGCCCGGCAAGAAACCATGGAGCGCGGACCACGCGCACCGGCCAGGCTGGAGGTCATGAAATGAACCTTCTGATGTTCCTGATCCCCATAGCCCTGTTTCTCGGATGCCTGGGACTGGCAGCTTTCATCTGGAGCCTGCGCAACGGCCAGTACGACGACCTCGACGGCGCGGCAGAACGCATACTGGACGACGAAGACTGACAGCAGTCTTCACCAGGCCGGTCTAGAGCAACATGGGGTCAACTGAACCCATAAAGTTGCTCTAACACTTTAAAAGCGATCAGGTTTATGATTTTTGGTTGATTCAACCAAAAATCATCCTGATCTAGGCCTGGCTGGCTGAATTGCCTGTACCAGCACGCACAACAGCAGCGCTACACACGCCAGCACATAAAGCGAGACATCGTACCCGCCGGTGCGGTCATGCAGGAGGCCGAACATCACCGGTCCCATGACACCGCCGACCTCGGCGAACGAGAAGAAAATCCCGCCCGCTATTCCCGCCCGCTCCGGGCCGACATAGTCCTGCTCTATCAGGGTGAGAATGCTGATCGTCATCATGGCGCCGGAAGAGGCACCGACCAGCACCAGCCCGGCAACAAGCAACGGGTAGGACCATCCCTGCAGCGCAATGCAGCCCATTGCCGACATCACGAACATGGAGATCAGCACCTTGCGCCGTCGCCGGGCCACGGCCATTGCCGGAAACAGCAGGGCACCGGCCACCCCGCACACGACCGCGATGGAGGCCAGATAGCCGGCCTGCGCGGCTGTAAGGCCACTGGCTACCAATATCTCGGGCAACCAGTTGCGAAGCCCGTGGTCTATGGTGAACACGCCCATGCCGACGGCTAGCAGCAACCAGGTGTTGCGATGGGAAAACAGGCCCGCCGCATCGGCCAGCCTGTATGCGCGAGGAGTCTCGCTGCGGGTCGCCTGCTTACGGTCAATTCGCCTGCCCGCCAACCAGATCAGCAACCAGATGACGCCGGCCACCGCTGCACACAGCGCCCACAGCCGAAGCACGGCTCGCCAGTCACCGAGTGCCGGCAGCAGCGTGCTCTGGGTCAGGGAATACGTCACTATGCCGGCGATCGGAGGAGCGGTTATGTAAATGCCCATGGCCAGGCCGCGCTGGTTGCCGGTGAACCATTTTGAAACCGTCTGCGGCACACCGGCAGAAACCACCGGGCCTCCCAGGCCAAAAACAGCAACGGCGGCCAGAAGCGACCAGTGGCTTTCGGCCAGGGACCGGCTGATGCCGGATGCAGCTATAATCACTGCAGCCAGTATCAACATCTTTCCGGCGCCCAGGCGCTGCAGCGCAAAGCCGACCGGAATGGCGAGGAAAATGTAGACAAACTGCCAGGCGCCCAGCACCATCCCCATGTCGGCCCGGCTTAAACTGAGTTCACTTGTGATTTCACCGACCAGCGGCGCAAGGCTGGTGACACTCAAGCCAAACACGAAGTACAGCAACCAGCAGCCGAAAAGCACGACCCACCTGAAGCTGTCATCGGTCATCCTGCACCGGTTTCATGAATGCGAAATCGCAACCTTCATCTGCCTGCAGCACCTGCTCGGCATAGAGCTTGTCGTAGCCACGCAAAGTCGCTGCGTCACGCGCACTGGACTGATAGCTTGCCCGGCGCCGTTCCAGTTCCTCCTCGTCCACCAGCAGGTCAATCGTCT
Source organism: Anderseniella sp. Alg231-50 (assembly GCF_900149695.1). Classification (NCBI taxonomy): domain Bacteria; kingdom Pseudomonadati; phylum Pseudomonadota; class Alphaproteobacteria; order Hyphomicrobiales; family Parvibaculaceae; genus Anderseniella; species Anderseniella sp. Alg231-50. The sequence goes on along the minus strand of NZ_LT703003.1, from coordinate 1,351,888 downwards.
TGTTTTCGACGGACAGGCGAATGCGGTCACCATTCTGCACCAGCGCCAATGGCCCGGCCTGTGCCGCCTCCGGTGTCACATGCAACACAATCGTACCGAAAGCCGTGCCTGACATCCTTGCATCCGATATCCGCACCATGTCCTTGACCCCTTGCGAGGAAAGTTTCTTCGGGATCGGCAGGTAGCCTGCCTCAGGCATGCCCGACGGGCTTGTCGGCCCGGCGTTCTGCAGCACCAGAAAGTCATCCGCCGTCACGTCCAGGTCCGGATCATCGATGCGGGCGGCCAGATCTTCCAGCGAACTGAACACCACGGCGCGGCCTTCCTTCTCGAACAGCGTGTTATCGGCAGCCGACCGTTTCAGAATCGCCCCCCTCGGTGCCAGTGAGCCGAACAGCGCCACCAGGCCGCCCTTGGCTTCGAGCGGTGATCGTGCACTGGAGATAACCTTGCGATCAGCAGGTTCCGCAGGCTGGTCAAGTCTCTCTCCCAGTGTATCACCGGTCACGGTCGCGCAATCCAGGTTCAGCAACGGTTTCAGTTCACGCAGTACCGCGCCAAGGCCACCGGCATAAAAGAAGTCCTCCATGTAGTGCGATCCGACCGGCTTCAGGTTGACCAGCACAGGTGTTGTCTCGGATAGCTCGTTCAACCAGGTCAGCGGGATGTCGATGCCCGCCCTGCCCGCAATGGCCGTGAGGTGGACAATGGCATTTGTCGAGCCGCCCAGCGCCAGCAACACCCGCAATGCGTTCTCTACGCTGTCGCGGGTGATGATCTCGGAAGGCCTGACCGGCCGAGCCATCAGGTTGACTGCCGCAATACCGGTCGCCTCCGCCGCGCGCAGCCTGTCGGCATGCACTGCCGGAATGGCGGCGGTTCCGGGAAACGACATGCCAAGCGCCTCAGCGATACACGCCATCGTCGACGCCGTGCCCATGACGGCGCAGGTCCCGGCGGTTGTCGCAAGCCGCATTTCGACCGTGTTGATCTCATCCGTATCGATCTCGCCGGCACGGTACTTGCCCCAGAAGCGGCGGCAGTCGGTACAGGCCCCGAGGCGCTCCTCGCCGTGGCGCGACGTCATCATCGGGCCGGCAACAATCTGCACCGCCGGCAGGTCGGCAGACACGGCACCCATCAACTGTGCCGGCACCGTCTTGTCGCACCCGCCCATGAGCACCACCGCATCCATTGGTTGCGCCCGGATCATCTCCTCTGTGTCCATGGACATCAGATTGCGGAACTTCAGGCTGGTCGGGTTGAGGAATACTTCACCGAGCGAAATGGTGGGAAACTCCACCGGCAACGCACCGGCAGTCAGGACACCACGTTTGACCGCCTCCAGCATTTCCGGAAAATGCCGGTGGCAGTTGTTGTAGCCGGACGGTGTGTAGGCGATGCCGACGATCTTCTTCGACAGCATGTCGCGCGAATACCCCATCGAGCTGGCGAAAGACCGGCGCAGGTAGATCGAAAAATCACGATCACCATAGTTGGTCAGTCCCTTGGCGAGACCGAATTCTTTGCTGTCTGACATGTTATCGGGGCAACCCTGTTAAAGCTTCATCTTGACATACTTTGGCTCAAGATAGTCATGAATGCCAAGCGATCCGCCTTCGCGCCCCATGCCGCTTTCCTTGATACCGCCAAATGGTGCTTCTGCGGTTGCCAGCAGCATTTCATTGACGCCGACCATGCCAACCTCCATGTCTTCCGACGCGCGGGTCGCCGTGCCCAGATCGTGGGTGAACAGGTATCCGGCCAGACCAAACGGCAATGAGTTGGCCCGGGTCATGACATCATCGTACTCGGTGAATGTCGTCAGCGGCGCAACCGGCCCGAACGGCTCTTCAGTCATCACCATGGCATCGTCCGGCACCCGGCCCAGCACTGTGGGCTCATAGTAGAAGCCGCGATTGAAATCCTTCGGCTGCTGGCCCCCGGCCAGGATTTCCGCGCCCTTGTCGACGGCATCGGCAACCATCGTCTTGATGGTCTCCAGCCCGCGTGAATTGGCCATCGGGCCCATCTGCGTCCCTTCGTCCATGCCGCGTCCCACCTTGATGGATCTGGCGACCTGGGCAAACTTGGCGGCAAAGGCATCATATCTGGCTTCATGGACGTAAAACCGCGTCGGTGAAATGCACACCTGGCCGCAATTCCTGAACTTGGTGCCGGCGCATACTTCCGCAGCTTTTTCAGCGTCGGCATCTTCGAACACGATGACCGGGCCGTGCCCGCCCAGTTCCATGGATACCTTTTTGACGCCATCCGCCGCCAGGTGCAGGATTTCCTTGCCAACCGGCACCGATCCGGTCACCGAAACCTTGCGCACCACCGGCGATGAGATCAGATGCTTTGCGATCATGCTTGAATTGCCGGTAACGAAATTCACCACACCTTTCGGAATCCCCGCATCATGACAGGCCTGGACGATCAGGGCGCAGGAACCGGGTGCTTCCCCGGCCGGCTTGATGATCACCGAACACCCGGCGGCGAGTGCTGCCGCAATCTTGCGCGCCGGCAGCAGGGCCGGGAAGTTCCAGGCCGAAAACGCAGCCACAACACCGACCGGTTGGTAGATCACCGCCAGGCGGCTGTCATGGGTACGCGAGCCGATCAGCTGGCCGTAAATCCGCTTGGTCTCTTCCGAATACCATTCGAACTGGTCAGCCGCACCATTGGTCTCGCCCTTGGCTTCGGCCAGCGGTTTGCCGGTCTCGATAGACATGATCGTGGCAATGGTGTTCAGCCGTTCCCGGATCAGGTCGGCAACCTTGCGGATCTTTGCGGCCCGTTCCCAGGTGCCGGCCTGTTTCCATTCTGCAAAACCCGCCTCCGCAGCGGACAACGCCCGGTCCAGGTCATCGCTGCCGGCATCTGAAATCTTGCCTATCTCGTCTTCGTTTGCCGGGTCAAATACCTGCTTGGTCGCGCCGCCTTTTGCCGAAACCCATTCGCCGTCGATATAAAGCTGAAAGTCCTGATACACGTTGGTTTTCCCTGGTCAGATTTTCTGTTTCAGATAACGGGCCTGCACATCGCCAACCCAGTTACCCACATTCCATGATCCGTAAGCCCCCATGCCGCCAATGGCATCTGTGCCGGCATAGACCGGCACATGCACCAGCGACAGGCCGTCATGCTGGCCTGCCTCGTCCAGTGCCCTGCGCAGGCTGTCCTGGTCATATCCGGCAAACACCGCCTTTACGCCGGCGACCGATGACGCCATCTGCACATAGTCAACCGGCACCTGGTCGTTGGTCCGGAATTCCTCGCCGTATTGCGCTTGCTGCAGGCCGGTAATGGCAGCCATCCGGCGATTGTCAAACAGCACGATCATGCCTTTGACACCATGCTCCACACCGTCAATCAGGATTTGCGGGTTCATCATGAACGATCCGTCACCGGTGAACGCCACGCCGTAACGCGGCTCGTCGGCCGCGCCCGAGGCCAGCAGTGCCGAGACGGAAAATCCCATATAGGACGCGCCGGTCTCGGTGTAGGTATCTCCCGTCCGGTTATCTTCTACGACCTGGAAGCCGTTGGCCTGAACGTCGCCGGCATCGAAAAACTTCGCTGCATCCAGCGCTGCGGCATGGTCTGCCGCAATCTTGATGGCCAGCGGCTGGGTCAGCACGTCCCGTCCCCAAGCCTCGTCTGCAATCGGTTCGGCCGCAAACCGTTCCGCCTTGAACCTGATCCAGGCCTGTTTTTGCGCCGCACAGGCATCAAGCCAATCCGACCTGGCGGCCGGATCGATCGAGTTTGAACCAGTCATCTGTTCCAGCAATTTCGACGTCACTGCGGAAATATCGCCCGGCAGGCCAACCGTGTTGGCATAGTGCATCAGGTCGGACAGGTCGCCGTTGATATTGATCACCGCCTGGGCATTCGGATAGCCGACACCGGAGCAGTCTGCCTGGCACACCGCGCGCGTGCCCATGGCAATCAGCAGGTCGGCATTGTCCATGGCATAGTTGCCGGAAATCGATCCCTTGGAACCACCCACATGCATGTTCTGCGGGTGCGCATCGGGCAGTACGCCGGTTGATCCGGGCGACTGCACCACCACCGCCCCGATGCGTTCGGCCAGCTGCCGCACCACGTCGTCATGCCCGCGCGTGCCGCCGCCTGCCTTGATCACCGGGCGTTTCGAGGCGGCAAGCCTGTCAAGCGCATCGGCATAAGCGATATCGTCGGCAGGTGCCGTGGCCGGAACAGTGAGCGCACCGGGCAAGGTCGCCAGGTTCACCTGGGTCAGTTGCGGCTGGGTGTTCAGCGGCAGCAACACGTAATACGGCCCGGCCTTGTAAGGATGATGCACGCACGCCGTGCCGCGCCGCATGCAGTCACGCAGCGCACCGGGCGTATGCAGCACGTAGGATTGCCCCATCAGTGCACCGATCTGACCGAACAGGCCCTGCTGCTCCTTGGGTATCTGCTGCATGTTGTAGCCTTCGCCCTGCGTCGTCTCGTCACCATAGATGTGGTAGACGCCGACACCATTGGACGCTGCCGCCAGTGAGCCGGCCATGGCCTGCAGGGCGCCGGGGCCGATTGAGGTGACGACGGCGCAGGTTTCACCGTACTGCCAGGAAAGTGCAGTGGCGGCATGGGCCATCTCCACCTCATTGCGGCAATTGACGGTCCGGGTGACGCCTTCTTCATCATAAATGCGCAACACCTCGCCAAGGTCCGTCGAGCCGTGGCCGAAAATCGCGAAGTATTTCCGCACGCCCTGTCTGAGCAGACCCAGAACGAGACCTTCCGACAATGACACCTCGACCATGTCGTCGATGACGCCATCGGCCAGGGCCTTGTCGAGCCCGCCGGCCTTGCTGATCGCCTTGGCCCGCAGCCTTGCCGCATCACCCATATCTGCCTCTTTCGACGTATCGAGCATCTGCTTCAGCCTGCCCCCTGTTGTTGTGCTTTCTTGCCGTTTACCGCATCCCGCGTTTTCTTGGCGTCGCGCATCTGGCCGTAGAAATGGAACCCGATGACGGCGATGGTCAACGCGTAAAAAATGACAGCCGTGGCAGATGAAAAGAATACCCCGAAACTGCCTTCGGACATGATCACTGCGGTGCGGAACTCGCGCTCCAGCGTCGGTCCCAGCACCAGGCCGAGAATGATCGGCGTCACCGGAATGCGCGCCCGCATCAGCAGATAACCGATCAGGCCCACACCGACCATCATGTAGACATCGAGAAACGAATTGCGGATGGCAAACGTCCCGACGCCACACATGATGAGAATGCCCACCGCCATCAGGTGCGGCGGTACTTTCAGCAGTTTCACGAAACCGCGAATGCCGAAATACTGGAACACCACCACCGTGATGTACGAGACCAGTATCGCCAGGTAGATCAGGTAGACTTCCGCTTTGTTGTGGGTGAACAGCATCGGCCCCGGCACCAGTCCGTGGATCAGGAACCCGCCAAGCATGACGGCCGTTGCAGGATCACCCGGTATGCCGAGTGACAGAAGCGGGATCATGGCGCCGCCGGTGACGGCATTGTTGGCCGATTCAGGTGCCATCACGCCGTCCAGCTTGCCCTTGCCGAACCGTTGCGGTTCTTTCGAAAACCGTTTTGCGTGATCGTACGCCAGGAAAGCCGCGATTGGCCCGCCGGTACCGGGGATCGAGCCGACGCCGGTTCCCAGTGCCGAGCAGCGCAACATCAGCCAGAATGAATTGCGCAACTGCTTGAAAGTGGGCAGTTCGCTGCGCACACCCGATGCGTTCAGCCTGAACGCCCGGTCGAGCTTGTAGTCGATCAGCGTCTTCATGATCTGCGGCACGGCGAACAGCCCGACCATGGCCACCAGCAGGTCTACGCCCTGCAGCAAGGGTGTCCACCCGAACGTCATGCGCGCCACACCGTCCATGTCGTCCAGGCCAATGGTCATCAGCAGCAGACCGATGACACCGGCAATCATGCCGCGCACCAGCGATTTTCCAGCCAGTCCGCAGATCGTCGACAGGCCGAACAGCACCAGCGCGAAAATCTCCACCGGCCCGAACTGAATGGCCAGGCGGGCCACCAGATCAACCGAGACGATCATCACCAGCAGGCTGAAGATGCCACCGAACCCGCTGGCCAGAACCGCACCGCCCAGCGCCAGCCCGGCGCGTCCGTTGCGGGTCATCTTGTAGCCGTCAAGCACGGTCGCAGCCGCAGACGGCGTGCCTGGTATGCCAAGCAGGATCGCAGATACAGAACCGCCCGTCATGCCGCCTATGTAAGTCCCCAGCAACATGCCGACGGCGGCGCTGGTGTCAAACTTGAAGGTGATCGGCAGCACCAGTGCCAGTGCCATGGAATAAGTCAGCCCCGGCACGGAGCCGAACACGATACCGATGATCGCGCCGGCCACGATGGCAAGCAGCGTGAACGGGTCTGAAACGGCCCCCAGGGCGCTGGCGAATGCATCCATGCCGCGCTCCTAGAATGCCAGGTTGATAAGTTTGCCGTACGGCAGGTAGACACCGAGCAGCTTGCCGAAAACCAGATAGATGCCCAGTGACAGACCGACCGACATGCCTGCGATCAGCCTCGGCCGCCAGATGCCCAGTACCGGCCCGACAGCCGCTGCCACGACCAGCGCGGTTGCAATCATGAAGCCGGTGTATTCAAGCAGCACCGCGTATCCGACCAGAAGCCCGACCGTGGCGGTGATTGCCCAGACTTCAACACCACTGCTGATGTCCGACGGCTCGGCTTCATCGCCGGCGGTCTCTGCAGATACGGGCCGCAGGCTTTGCAGCAGAATGACCAGGCTCAATCCGCCCAGCAGCAGGCCAAGGCCCAGGGGAAACCCCCTGGCGCCAAGGCGCGAGCCGTCTTCGGCACCGGGAATGGTGGTGACCACTCCCCAGCACCAAAGTGCCGATACCACAAGCAGTATGGTACTCAGTATGATATCGGAGCGACGCGAGACCATGCCGGGCGGCCTATTTCTTCAGGCCCAGCTTGCCCATCAGGTCACTGATCGCGGCATCATCCGAGGCGATAAGCGAACCGAACTCGTCTGCCGGCAGGAACGACGCCTCAAAGCCGATCTTGTCGGCGGCTGACTGGAACTCGTCCGATGCAATCGCTGCCTTGGCTGCATCCTGCAGCTTGGCAACCACATCGGCAGGTGTACCCGCAGGTGCCGCCAGACCGCGCCACATGGTGATGTTCAGGTCCGTCGCACCGGCCTCGGCACATGACGGTGTGTCCTTGAGCTGTGGAATGCGGTCCTTGCCGGTCACGCACAGGATCGACAGCTTGCCGGCCTGCTGGTGCGGGATGAACTGCCCCGGCCACTGCACGGCGGCATCGACACGCTTGGCAAGCAGTTCAACCGGCGCCTTGCCCTTGCCGTACGGCACGTAGACCACCTTGTCGGCAATGCCCATCTTGTCGAACAGGGCTGCAGACGTCAGGTGGGTGAACGAGCCGTTACCGGAAATGCCCACTTTCAGCTTGCTGTCGCCGGCCTTGACGGCATCGGCCATCTCTTTAAGCGATTTCCAGCCGGAATCGGCGCTGACCGCCAGCGCCGGTGTTTCGACGCTCACCCGGGCGATGGGGGTGAACGCTTCATAGTTGAATTTCATGTTGCCGCGATAATGCGACGTGCTCACCGAATTGGAGTTCCACACCATGTTGTAGCCGTCGGCATCTGTCGACTGGACATGCGAGTACCCGACCGCGCCGCCGCCGCCAGTGCGGCTGACTGCAACCACGGGGTTGGCCAGGTTTTTCGACATCAGGTCCGCCAGCAACTGGCCGATGGTCTGTGCCGTGCCACCGAACAACACGGTCATCTCAACCGGTTTTTCAGGGAATTCCGCACGCGCCTGGACATTCAGTCCGGCCAGCAGAAAGACAGATGCAGTTGCCCCCAGCAACAACGATTTCAGGTTCATGTTTCTCATGGTTTCCTCCCAGGGTTACCGAGCCCGCTACGGGCCCGTTGGATATGCCGGTGCATTTTGTCTTCCGGCGGTTTTCACTTCATTCAGCAGCTTCCAGTTGACCGGAAGCCGCTTTGGCTTCCAGCGCCGCCAGCACTTTTTCAGGCGTTGCCGGCAGTGACGTAATGCGCACGCCGACAGCGTCATGGATTGCGTTCATGATGGCCGGTGCGGTCGGCACCAGTGCCGGTTCTCCGATGCCCTTCGCGCCCAGCGGACTCTTCGGATCGGGGTCTTCCACGATAACCGTATTGATTTCGGGAATATCCAGCGCGGTCGGCAGGATGTACTTTGCAAACCCGTGCGTCTTGGTATGTCCGTCCTCGAGCTGGTAATCTTCCATCAGGGCCTGCCCGAGCCCCTGCACGACACCACCTTCGATCTGGCCTTCCACGCCGCGCGGATTGATAGCCCTGCCCACGTCATGCGAGGCCCAGATGCCCAGCACCTGCACTTCACCGGTTACCGTATCAACTTCAACCTCCGCCACCTGGGTGCCGAACACATAGGCCTGCCACGGGCTGCCGGAGCCATCGACCGGATCAAGCCCGGTGCCATGGGCGGTGAACGATCCCGATCCCACCGGCACGACGCCGCGCTTCTTGCAGATGTCCACTGCTTCTTCCATGGACATTTTCAGGTTCGAGTCTTTTGACCAGATTTCACCGTCAAACGCTTCAATACTGTCGGCCTCCACGTCCCAGTGATCGGCCAGTTCCTTGTCCAGCTTGGCGCGCGCATCACGGCATGCCAGTGCAACCGAGTTGCCGATCATGTAGGTTTGCCGGGTGGCGCCGGCATGGGCTGCCTCCGGCGAGCGCGCCGTGTCATTGTCGCCGATGGTAATATCTTCCGGCTTGATGCCCATTTCCTCTGCCGCCACCTGGGCCAGCAGGGTCAGGATGCCTTCACCGATTTCAGTAACGCCGGTGACGATCTTTGCCGTGCCGCCGTCATCAAGCTCTGCCCAGGCCCCGGCCCGGTCGATGGTCGCTGTGCGTGCTATGCCATACCAGCTTGCCGCCATGCCGCGGCCGCGCATTTTACGTTCCATCATGCCACCTCCTGGCGATCATCATCACCCGCTTTGCGGAACCGTGCCCCCAGTGTGCAGGGTGGACGTGTATCATCACCGCCAAGATCAGTGCGCTCCTGGCCGCGCATCCCGGCCGGCCCCGCGTCCCAGCGGCTCGCCTTTTCAGCCTCGTCAAGCACGCGGCCCATCGAAACGGATCCCAGTTTCTGCTGCGTATGGGTGACCGCGCCGTCATGCATCATGTTGATGCGCCGGATTTCGAACGGGTCCAGGCCGAGCTTTTCCGCGCAGATATCCATGTGGGACTCCGTGGCAAACTGCGACTGCATCGCGCCGAATGTACGGAAGGCGCCTGACGGCGTGTTGTTGGTGTAGATGCCGTACACGTCGATCTGGACATTGGGCACATTGTACGGTCCGCACGACAGGATGGCGGCCTTGCGCATGACGCCTTCGGTCGAAAGCCCGTAGGCGCCGCCGTCGCAGACCATCCTGAAGGACACGGCGGTTATGCGGCCATCCTGCTTCAACCCCATCTTGTAGGTGATGCGTGCCGGGTGGCGTTTGGCGGTTGAAATGATGGATTCTTCCCGCGTGTAAACCAGCCGCACAGGTGCGCCCGTCTTCATCGCCGCCAGCGCCAGCATGCCCTGGTAGATCATGTCTTCCTTGCCGCCGAAACCGCCGCCGACGGGGCTCATGATGAACCGGACCTTGTTGATCGGCCTGTCGATGATCTTGGCCAGCATGTGCCGGTGATGGGTGATGTTCTGGCTCGGCGACACGACCGTGACCACGTCGTCATGATCGACATAGGCGATACCCGCTTCCGGCTCCAGGTAAGCGTGTTCAACCGCCTGGGTGTCATAACTCTGCTCGACCACCAGGTCGGCGTCCGCGAAACCCTGTTCAAGATCACCCTTGCGAATGGGAATGTGCTTTACGACATTGTCCGGCGCATACTCATGCACCACCGGCGCCCCGTTCTGCATGGCCTCTTCCGCGTCAAACACCGCTGCAACCGGTTCATACTCGACCTTGATAAGGGATACCGCACGCGCCGCCGTCAGCACGTCATCGGCAGCAACGGCGGCAATGGCTTCACCTACATACCGCACCCGGCCACGCGCCATGATCGGCTGGTCGTGCACAAACACGCCGAAGCCGTCTTCTCCGGGCACGTCGTCAGCGGTAACGACACAGGCCACGCCGGGCAGGCTTTCGGCCTCGCTTGTGTCGATGGACTTTATCAGCGCATGGGCATGCGGACTTCTGAGCACCTGCATGTGCAGCATGCCCGGCATCACCATGTCGCCCGCATAACGCAACCGGCCGGCAACCTTGCTCGGCGCATCCAGGCGGCGGACATTGTTGCCGATATAGGATTTACCCGCACCGTCGGCTTCCAAAACGGTTGGGTTGCTCTCGCCCGACAGCACGTCACGGGCCATTTCGACAGCTTCGAAAATCTTGGTGTAGCCGGTGCAGCGGCAGATATTGCCGCCTAGGCGTTCCTTGATTTCCTCGATGTCGGCTTTCGGGTTTTCGCGCAGGGCCGAGGTTGCCGCCATCACCATGCCGGGAATGCAGTAACCGCACTGGCTGGCGCCGGTCTTGTGAAACGCCTTCTGCACCGGCGTCAGGTCTCCACCCCATCCGGTGAGGCCTTCGATCGTCTCAATTGTCGCCTCGTTGATCTTGGCCACCGGCATCAGGCAGGACTTGACCAGCTTGCCGTCGACGAACACCGAGCAGGTGCCGCATTCACCGGCGCCGCAGCCTTCCTTGGCACCGGTCAGGGCAAGGTCGTCACGGATGAAGTCCAGCAGGCGCTGGTGCGGCTTTGCCCGCCGCTTCATGTTGCGCCCGTTGATCCTGAATTCCAGTTGCAGGTCGGTTTGGGTTTGTTCAGACATTTGCTGTCTCCCTGGTTTCGGCATTTGGCAGGGCTGCTCCGCAGTCAGCCAGCGCATCCTCGATGGCAGCCTCTACAAACCCTCGAACCACAACACGCCGGTATTCGCGGCGGGTGCGCGAGGCCACCAGGTCTGCAGGTGACCGGCTTGCTTCGACAATCATCTCGCGTGTCAGCCGCTTGCCTGTGAGCGCTTGTTCAACACTGCTCAGGCGTAGCGGCACCGGGCTGATGCCGCCGAGCGCCAGGCGGATATCGGCAACGGTTCCGGTCGCTTCGTCCAGCTTGATACAGGCAACCGCACACACCGAGGAGATCACCAGCGAGCGACGCTGGCCGACCTTCTGGAACGATCCGCCATAGCCTTCCAGCGTGTCACAGGTAACGGCAGTGACAATTTCCCCCGGCTTGAGGTCGGTCGCACCTGGCCCCTTGATGAAATCACCGATGGCAACACTGCGACTGGCGACATCGCCGTCGTCAAGACGGGCAATTTCAATCTCGCCGTTCAGCGCCAGGATCGGCGGGGTACCGTCTGCCGCCGGTGAGGCATTGACGATATTGCCGGCCAGGGTCGCCTGTTCGCGAATCTGGTCGTCGGCAAACCACACCGCGCAATAGGGCATGCACGGCAGCAATTTACGCAGCTTTTCATCGCTCAGGAACTGCTGGTAGACGACGTTGGCGCCCAGTCGGATGCGGCCGTCTTTGACCGTATAACCATCCAGTTCAGGCACGCGGGAGAGGTCTATCATGGCCGGCAGGTGAACATCCCCGGCGCGGCCTTCCCGCGCCCACGGCAGAATGTCGGTGGCGCCGGCTACAAGCCTTGTGCCGTCTGCAGCGTCCTGCCACATGGCAAGTGCGTCGGCCAGGCTGGTCGGCATATGGTACTGGTCACATGTCAGCATCGGGCGTCTCCGCTGTTGTACACTGCAGTCGGTGCTACTCCGCCGCTGCGCGCTGGCTTTGCGCATGATCGTTCTTCACCACCACCTTGATGGCATCTTCCACCCGGTCCTTGGCGTAACGCAGCGCTTCAGGCAAATCGCCCATGTCGAACGTGTGGGTGTGGATCAGCGTCGCGTCGAAGCGTTTCTGCCGCATATAGGCTTCGGCCCGGTGGGTGGCGCTTTTGCCCTCGCCACGGATGGAGAAGATATAGATGTTGTTACGCACCAGGTGGGCTACATCCACTGCAGGCGATTCATGCGGGAACGCTGCCAGGCAGATACGGCCACCGCGATTGACCATCTGTGCCGCCTCGTTGATGCCGTTGGGCGCCGCCGAACACTCGACCACATAGTCGACGCCCTTGCCGCCCATGATCTTGTGCACCGCCTCGACCGGGTCTTCCTTGCGCACATTGATGACGTGGTCGGCACCAAGCTGCTTGCCGATTTCAAGCCGGTTGTCGCGCGTACCGGTCAGGATCACCGGTTGAGCGCCCATGGCCTTTGCCACAGCCACGCCCATCAGGCCGATCGGACCGGGTCCGGTCACGACCACGCTTTCACCGGCGACAAGCCCGCCCAGTTCGGTGAGCCCGTACATGGCTGTGCCGGCGGTCACGACGAGGGTTGCCTCTTCGTCCGACATGTTGTCGTCGACGTGCACCAGCGTGTTGATGTTGTTGACCTGGTATTCGCAGAAACCGCCATCGGTGGTGAAACCGTTGGCCCGGTGGCCCTTGTTCACGTCACCATAGTTTTTCCCGTAATTGTGGCACGAGGTGTACATGCCTTCGCGGCAGCGCTTGCACTGGCCACAACCTGCATGAATTTCCACGGTAACCCGTTCACCGATTGCATACTCGTCAACGCCGGGGCCGAGCGCGACCACGGTTCCCATATATTCATGGCCAGGCGTGAAATTCTGGTTGAACGGCAGTTGGCCGTTGATCTGCGCCGGCGGGCCGTGATGGATGATCTCAAGGTCGGTTGCGCAAATGGCCACCGCGTCGATGCGCACCAGCACTTCCGCCCTGGCAGGGGCCGGAACCGGTTTGTCCTGCAAGGAGATGTCGCCGGGATTGCCCAACACCCAGGCTTTCATGGTTTCCGGGATCGGATAGTCGGTGCTGGTCTTTACATCAATCGGCATTGCCATTTTTACGTCTCCTCGTTCGTGTTTTTTCCAGCGCATTTTGTTGCGCTTGCTGTTTTCAGGTGTGGGTTGGCTCCGGTTCCGGGTTGCCGAACCGCGATGAGATTCGCGCCGCGCAGTCCTGCACGGCGTGTTTGACCTTGACCATGTGATCGCCGTCAGCCCGCATGCGCGGCATGGACCCGCTGACCGAGCCGATCACCGCACCGGCGTGATCACGAATGGCGGCACCGACACACACGACGCCGGCCTGGAACTCCTCATTGTCGAGTGAATAGCCGTTGCGGCGCACCAGCCGCAGATCTTCCATCAGCTCCGAGATCGTCAAAATTGTCTTGTCGGTAAACCGTTTCAGCCCGCCCTGCGCAATCACCCGGGCAATTTCAGGCTCCGGCAGCCAGGCGAGGATGGCCTTGCCGGTCGCCGTGGCGTGCGCCGCATCAGCCTTCATGCCGTCATCCGATCCAACCCGGATCGGCAGCTTGGAATCGAGTTTGGCAAAGGTCACCAGTGATGTGCCTTGCAGAACCGCCAGGTGCACGCTTTCCAGCGTCGTGTCGTTCAGGCGCCTGAGTTCCGGCATGGCGATTTCGGACAGGTTGAACTGTTTCAGCCGGCTGTCCGACAGGTCGGTGATGCGGGGGCCGAGAAAATAGCTGCGGGTGCGCGAGGTCTGGCCGGCATAGCCGCGCTTTACCAGGGTGGCCAGGAGATGATGGCAGGTCGACGAATTCAGCTGCGCGCCGGCGGCAAGCTCGTTGAGCGCCAGTTCGCCATCGGCATCCGCCAGGATTTCCAGAATGTCCAGTGCGCGTTCAACCGACTGGATGGTGCGAGGCATTTTCTCCGGCGGCACCGTGTCCGGGCCGTCAGGCGCGCCTGTCTCAACAGGCTCAGTGTTCACTGCCGATTTTGCGCCGGTTGCCATTCGTCAATCCAGTTCACCTTGTCGAAGAAGCTGACACATTCAATCTCAGACGGCCCATCAGAGTCAATAGTATTTCGCATTCTCAAATCAAATTTGATAATGTGAAATAGATAATTGTTCGACAATAGCGACACGATTGACATGGCCATGTTGATCCGCAGGCCGGCCTAACCCGTTACACAGCACTTGTGCCACGCCCACAGATGCGTATATGCCTGCCGGTAATCCACCGGTGCCTGTGCATGGCACGATGTCGATTGAACTACGCATGAAGGCGATAATACCCATGTACCACCTGATTTATGTCAGCCAGGCCGCCCGTCCCATGAGCGAGGACGATCTCACCGCCATCCTGAAAAAAAGCCGTGATTACAATACCGAAGACGGCATCACCGGGCTGCTGATCTACAAGTTCACCCCGTCGGAAAACCGGGCAAACTTCATGCAGCTGCTGGAGGGACCGGAAGATAAAGTACTCGCCGCCTTCGCCAGGATCGAGGCCGACAAGCGCCACCACACCAAGGTCGTGCTGGAACAGGGCGAGATTTCAGAACGGAATTTTCCAGACTGGTCCATGGGTTTCCGCAACGCAGACGCGGCCGATCTGGCAAAATTCGAAGGCTATTCCGACCTCGGCTCCGCGGATTTCTGGACCCGCGCCAGAGGCGGCGACCTGTCCGACGCCCTGGAAATCATGATGTCGTTCTATTCCGACGAATTTGCTGACGACTAGGGTTTCAGTGTTTTTGCAACTACCAGCCGACTGTCATATTGAAACCGCCTGCCGGTGTTCAGCGGTGTAGTAGGGATTGTGTCCGTATATGAACAGCGTGCCGCTGCCGACCCGGTCAAGATGGCTGGTGCGTCCCGGTGCCTCCGCGTTCAGGGACGATGACAGGATCTCGTCGGTACTCAGGTTCATGCACACCAGCCGTTGCAGGACTGATTCAACACGTTTGTTTGACATGTTGCCCGGCAGTACCTTTTCCCATTTCAGGGCATTGCTCTCGTATTTCCTGATTATCCATTTGGTGGCCATATCCTCACCTCGACTGCGGCCTGTTCACAAGCCGCGCAGCAGTGCCGTCACCATTCGATATCTCAACCTTGCGCCACACGGGCAGTTACAATCTTGCCTTTTGTGATGCGCGTGGCAATGCCGGAGTGTGTAAAGCGGTGGACAGTGGAAAACACAATTCCTTAATCAGGGACGCCTCAGCATCCGGCCAGCATGGCTTCGACCAGCTTCTGCACCCTCAGCGCCTCCTGAAGCGTTGCCAGCCGGTTTGGCTGTCCGTCGACAAGCAGTAACAGATCATCAAGCTGCGCTTTCAGGCTCACTGCCCGGGGGTCTCCGGGCTCGGCGGCTACGGCTGAAAACTCGCCGCCGTCCGACATCGCATCGCGATAAAACTCCGTGACCCGGCGGCTGGCGCCAGTCCCCTTGATGGTCAGTTCCTGCCGGTCAGGCTGGGCACCGCCGACACTGGCCATGACCGTGACCGGACGCCCGTCTGCGGTTTCCAGCCGGGCCAGCATGTGGGTTTCGCATAAGGTGCCGTCAGCAGGATATGACGGCTGCGCCCAGACCAGCGACAAGGGTCCGAGAACCCGTTCCGAGAAAAACAGGAAGTGCGAAATGACTTCCCGCGTCATGCCGCCCTCGACCCGGAACCGCAGCCAGTCGGCTGACCTTTGCCACTTCCGCGGCCAGTTGGCATAGGTCACGACAATATCGACACCGACCAGGTCTCCCAGGTCCCCGGCGTCGGCAGCGGTGGAAATCTGGGTCAGGGCGGCCCCTGCGGCCTGGGTGAAGTTGACTGCCACCGGGATCCCGGCATCGGTCAGTTGCCGGACCAGGTCAGTGCTTTCATCGACATCAACCCCCAGTGGTTTCTCCAGAAACACCGCCTTGCCTGCCGCAGCTGCCGCCAGCGCGAAGGCCTTGCGCGGCACCGGCGGGCAGGCAAGATAGACGAGGTCGGCAGCCTCGATGGCGGCGTCGGCACTGGCCATGATCTCACTGTCCGGCGCGATCTCCGCCGCCAGCCGGCAGCTCTCGGCATCCGGGTCCCACAGATACGCCGGTGCAAACCCGTCATGCAGCAGCATGTGCTCCAGCATCCTGCGTCCCATGATCCCAAGCCCGATGATTGCCGTCCTGATCGCCATGCTGCATTCCTTAGGTTTTTAGGATTTCAGTTCAGTGGCAGGAAATATGACCCGTTAATGTATTGCAACTGAAGAAATCAGTGCGCGTTCAATCGGCAGCGCATCTGAACCCCACCATGTCGAGGCCGATATCGGGCGGGTTGCCGTGCCTATAGGCGGCTCGCAGGCAATAGGGGTTGTTGCCCCAGCCACCGCCGCGGATGACACGCATGCCGGGCGAACCCGGAAACCGGCTCGACGTCCACTCCCAGACATTGCCGGCCATGTCATCCAGGCCGAAGGGCGAGCGGCCACGCGGAAAGGAACCGACCGGCGCGGTGCGCAAAAACCCGTCCGCGTCTGACGCGGCACAACACGCATAGGTCCCGGCATTGGACCGTTCAGCTAGGGAAGCAGGCGTCAGCCTGTTTCCCCACGGGTATCGAAGTCCCTGCGGCCCCCTCGCGGCATATTCCCATTCCTCTTCGCTCGGCAGGCGCAGGCCATGGTGCTTGCAGAAAGCCTCCGCATCCCTGGCCGATACCTGCACCACGGGGTGATCCGCAAGGCCGTCAAGACTGCTCTGCGGGCCTTGCGGACGGCGCCAGTTCGCGCCTGATTTCTGGTCCCAGCGGGTCCACCAGACATGCGCCTTGCCTGCCTGTTCGACGGTGGTACGGTATCCACTGGCCAGGAAGAAACGCGAAAATTGCCGGTTGGTCACCTCCGTGCGCATCAGCCGGAAGGCCGGAATTTTGACAGACCGCAGGACCTCGTTGGCATCGCCGCTCCGATCACCAAGCTGAGCCGTGCCGGCAGGAATGGCGACAAGATCAAACTCTTGTGCGGCTTTCGCAGTGCCAGAGGCAAACGCTGCGAGCAGAATCAATATAACTTTCAGACTCGGGTGCATGACTGGCTACAATCGCAAAACGGTCACTCGTTCGGTCCATGGTTTCCGGTATTCCGGCGCGAGCGCAAATCACGTTCCTGACACTTGTGACTGTGCCCGGATCAATCGCTGCCAGCCGGAAAACGAAAAGTTTACCGGCAATCAAGTCGCGCAGAGGTTCAGTCCGGATGCAGGGATACCTACATACTATCCAGCGCGGCACAACCTGATGCGGGAGTACACCAAATGGGCAAAGGCACACGCAGGACATTTCTGAAAACGTCAACGGCAGGCGTTGCAGCGGCTGTGATGCCGCAGGCGGCCCAGGCCCTGGTCGCCACACCGGGCGCAACGGAAGGCCCTTATTATCCGGAACCTGACATGCGGTTCGATGATGCCGACAACGATCTTGTGCGCACAGAAGGCCAGGTGCGCGAGGCCGGCGGCGAGATCATCTACCTGACCGGACAAGTGACGGATGGAGATGGAAATCCGGTATCAGGCGCACGGGTGGAAATCTGGCAGTGCGACGCCAATGGCCGGTACCTGCACACCGGCGATGATCGCGACACACCGCGCGACAGCGCATTTCAGGGGTTCGGCCATCACGTCACCGGCAAGGACGGCCAATACCGGTTCCGCACCATCCGGCCGGTACCCTATCCGGGCCGCACGCCACACATCCACGTCAAGGTGATTACCGGTCAGCGTACCCTGACCACGCAGCTCTACCTTGCCGGTGAACCCGGCAATGAGAACGATGTTCTGTACCGGCGACTGTCGACAACCGAGCGTCAGGCGGTGGAAATGCGGTTTGAAACACGCGACGGCGCGCCCACAACCAAAGTGAATTTGATAGTTTAGGCGTCTGGTAAGCTGCCGTCCGTCGAAGCTTTCCGCGACCGCGTTCTTGTCTGGTTTGCCCGGACGGATGAAGTGAAGTCCAATACTGGTTCTTTTTGCCCGGTGAAACATCGCGATAAACGTGAAATCTGCTCTACTGTCACACTCAATGCCTGGCGGCCTCTATTCAAGAGGCCTCAACGCGTTTCGGCAACTGATCTGCGATGCAAAAAGTGCCCGTGCTCAGAAGCTCACACCGCGTCCCGAGTGCTTGTGGCAACGTGGCGTTCCGCTGCGGCGAAATTCACCACGGCGCTTGGCCCGGTTCAGCTTGCGATTACAACGGCGCTTGGCCCTGCGGCAGGCGGTGGACATTCTGCGTGCTGACCCCTGGGTGGCAACGGCCCAGGTTCCGCCATTGGTGGCTACAAAGATGCATTGGGCACGCGCTTCGGCTGGAGTTGCGGAAAAACCACTGGCTATCATGAACGCGGCAGCTGCAAGACCCAGCATCGTGACCGGTTTGGTATTCATTGTTTTATCCTCACATTCGGGCATCCGTATTCTTGTTTGCTTATCTGCCGGGATGCCTCATTGATTTAAGGGGAAGGTAGCGATGTGAGTCTGAACTCGAAATGAATGCAGTGTTCATAATAAGTGCCAGTTCCAGCCGCTGGTGAACTGGTCCCGGAGCACGGGTGAAGCAATCGCAAGGAGCCGGAGCGCCGAAGCCGGCATCCGGTGCCACTACCGGTTCCGCGCCATCCGCACGGTGCCCTATCCCGGCCGCGCTCCCCACATCCACGTCAAGGTGATTACCGGCACGCGTACACTCACCACACAGTTCTGCCTTGCCGGTGAACCCGGCAATGAGCGCGATGTGTTGTACTGGCGACTGTCGGCAGCCGAACGCAAGGCAGTGGAAATGCGGTTTGAAACACGCGACGGCGTACCCACAACCGCCGTGATTTTGGTTGCGTAGGCGTTTGGTAAGCTGCAGTCCCCGGTTTTGGGAGTTCAGGTCGAACCGTTGTCGACAAACATGTGATTGGCAGGCGTGACGCCGCGATCATAGGTGCAGAATGTATCGGTCGCGTCAGGCGTCTTGTTGTGAATCTTGATATTGGTAATGACTTCGACGGCGCCATTATCAAGACACACTTGCTGCGCGTGCTTGGCGATGTCCAGAAGCTGATCCAGATCACCCTTCATGGTGGTTTCCATGGCGCCCACCTGAAACGGCACACCGGCCTGCTTAACGACCTCGATTGCCTTGTCCACAATCTCGAAATTGTTCCCCTCGCGCACCCGGGGGATGACCTGGAAGGCCACGAAAACTTCATTGCCTGCCTGTTTGGTTTTTGCCATGCTATTGCACTCCTGTCGTTCGCCGCCAAGTGGCCTTCAGAACACACACTTGCATGAAACAACTGGCGGAGAGAGGGGGATTCGAACCCCCGGAACGCTTGCACGCTCAACGGTTTTCGAGACCGCCCCATTCAACCACTCTGGCACCTCTCCTAAGATGCGTTGGCAGGGCGCTGTCGGAAACCTGGTTTCTTAAGGCTTTTTCCCTGCCAGGGCAGCGCTCTGATACAGTAACCGGCGGTTACCTTCAAGCCCGCTTTTGCTTGACTTGCAGGGCCCTTGGATATACCAAACCGCCAGTCGTGAGCGGCAATTGGTGCCGGCTTGCGAGAAATGCGCTGCCTGAGGTTCAATAAAAACCATAAAAATTCAAGCCTGACAGAGGTTTAGACAAACCCCTTTCAGCACCGCAAGGCGCGGCGAGAAAAAAGATAAGGACCTAAAAGAATGTACGCAGTCATCAAGACCGGCGGCAAACAGTATCGTGTTGCTGCTGAAGACGTCATCGAAATCGAGCGCACAGGCGCTGAAGAAGGTGACATTGTAGAATTTCCCGTGCTCATGGTTGCCGGTGACGGCAATGTCGAAATCGGCACGCCGATGATCGACGGCGCCACCGTTGCCGGCCAGGTCATGGCCCTGTCGCGCGGCCCGAAGATCATCATCTTCAAGAAGAAGCGCCGCAAGCACTACCGCCGCAAGAACGGTCATCGCCAGGACCTGATGCAGGTCCAGATCACCGAAATCCTGACCGGCGGCAAGAAGCCATCCAAGAAGGCCGCAGCACCTGCAGCCAAGAAGGCAGCGCCGGCCAAGGAAGAAAAGTCGAAGGAAGACGCCAAGCCTGCGGCCAAGAAGGCAGCGCCGGCCAAAAAGGCTGAAGCCAAGGCAGAGGCCAAGCCGGCCGCCAAGAAAGCGGCTGCTAAAAAAGCGCCGGCCAAGAAGGCTGCTGCCAAGAAAGCCGACACGGACAAGAAGTAAACCGAACACGATTTGTTAAAGGAGCAAACTCATGGCTCATAAAAAAGCAGGCGGTTCATCCCGCAACGGACGTGACTCCGCAGGCCGCCGCCTCGGCGTCAAGAAATTCGGTGGCGAACGCGTCATCCCCGGCAACATCATCATCCGCCAGCGCGGCACCAAATGGCATCCCGGCGACAATGTCGGTATCGGCAAGGACCACACCATCTTCGCTACATCCGAAGGTCACGTGGAATTCCGCGCCCGTGCCAACGGACGCACCTTCGTGTCCGTTGTCCCGATGCCGGCAGCTGCAGAGTAAAGCAACCGGACAACGGGTTTTGCCCGAACCACCGGTGCCCATCGCCCCGGTGAGATGACATCATGAACACCGACGGGGAGATGGAAATTCACCATCTCCCCGTTTGCCGTTTAGGGGGCATTTCAAGGATTGCACGACATGGACCAGATAGAGACAGAAAGGCTGCTGCTTCGCCCGTTGCGCGAGACGGATGCCCCGCGTCTGGTGAAGTTGGCGAACCGCCCCGAGATTGCCCACATGCTGGCATCCATGCCGCATCCATACTCGCTGTCTGATGCAGAAGACTTCCTGGGCGCCGTGCGCAAGCTGCCGGCAAATGCGGCAAATTTCGCCATAACCCTGAAAGGTGCCCCCGACGAGCTGATCGGCGGCACCGGCTACGGACCCGCCAACCGCGACGACAAGCCATCGCACGAGATCGACTTCGGCTACTGGCTCGGTCTCGATTACTGGGGCAAGGGCTATGCAACCGAAGCCGCAACAGCCGTGATCCGGCACGCGTTCGAGGTCAACACAACTGAGCAGATCGATACCGAACACCTGACCATCAACCCTGCGTCCGGGCGCGTCCTGACCAAGACGGGCTT
This sequence comes from Anderseniella sp. Alg231-50, assembly GCF_900149695.1. Lineage (NCBI taxonomy): Bacteria > Pseudomonadati > Pseudomonadota > Alphaproteobacteria > Hyphomicrobiales > Parvibaculaceae > Anderseniella > Anderseniella sp. Alg231-50. The sequence goes on along the minus strand of NZ_LT703003.1, from coordinate 1,330,802 downwards.
TGTCGACAAGGGCGAGATCACCTGTTATTCGCAAGGTTCCGGCCTGACCAGGCCATCGCGCAAGATGGTGCTGACCAGGGCCCGCTATCTGGAGCAGAAGGCTCAAAGCAAATGAAGTTTCTCGACCAGGCAAAGGTCTACGTGAAATCCGGCAATGGCGGCGCGGGCTGCGTGTCGTTCCGGCGCGAAAAATACATTCAGCACGGCGGACCCGACGGTGGCGACGGCGGTCGCGGCGGGCATGTCTTCGTCGAAGCGGTCAACGGTCTCAACACGCTGATCGACTATCGCTTCCGGCAGCATTTCAAGGCCAAGGTCGGCACCCACGGCATGGGCCGCAACCGCACCGGCGCCATGGGCGAAGATGTCATACTCAAGGTACCGGTCGGCACCCAGGTGCTGGAAGAGGACGGCGAAACCCTGATTGCCGACCTGACCGAGGAAGGCCAGCAGGTGCGCCTGCTGCGCGGCGGCAATGGCGGCTGGGGCAATTCGCGCTTCAAGTCTTCGGTCAACCAGGCGCCCCGGCGCGCCAATCCGGGCGAGGACGGCGCCGACATGTGGGTCTGGCTGCGCCTGAAACTGATCGCCGATGCCGGTCTGGTCGGCATGCCCAATGCCGGCAAGTCGACCCTGTTGTCGGTGGTCTCCGCTGCCAAGCCGAAGATCGCCGATTATCCGTTCACCACGCTGGTGCCCAATCTCGGCGTCGTCGAAGTGGACACCGCCACGTTTGTGCTGGCCGATATTCCCGGCCTCATCGAAGGCGCCCATGAAGGCGTCGGCCTGGGCGATCGTTTCCTCGGCCATGTGGAACGCTGTGCCTGCCTGCTGCACATTGTGGATGCGTCTGAGGAAGACCCTGCCGAGGCCTACCGGGTCGTGCGCGGCGAGATTGAAGCCTACGCCGCCGACCTGGCCGAAAAGCCGGAACTGATCGTCTTCAACAAGGCCGATATCATCGGCGAGGACGAACTGGCGAAAAAACGGAAAAACTTTGAAAAGGTCACCGGACAGGTGCCGTTGCTGATGTCTGCCGCCACCGGCCAGGGCGTGCGCCCTGCCATGGCTGCCCTCTTGCACTTGATCCGCAAGGCCCGTGGCCAGGAAGAACGCGACCAGCAGGAACAGTCTGTTGTGCTTGACGAGAACGGTGAACCCGCCACGGAAGACACGTCATGGCGGCCCTGACCTCACAACTGGAAAACGCCGGCCGGCTGGTCATCAAGATCGGCTCGGCCATGCTGGTCAACGCGGACGGATCGCTGCGCCGGACGTGGGTTGAGGGTTTGGCGCGCGATATTGCCGAGGCGCGTGCCCGCGGCACCCAGGTGCTGCTGGTCTCGTCCGGCGCCATTGCCCTTGGCCGCCGCCGTCTCGGGCTCGGCAGGACCCGGTTGAAACTGGAGGAGAGCCAGGCCGCCGCAGCCGTCGGCCAGATCGCCCTGGCGCAGGGCTGGCAGGCAGCGCTTGCCGATCATGACCTCGTCTCGGCGCAGGTGCTGCTGACGCTTACCGATACCGAAGTGCGCCGCCGCTATCTCAATGCACGCGCCACGCTCAACACCCTGCTGGCGCGAGGTGCCGTGCCGGTGATCAATGAAAACGACACCGTCGCCACATCTGAAATCCGCTATGGCGACAATGATCGCCTCGCCGCCCGCGTCAGTTCCATGATGTCAGCCACCTGCCTGGTGCTGCTGTCTGACGTGGACGGGCTTTACACCGCGCCACCGGACACCGACGGCGCCGAGTTCGTGGCCCAGGTCGACGAGATCA